>NZ_QUDX01000002.1:0-196118 GCF_003477715.1 Butyricicoccus sp. AF35-5AC
CTTGGCTGGCGACGGCCCGGGAAGATAACTCAACGCCTACACCTGCGGATCGCAGATCCGCTCGATATTCCTCAATAGCTCAGTTGGTAGAGCATGCGGCTGTTAACCGCAGGGTCGTTGGTTCGAGTCCAACTTGAGGAGCCATTCAGACAATGCTTTGCCGTCACTTTATCGTGACGGCAGGGTAAAGTCGATTCCCTATATGGGCCTTTAGCTCAGTTGGTTAGAGCAACCGGCTCATAACCGGTCGGTCCCGGGTTCAAGTCCCCGAAGGCCCACCAAATTAAGTTAATATGGCCCGGTAGCTCAGTTGGTTAGAGCGCTAGCCTGTCACGCTAGAGGCCGTGGGTTCAAGTCCCATCCGGGTCGCCAAAAAACGGTACCGTAATCGTGCCGTTTTTTCTTTCGCTGCTATAGCTCAGTCGGTAGAGTGCATCCTTGGTAAGGATGAGGTCACCAGTTCAAATCTGGTTAGCAGCTCCATACAAACGTCTGATCATTTGATCAGGCGTTTTTCTTTTACTGCAAAACGCGATCTTTGTCGAGAAATGACGATAGAAAACTATTTTCACCTCTTGCTAGTCGATTTTTGAAATGATAGAATATCTGTAGGGAGATGTCGATATGTCTCTGTATAAATTTTATCGAGCGATAGATGGAGATTTTGAAGCAGCCTGCCGTCGCTTTTACAACGAGAATATGCTACAGAAATTCCTGATCCGATTTTTGGACGAGCCCTGCTGCGCGGAATTGAACGATGCCCTGGGTCGGCACGATCGCGATGCGGCAATCAAAGCGGTACACACGCTGACCGGACAGGCACGCAGCTTTGGCTTTATACGGCTGGAAAAGAAGAGCGCAGCACTGTTGCAAGCGCTGCGCGGCAATCGGGATGAGGAAATCACGGAACTGCGATACGAAGTCACGGCCGAATACATCGGCATTGTGCAGGCAATTCGCTCTCTGGCCTCTGAGCTGGGCATTTTTATGTAAGCTGCGTGTTAAACGCCCAATGCGTCCTCAATCACATCGATCAAATGGATGGGCGACACCTGAAGCGTATTCAGGCGTTCTGTAAAGGCGCGTGCTTCCGGCTCACCGATGAACACATCGGGGACGAAGCAGGTTTGTCCGTGCTGTGGATCGTGAGCACTGATACCGAAAGATATATAAGCTCCGGTCTCAGGCGAATAGTGATTTTTTTTGATTACTTTGTAGACAAACATGATGCTTCCTCCGTCGATATTTGCTGATGTTCCCACTTCATTTGGGAACATGTTTATTTTATCAGAAGAATCACGCGGTTTTTGCTATTCTGTGAAATTGGAACAGAATCTTGTGAAATCGGCAGAACATGTTTAGAAACCGTTAAGAAATTCGACAAAAACTGACGAGAAAGGACTGTCAATAACCATGCTGCGGGTCGCAATTTGTGATGATTCGGCGTTAGAACGGGATATCCTTGCGGATTTTCTCAGTCATTACTGCAATGCACATGCGATTGACTATTCCTGCAAAATGTACGACAGCGGTGAACCGCTCTATTATGAGCTTGGGGACGGCGGATGGTTTGATATTATTCTGCTGGATATTCTGATGGACCCGCCGCTCGGCATTGATGTAGCACGCCGTCTGCGTGAGATCGGATACAAGGGCACGATCGTATTTTGTACCGCTGCGCTGGATTTTGCACCGGACAGCTTTGAAGTCGGTGCATCCGGTTATCTGCTCAAGCCATATACCCCGGAGACGTTCGAGCGAACCATGCACCGCGTACTGTCCGATATCGTCGAGAATACATACGCGATCAAGAATCGTTTGCAGGTGCTACACATTCCGCGCGAAGAGATTATGTATGTGGAAAGCCATAACTCACAGTGCATTCTGCATCAGGCGGGCGAAAAGACATACACAATATATAAAAAACTCAGCGAGATTGAGCAGGAACTGACGGCTCCGTGTTTTCTGCGGTGCCACCAGAGCTTCCTTGTGAATATGAACTACGTCAAAGCTGTGGATAAGGACTTTATCCTTACAAACGACGATGTGGTGCTCATTCGCAAGAAAAATCTGAAGGAATTGCGGCAAGTCTATTTTGATTACTGCAAACAGATTCATAATAGATATTGAGGATAATCTGTATTAGGCAAAGTTAAAACACGGATTATTTGAAAAACGAAAAGCGTCCCATTGGGACGCTTTTCGTTTTTGGGGAAGGAGAAAGAAAACTTCATTTTCCATTCTCAATTCTCCATTTTCAATTATCCCAAAGCTGTATCCAACACCATCATCACCAGAAAACCCGCCATCACACCAAGCGTGCCCGGATGTGAATGCTCGCCGAGATGTGCCTCGGGAATCAGCTCCTCGACCACGACGTACAGCATCGCGCCTGCGGCAGCGGACAGCAGCCACGGCATGAACGGTGTCAGCGCGGACGCGCACAGCACGACAAGCACGCCGAAAATCGGCTCAACGATGCCGGACAGCGAACCGTAAACGAATGAGCGTGCGCGGCTCAGCCCCTCCTGATGGAGCGGAAGCGCGACTGCGGCTCCCTCCGGGAAATTTTGAATGCCGATGCCGATGGCAAGCGCGCCTGCCGCTGCAAACAATCCTGCGTTGCCGGTGTGCTGCGCGGCGCGAGCGAATGACAGACCGACAGCCATGCCTTCCGGAATGTTGTGCAGCGTCACTGCAAGAACAAGCAGCGTGGTTCGCCGAAAGGAGGATGGCAGACCTTCGGCCTGCTCTGCGCCGCTGTGCAGGTGTGGCATTAATCCGTCCAGCGCAAGCATAAGCACCAGACCGAGGATAAAGCCGCCTGCAGCGGGTATCCAGCCCGGCTGGCCGTTCTGCGCGGCCTCGTCAATCGCGGGAATGAGCAGACTCCAGATGGACGCGGCGATCATCACACCGGACGCGAATCCGAGGAAAATCTGCTGCATCAGAGCGCTGGACTGTCGTTTCATAAAGAATACCATGGCGGCGCCGAGCGTGGTCATCAGGAAGGTGAAGCCTGTGCCTGCGGCCGCCCAAAGCAATGTCTGCTGTATCATACGCACCTCTCTTTTTAGTTGGTTAGTTATTGCTAACTATGAGCATAGCACCGAACACACTTTCTGTCAATAGGGGACTTGACAGAAATGATATAATATTAGTATACAATCTTATGAGAATAAAACAGGAGGGTTCCACTATGGCGGTATCCCGTGAAAAAGTGTTATATTTCGAGCCGCAGCCGAGCGAACAGACTGCGGCGCTCAAGACCGTGCTCGTTCGCATGGGCGTGCGGATTCAGAACGTCGAAGCGGTCTCTGCCGGTCAGACTGTCGGCTTTCTGCTGAACCGCAAGGGCTTTGAGCCGACTGACGCGACTGCAGATGCGCCTTCCGCACCGATGATGGTGCTGGACGGCTTTACTGAAAAGAGACTGGACATTCTGCTCCGTGAAATGAAGGCGCATGGTGTTTCTGTGCCGTACAAGGCCATGGTCACCGAGCACAATATCGGCTGGACGCTGAGCGACCTGTTTACCGAGCTGGTGCGCGAGCATGAGGCTATGCACCAATGATCGAGCGCGTACTGAACGATTTCGACGTTGACCAGATCGCAAACTCCGGTCAGTGCTTCCGCTTCCACAGGGTTGGGGATAAGTCGTACGATTTGATTGCGGGCACACACCTGCTGAATATTCAGCAGAACGGCCGGACCGTACGGTTCGACTGCGATGAAGACGAGTTTAACGCCATCTGGCGGCCGTATTTCGATCTGGATACGGACTACGGTCGCTGCAAAGCCGCAGTTGCCAAACGCGACATCTATCTGCAGAACGCCGTTGCATACGGCGGCGGACTGCGTATTCTGCGGCAGGATCTGTGGGAAACTATTCTATGCTTTATCATCTCGCAGCAGAACAATATCGCGCGGATTACCAAGTGTGTCGAAAATTTGTGTTCCCTTTTCGGGGAAACCTGTTATAATAAGAGTGAACAGGTATACAATAGCATTCCCACGGCAGAGCGTCTGGCGGCGTGCACGCCCGAGGACCTTGCGCCGGTGCGCCTCGGCTACCGCGCCAAATACATTTGCGCCGCGGCACGGCAGGTCGCGTCCGGTGAGGTCGATCTGGAAGCTATCCGGCACATGGATTACGCCCGCGCCAAAGCCGAGCTGCTGCGCCTGACCGGTGTCGGCATCAAGGTTGCGGAGTGTATCTGTCTGTTTGCGCTGCATCACATCGACGCATTTCCGGTCGATACGCATATCCGGCAAATGCTGGACACACACTATCCGAAAGGGTTTCCGCTGAAACGATATAAAGGCTTTGCGGGTGTCATGCAGCAGTATGCATTTTATTATGAATTATCACTGAAAGGTTAAGGAGTGTTTAATATGGCAGTAGTAACCATTACGAAGGAAAATTTCGAGAACGAAGTGCTGAAGTCGGACAAGCCGGTCCTGCTGGACTTCTGGGCAACGTGGTGCGGTCCCTGCCGCATGGTTTCACCGATTGTGGACGAGATCGCAAACGAGCGTGACGATATCAAGGTCGGTAAGATCAATGTAGACGAGCAGGGTGAGTTGTCCATGCAGTTCCGCATTGTCTCCATCCCGACCCTGATCGTGATGAAGAACGGCGAGGTTGCCAATAAGGCTGTCGGCGCTATGCCGAAGGAAGAAATCCTGAATCTGCTTGGCTAAAATCAAAACCGAATCAAAAGAGCTGACTCCGTTGGAGCCAGCTCTTTGCTTTGCGTCTAAAAGGTTTGTATTGAGCCGGTTTTCTTTTCTTTCGTGCGACAGCTTTTGTTTACCGTTTTGCGGTTTTGTGCTATACTAAAAATACTACCGCCAATATTGCTGATATAATGGTAAGGTATGATTTGGCAAGAGGATATATGTTTGGAGGAGCTTGCGTGAATCGCATTTCTGATAGTATGTTTCACTCCCGCAGCACTGCATGCAAGAAGCCGTATGGCGCGGTACCGGCAGGGCAGGCGGTCGAGTTTTCTGTTTATCCGCAGCGGGCACAGGGCGCGCTGCATGTTACCCTTTGGATTGAGGAAGACGGCTGTCAGGCCGAATCTCATCCGCTGCACTGGTGCGGCTATCAAGGCTCACATGATCGGTATACGGTAACCTATACGCCGCCGCATCCCGGTCTGTACTGGTATTATTTTTCGGTGGAGCTGGCGGATGGTCTGCACTACTGTGCACGCGGCTACGGCGGTCAGGCGGAGCTGCTCGAGGCGGTCGGCGATAAGTACCAGCTGACCGTGTACGACGGCGAGTACCATACGCCGCGCTGGTTCGGTGAGGGCATCACCTACAACATTTTTCCGGACCGGTTCTGCCGCGACAAGGCGCCCGAGCAGCCGGAGAGTGAAGGCGTGGTCGAGCGTGTGCTGCACCAGAACTGGGACGATATTCCGGTCTATCTGCCGGATGAGCACGGCGAAATCCTCAACAACGACTTTTTCGGCGGCACGCTGCGCGGCGTATACGCCAAGCTGGATTATCTGGAGAGCCTGCACGTTACCACCATTTATTTCAATCCGATCTTTCAGGCGTATTCCAATCACCGCTACGATACCGGCGATTACAAGCGCATCGACCCACTGCTCGGCTGTGAGGAGGACTTCCGGGCGCTGTGCAGCGAGGCCGCCAGACGCGGCATGCGCGTTGTACTGGATGGCGTATTCAATCACACCGGCTATGACAGCCGTTACTTCAACGCTCGCGGTCACTACGACAGCGTAGGCGCGTTCCAGTCCAAGGAATCGCCGTATTTCAGCTGGTTCGACTTTCATAACTGGCCGAACGAGTACGGCTCGTGGTGGGGCATCTACACGCTCCCGCAGGTCAATGAGACCGACGGCAGTTATCAGAATTACATCATCGAGGACGAGGACAGCGTGGTCCGCCACTGGCTGCGGCTGGGCGCGTCCGGCTGGCGGCTGGATGTTGCCGACGAGCTGCCGGACAGCTTCATCCAGAAGCTGAACGCTGCCGCCCGCAGGGAGAAATCCGATGCGTTCATCATCGGTGAGGTGTGGGAGGATGCGTCCAACAAAATCTCGTACTCCGAGCGCCGACGCTATTTCCAGGGCGGCGAACTGGATTCGGTTATGAACTACCCGCTGCGAGACGCTATTTTCGGCTTTTTGAACGGCGGCACGGCCGAGCATTTCGCGGAGAGCATGGAGTGCATCCGCGAAAACTACCCGCGGGACGTGTTCTACAACCTAATGAACGTTGTAGGTACGCATGACACCGCGCGTGCGCTCACCCTTCTCGGCGTAACCGAGAACGAGTGGAAGCTGGACAGAAACGGCCGCGCACACTATCAGCTGCCGCCGGACCGTCTGGAAATCGCCTTGCGCCGCCTGCGGATGGCGGCGGTCATCCAGTTCACCATGCCGGGTTCGCCGACCATTTACTACGGTGATGAGGCAGGTCAGCAGGGCTTCGAGGACCCGTTCAACCGCCGGACCTACCCGTGGGGACACGAAAACCAGGAGCTGCTTGCGTTCTATCGTAAGCTGTGCGAAATCCGTGCCGAGGAACAGACGCTTGCGGACGGCGACCTGCAGTTCAGCGACACGACAGCCGGCGCACTGCTGCGCTATGAGCGCACGAGCGGTGACTCGCGTCTGGTGATTGCGGTCAACCGCGGACACCAGCATGTGGAAACAAAAATTGATGCGCTGTATGCGCTCGACCTGCTCAGCGGCGAGGGCTTCGCGTACGCCGACCCGGACGGTCTGATCGTATCCGTCCCGCCGGAGACCGCCTATATCCTGCGCTGTGTAAATGCAGCCGATTAAGGAGGATTTTCTATGGATATGACAGAAAAACAGCTTTCCAGCGAATATAAGTTCAGAGGCAGGATCATGACCGCTCGTGTGGACGAGGTATCGCTGCCGAACGGCAAGACCGCGCCGCGAGAGGTCTGTGAGCACGTCGGCGGTGTCGGCGTGCTGCCGATCGACAAGGACGGCAACGTTATTCTTGTGCGGCAGTTCCGCTATGCGTTCGATACCGAGCTGCTCGAAATGCCCGCCGGCAAGATGGATCACGGTCCGGAGGACGCCGAGGAATGCGGCATCCGCGAGCTGAAGGAGGAGACCGGCTGTACCGCCGGACGCATCGTGCCGCTCGGCGCGATCTATCCGTCTCCCGGCTTTCTGACCGAGGTGACCTACCTGTTTGCCGCGCTTGACCTGACCGAAGGCGAAATGCAGCCGGATGAGGACGAATTTGTCGAGGTCGTGCGACTGCCGATCGCAGAGGTAGAGAAAATGATCGAGCGGGACGAGATCCGCGATGCAAAAACGGTGGCGGCTATGTATAGAGCAAAGCTGAAAAATCTTTACTAAGATAAGAGTGGAGATTGGAGAGTGCAGAGGAGGAAAGGGTTTGGATAAGAAAAAAATCCTTGTGGTTGAGGACGAAAAGGCCATTTCAGACATTCTGGTATTCAATTTACAGCGTGAGGGCTACGACACACTCGCGGCGTATGACGGCGCGGAAGGTCTGCGCTGCGCGCTTGAGGAAGCGCCCGACCTGATTCTGCTGGACGTGATGCTGCCCGAGATGGACGGCTTCGAGGTCTGCAGGCGGGTGCGCACGGAAAAGGACACACCGATCATCATGCTGACCGCCCGTGAGGAAGAGACCGACAAGGTCATGGGTCTCGAACTGGGTGCAGACGATTATATCACCAAGCCGTTCTCTATGCGTGAGCTGATGGCGCGCGTCAAGGCGAACATGCGCCGTACCTACGCAGGAGAGGACAGGGAAAAGGCGGAAGCGCCGTCCGGCGGCGGTCTGCGTGTATCCAAGGACAACGGCATGGTGTACAAAAACGGCCATCCGCTCGAGCTTTCCGCGCGGGAATTTGATATTCTGTGCTTTCTGTCCGCTGCTCCGGGACGGGTTTTCTCCCGTGAGGAGCTGATGGAGCAGGTCTGGGGCTATGACTACTACGGCGACCTGCGTGCGGTGGACGTGGCGATCCGCCGTCTGCGCGAGAAGATCGAGGATGAACCGGCAAGTCCCAGATACATCATCACAAAAAGAGGCATGGGATATTACTTTGCTGACGGGGAGTAAGCTATGTTCCGTTCACTACACAGAAAACTGGTGCTGATTCTGGTGCTGCTGATCGTATCCGTTATGGCGGTGGTCGGCACGTTTTTGATCAACAGTATCAACACCTTCTATCTGAACAGCTTTTATGAGCAGATGCAGGCGGTGTTCACGACCGACACCATCCGCTCCATGCAGGAGGCGGCTGCCGAACCCGGCACGGATGGTCTGAAAACCATCATAGATGCACACAAGAGCCGACTCGGCATTGACGATTACCGCAATTATGCCATTCTCGACAGTGAGGGCGGCTTCCTTGACGGCTCCAACCCGAACGTATCCGTCACCCGCACGAGCAACGTCATTGCCGCAATGGCAGGAGAGACCGGAACGCGCTCGGCGGTGTCCGACAGCATTATGGACATTGCGGTGCCGCTGGACAAGAACGGCGACGGTGCGGTGGACTACATCGTGTATATCGCGGACAACAAGCGGGAGATTTCCGACCTGTCGTGGCGGTTCTTCCAGATTGTCATGCAGGCGATGATGTTCGGCCTGCTGGCGGCGATCCTGCTGTCCTTCCTGCTCAGCAAGACCATCACCACGCCGATCGAGCGCATCACTGAGGGTGCGCGGTCAATCGCGGAAGGCAACTTCGATCAGGACCTCGGCGTGCAGTCGTCGGATGAGATTGGCGAGCTGACCCGTTCGTTCAATTACATGGCACACCGTTTGAAAAACACGGTCGGCGAGGTACAGGGAGAGCGCGACAAGCTGAACACGCTGTTCCTGCACATGACCGACGGTGTAGCCGCCTTTACGACCGACGGCACGCTCATCCACATGAATCCGGCAACCGAAAATCTGCTGGGCGTGCGTGTGGAGCAGAAGCTGAGCTTTGATGAGATGTTCGCTGATCTGGACATGCCGGATACGGACGAAACCGTCTCGCGCAGCTTCCTTACGAACGAGATTACGCGATTTGGGCGCGTGCTGTCCGTCACGCTGGCGCCTTACGGCGCACTAGACGGCGAGGGCGGCGTCATCGCGGTCATTCACGATGTCACCGAGCAGCGCCGTCTGGATGACGCACGCCGCGAGTTTGTGGCAAATGTGTCGCACGAGCTGCGCACGCCGCTGACGAACATCCGCTCGTACACCGAAACGCTGCTCGATGCCGCCGGAGAGCTGCCGCTTGACACGGAAAAGCAGTTTCTGGGCGTTATTTCGAGCGAGAGCGAGCGCATGGCGCGTATTGTCACCGATCTGCTGACGCTTTCCAAGCTGGATTACGGACGGATGGATCTGCGTATGACGCGGTTCTCGGTGTCCGATCTGCTGAAAAAGGTGACGAATGCCATGAAGCTGACCGCTGAGGACAGCGGTCACATGATCCGCATTGAGACCGAGCCGGACCTGCCGCCAATGGTCGGTGACAGGGAACGCATCGAGCAGGTTGTGGTCAATATTCTGTCCAACGCGGTCAAGTACACGCCTTCGGGCGGCAGGATTCGTCTGGCGGCAAAGCGCGCAGGCGCAAACCATGTGCGCATCACAGTTGAGGACAACGGTGTCGGCATTCCGGCGGACGATGTGCCGCGCCTGTTTGAGCGATTCTACCGCGTGGACAAGGCACGCTCGCGTGCCGCAGGCGGCACCGGACTGGGTCTGGCGATCGCCAAGGAGATCGTTGAGCAGCACGAGGGCAAGATCGCTCTGACCAGTGAATACGGCAAGGGCACGACCGTGACGATCACGCTTCCGACCGACCTCAAGCCGCACGGCAGGGAGGATAAGGTATGAGAGGTGCGAAACGCTCAGCGAAGAACACCGCAAAGAATATCTCGCTTTTGGTGCTGTGCGGACTGATGGGCGTGCTGTGCGAGGTCAACTGGCTGATGGGTCTGAACATTGCGCAAATGCCCGCAGACAGCGCACTTCGCCGTCTGCACGACCGCTTTGTAGGCGGTGCGGTGGGCTATGAGATACGGTCCTCCGGTGTTTCGGCGGCGGATCCGGCCCAGATGGCGCTGACTGTTGCCGGCAAGCTGTACGGCGTGCAGTACAATCTGACCGATATTGACGCCGGCATCACGGCAACGCGTTCGCTGTGGTCGCAGGCGCTCACAGGTGAGGGACTGCGGCCGGCTGATGAGGGTGAGCTGTGCACGGCTCTGCGGTCGGGCAGCTGTGCGCTGCTGCGCTACCACGGTGCGATCCCGATGCAGTCTATTGCGGGCTGGCTGGGCGGCTCGTGGAAGGATAACGACCGCCTGCAGGTCGAAACACTGGTGTATGCCGCCGGTGTGCAGCGGCTGTTTGTCCGCATGGCAGACGGCAGTCTGTATGCCGCGGATACAGCGGTCTCGCAGAATGCGCTTGAGGAGGCACAGAAGAACTTCCGCGGTCTGTCGTGCAGCTTTGCGGAAGATGCGTATGCGGTCTATCCGGAAACGCTGCTGTTTGACAGCGAGGCGCTGTCGCTTCCGGTGCTGAAACCGGCGCAGATCAACCTGTTTACCGCACAGAGCGGCACCGGACTGGAGGATTTGCTTGGCGCATTCGGCTACACGGCCTACACGGATTTTTACAACGAGCAGGACGAAACTGTCCGCGTGTTCCTCGATGATACGAGCACGCTGCGGCTGAGTGCGTCCGGTCTGGTGCAGTACGCGTCCACGGATGGCTCGGCAACGGTGAGCGCCTATGACGAAAGCGATATCACGGATGCGGCGGCACTGGATGCACAGCTGGACTGCGCCCGGCTGATTCTCGATGCGGCGCAGCGAGCGGGCGATACGGATACGCATGCGTCGCTGTACGCGGTGGAGCGCAGCGAAGATCAAACCACGCTGATTTTTCTGCAGATGTACAGCGGCGTGCCGGTGCTTGGTGACGCGGACTTTGCTACCTTCGTATTCAACGGCAGTGCGCTGCGTACGGCAACGATTCGGCTGCAGAAATTTCAGCCGACCGGCGGCAAACGCACGGTCATGCCCGCAAAACAGGCGGCAGCCGGAGCCTCCGGCGCGGAACGCGGTCTGATGGCAGCCTACCGGTCACAGGACGGACAGTATGTACCGAGCCGGTTCTATCTGAAAAATGCGGCAGAGTGACCGCAGAAGGGAGATGAGAGCGCTTGCAATGGGATAAAGTCAAAAATATACTGATCGCAATACTGCTTGCGATCAACCTGTTTCTGCTGGGCAATCTGGCGGTACGCGGCTGGCAAAGCCATCGGAGAGCGAGTGAGCTTGAGGCCAATCTGCGCACGCTGGTGAGCGCCAGAGGGATGCAGCTGGATACGGCGTTCTCGCTTCCGGAGGACATCACGCTGCCCGAGCTGTCGCTCGACCGCAGCCGCGCAGATGAGGAAAAAATCGCAGCCGCCATGCTGGGCGAACACGCTGAACGCACCGAGCAGGAGGACGGCACGGTGCGCTTTGAGAGCGACAGGGGCACGCTCGAGTGGCAGGCGGACGGCAATGTGCAGGCGGACTATACGCTGACTGAATCTGCGCCGACTTCCGCATCGGAAGCGCTCGAGCAGGCGCGCCGACTGTGCAGCCGGTGGGGCTTTCAGGCCGAGCAGGCCAACTGGACGGCGAATGACATGGCAGTTACGCTGACCGGCTCGGTCGCCGGACTGCCGGTGCACAACCGGCGGCTGACACTGGACTTTTCCGCCGGCGACGGCACAGTGTCGCTCGTCGGACTGTGGAGCCTTGGTACGCCGTATACCACTGCGAACGGCATCAGCATTACCTGCAGCGCAGCGGATGCTCTGCTGCAGTTTGCCGCAGAAAGCGGTGAAACCGGTACGATCGAGTCGATGACGGCCGGTTATCGTATGCAAACCGACAGCAGCCGCCGTATTCGTCTTACACCTACTTGGAAGATTGACACCGAAACAGGCGAATATTTGGTGGATTGTGACAAAAAGACGATTATCGGTGAAGAAAACTGAAAAACTGCTTTTCTTTATCTGAAATTGTGGTAAAATGTATTAGTGAGATTTTACGCGAATGGGTTTAGCCGCTGTCGGAGCTGCCTGCAAAGAGGATCGGCACGGACAGTCATTCGCTGACATAAGATACAGTATTCGGAGAAAAACGCGGAGATTTCCGCGCCAAGGCTTAGTGAGGAGTAGGTAGATTGACAAAGTATGTAATCAACGGCGGCAAGACGCTGAATGGTGAGGTGACCATCTCCGGCGCAAAGAATGCAGCGGTCGCAATCGTTCCGGCGGCTCTGCTGGCAGATGGCCCGGTTCGTCTTGAAAACGTGCCCAAGATCATTGATGTAACGCTGCAGATGGAGATCATGCGTGAGCTGGGCGCGCAGATCCGCCAGATCAACGCCACTACGGTGGAAATCCAGAATACGCAGAACCCGAGTCTCAAGCCGCACGAGCTGGAGCGCAAGCTGCGCGCATCCTACTATCTGCTCGGCGTGCTGCTCGGCAAGTACGGCTTTGCCGAGGTAGCAATGCCCGGCGGCTGCAACTTCGGCGGCGTCCGTCCGATCGACCAGCACATCAAGGGTTTTGAAGCTCTGGGCGCAAAGGTAACGCTGCCCAAGGGCGGTTACATCCGGGTCGAGGCACCCGAGGACGGTCTGCACGGCGCACATATTTATTTTGACGTTGTTACGGTCGGCGCGACCATGAACATCATGCTCGCAGCCGTTCTGGCCAAGGGTCAGACGATTATGGAGAACTGCGCGAAGGAGCCGCACATTGTCGATCTGGCGAACTTCCTGAATGCAATGGGCGCGGATGTTAAGGGCGCCGGCACCGATGTGATCAAGATCCGCGGTGTAGAGAGCCTGCACGGCGGCAGTTATTCCATCATTCCGGATCAGATCGAGGCGGGCACCTTCATGGCAGCCGTTGCAGCCTGCGGCGGTTCGGTTCTGGTGAAGAATGTTATTCCGCGTCATCTGGAGTGCATCACCGCAAAGCTGCGCGAGATGAGCGTTGAGGTCACCGAGTTTGACGATGCGGTGCTCGTTCGCCGCGAGGGCAAGCTGACCAAGACTAACATCAAGACCCTGCCGTACCCGGGCTTCCCGACCGACATGCAGCCGCAGATGACGACGGCGCTGTGTCTGGCAGAGGGCACCAGCATCATCACCGAGGGGATCTGGGGCAGCCGCTACCGCTATACCGAGGAGCTGACCCGCATGGGTGCGAACATTCATGTGGACGGTGCGATCGCGGTTGTTGAGGGTGTCAGGGAGCTGAATGGTGCTCCGGTCCGTGCACACGACCTGCGTGCAGGCGCGGCGATGGTCATCGCCGGTCTGGCAGCCAAGGGTGTTACCGAGGTCGAGCAGGTGCAGAACATCGAGCGCGGCTATGAGACGCTCGTAGAGAAGTTTGTTGCTCTGGGTGCGGATATGTATCGCTCCGAGATTCCGGAAAGCGCCGAGAACAAGTAATTTCTAATTGTAATGAGGAAAAAAGGCGGAGGGAGCATCCTTTCGCCTTTTTTGCAGAATATAAGGCAGATGAGCAGAATGAAAGCAGAGTGTATGGTTCGGCGTGCGTCTGATGCGGACATGGATGCGGTTCTCGCTTTTGCCGCGCAGATTTTCGCGGACGAGCAGGACATTCCGAAGGAGCTGAACTTCATTCCGGCGGATAAGCAGCCGCAGTGGTGGTGCATGGAGCATGACGGCGAACTCGTCGGCACAGCGGCCATCTACCGCGAGGGCGGGCAGTGTCACATGGGCCGTATCACGGTCGCGCGCGGGCTGCGCGGACAGCACAAGGGAACCTTTCTGCTGAAATGTGTGCTGGAAGATGTTTTTGCACAGGATGTGGATAACATTTTCCTCGAAGCGAGAGACGCAACGGTGCACATTCTTACCGGATTCGGCGCAGAGATTGCCGGGGAACCGTTCGCATTCTACTGCGGAAACGTCACACCGATGATTCTAACACGAACTGCCTTTCTGCAGCACACAAACGGATGAAAACAACTGCTGAAGGAGTACCATGGCAGAGCATTATTATTACAGTATCGCCAGCGGTTCGAGCGGCAACTGCGGCTTATATATGGCGGACGGCACCGCGATCCTGATCGATCTCGGTGTGTCGCTGCGCAGGATTACGACTGCGCTGAAGGCACTGTCGCTCACGCTGGAGGATATTTCGGCGGTGGTGCTGACGCATGAGCACATCGATCATGTGAAGGGACTGCCGATGTTTCTTAAAAAAGCGAAGGCGCCGGTGTTTGCTACTCGCGGCACAGCCGAGGCTTTCGAGGAAAAGAATCCGGAGTACGCCGACCGTCTGAACGTATTCGACAGCGGCGAGCGCTTCTGGGTCAGGGATGTGGACGTTGTGCCGTTCCCGACGCCGCATGACGCGGCAGAGAGCACGGGCTACATATTCGAGCACGGCGGCAGCCGGTTCGGCTTTGCCACCGACCTCGGCTTTGTGCCGCGCGATGCGGCCGAGCTTATGCGCGGCTGCGAAATGGTCGTGCTGGAGAGCAACCACGATCCGCATATGCTGCAGGCCGGTCCGTACCCGTATTCGCTCAAGATGCGCGTTGCCGGACCGAGCGGGCACCTGTCCAATCCGGACTGCGCCGTATTTGCAGCGGATCTGGTGAAAAGCGGCACGCGAACGCTTGTGTTGGCGCATCTGAGTGAGAAAAACAACATGCCGGAGCTGGCGCGGCAGCAAACGCTGTCGGCGCTGCGCGGACTGCCCGCGTGCGAGGTGCTCGTTGCGCCGAAGGAGCACATGGAGCATCCGGTATCATTTGGGGAGGAAAGGCTATGCTCTCTGTCCGGCTGATCTGCGTCGGAAAGCTCGGAGAAAAATTCTGGGCAGACGCTGTAAAGGAATATACCAAGCGCCTCGGCGCATATTGTAAATTAGAGATCATCGAGCTGCCCGAGCAGCGCTTGCCGCAGACGCCCTCTGAGGGCGAGATCGCGCAGGCGCTCGAAAAGGAAGCCGCGCTCATCGAGAGCAAGCTGCTGCCCGGCGCGTCTGTGATTGCGATGTGCGTAGAAGGCAAGCCGATGTCCTCTGAGCAGCTGGCGGACTATTTCGGCAAGTTGACCGTATCGGGGACAAGCAAGATCTGCGTGCTCATCGGCGGCTCGTGCGGTCTGTCCGAGCGGGTGAAAAAGAAGGCGGCGCTGCGGCTGTCCATGTCACCGATGACGTTTCCGCATCATTTGGCAAGAGTGATGGTGCTCGAGCAGATTTACCGCGCGCTCAATATCGCGGCAGGCGGCAAGTACCATAAGTGAGAAGAGGGACAGCATGACAAAAGAACAGATCGCGGCGATCGCCGTGGTGCTGCTGCTCGGCGTAGTCTTTTTTGTGCGGCTGTACCGTCGGCAGCAGGAACCACCGAAAGAGCCGCCAAAGCCGAGGCCGCAGCCAAAGACCGGCAAAATGCGCTGTCCGATGTGCGGCGCGGAAGCAAAAGTCACGGGCAAACAGTGGGAGTGTCCGTGGTGCGGTGACTCCGGCTGGCTCAAATAAAGTTTGGGTATAAAAACAACCCGGTTAAATGTGGCTAACATCAAGAAAAACCATTTACTTTATTCATAAGATTTTGTAAAATGTAATATAGATGAGAACGCGGTTATTCGCACGGGACAAATGCGAAGCCGCGATGAGGGAAATTATATTTCAGGAGGGGCGTCCCATGATTATCACGATAACGCTTAACGCTGCACTGGACCGTACGCAGCGTATCGAGCACCCGCTGCAGGTGGGCAAGCTTAATCGCGCGGTGTCCAGTCATCTGGAACCGGGCGGCAAGGGCATCAACGTGTCGCGCGCGATCAAGGCGTTGGGCGGCAGCAGTATTGCGCTTGGCTTCAGTGCAGGCACGAACGGCCGCATTATGAAGGACATGCTGACAGCAGCGGACATTCACCACGATTTTGTTGATATTGCGGGACAACTCCGTGTCAATACGCAGATCATTGATGCGCAGGGCGGCCATACCGAGGTAAATGAGCCGGGCAACAAGCTGGATGATTCGGATTTCCTGCGTTTGCTCGACCGCATGGAGAACTATCTGGACGAGGGCAATATCTTCGTTCTGTCGGGTTCTACGCCGCCGGAGTTCCCGCTGAAGAACTACCGTAAGCTGTGCAAGACCATCAAGAAGCACGGCTGCAAGCTGATCATCGACGCACAGGGCGAGCTGCTGCTGGAGGCACTGGGGTGTGAGCCGGACTTTGTAAAGCCGAACATCTTCGAGCTGGCTGAGGCTGTCGGCGACAAGCCGTCCGCCGATCCCGAGGTCGTTGTACATTCCGCACGCAAGATGCTGGATATGGGCGCAAAGGCTGTCTGCGTTTCCATGGGTCAGGAGGGCGCTCTGCTCACCGCAAAGGACGAGCCGGAGTCGCTGTACGTTACCACCAACCCGAAAATCTACGACGAAGGTGCGGTCGGTACCGGCGATGCAATGGTCGGCGCGATTGCAAACGCTATGCACGCGGGCATGAAGTTTGACGAGGTGGCACGCTACGCTGTTGCGATGGGTCGTGCATGTGCTCGTCTGGCCGGCACCGAGATGGCCTCTCTCAAGAAGGTTTACGAGGTGTACGAGACCACGCAGGTTTACGTTCTCTGAGCTGTCGCGGAATCACGGTTCCGCCGACAAGCAGGAACGGACCGCAGGCCGTTCCAAAGTCGTCCGAAAGTTCCTATACAGAAACTTTCTTCCTCTTAAAGTCAAAAAAGAGTGATATATGCTCCCTCTTTTTGGCATTTGCAATGCAAATGCTATTTTATACGCGCTGCCGCGCGGGACGATGAAATCTGGTAGTTAGTTGAGAAATGGAGAGAACAACAGATTGTTGTTCTCTCTTTTACGCTTTTCGCAATTACTTTAAGGAGTTAACAAATATGGATAAAAAACAATTACAGCAGCGCGTCACGGAGCAGCGCCGCCGCGTACGCCGCAGACTGACCATTCGCGGCGTACTGTCGCTTCTGGTCGTGCTGACATTCATCCGCTGTGCGTTCATGCAGCGGTATGAGAATATGTTCGTGTGCGTGCTGTCGCTTGTGCTGCTGGCGATGCCGACGCTGATTGAAAAACAGCTGGCCATCGACATCCCGCCGATGATGGAAGCTATCATCTACTGCTTTATCTATGCCGCCGAGATCCTGGGTGAGATCAATTCGTTCTACACCATCATTCCCGGATGGGACACCATGCTGCACACGATAAACGGATTTCTGGTCGCGGCGGTCGGCTTCTGCCTGGTTGACCTGTTTAACCGAAGCGAACGGTTTACCTTCAAGCTGTCGCCGCTGTTCCTGGCTATCGTAGCGTTCTGCTTCTCCATGACGGTCGGCGTGTTGTGGGAATTTTTCGAGTTCACCGCTGATCAGGTGATGCACACGGACATGCAGAAGGACTATGTCGTGCACGAGGTCAACACGGTGTCGCTCAACCCGGACGGCCTGAATGTGCCGGTGCATGCGCAGATTGAGTCGGTCATTGTCAACGGTGAGGATTGGACGGAGCAGCTTGGCGGCTATCTGGATATTGGCCTGATTGATACGATGAAGGATCTGCAGGTCAACTGCATCGGTGCGATCGCGTTTTCCATCATCGGCTTCTTCTACGTCAAGCACCGCGGCAAGGGCAAGCTGGCGGCAGCGCTCATTCCGGTCGTGCTCGATCCCGAAAAAGAAAAAAGTAAAAAAGATGAGCAAAACAGGGAACCAAATGACGAGTGATTCCGTCTAATTCAATACTATCCACGAAAATGATCTGAAGGAGAGTATGAAAGTATGATGAAAAAACGAATGACCGCAGGTATGCTTGCGGCACTCATGGCGGCAGTCCTGCCGGTTTCCGCGTGCGCGGCTCAGAATTCGGCGCCGCAGCCGCAGCTGAATACCGCAGAGCATATGCAGTATATGAACGGCTACACGGACGGCACCTTCCGCCCGGATGCATCCATCACCCGTGCAGAGGCGAGCAAGCTGCTGGCCTCTCTGCTGGTGAACAAGGTCAAGAATGAGGACCATCTGTTTCATGACGTTTCGGTTTCCGCGTGGTATGCGGATGCTGTTCGTCAAATGACTGGTTTCGGTCTGGTGAACGGTTACACGGACGGCACGTTCAAGCCGAACGCCAAGATTACCCGTGCAGAGTTTGTAGCGATTCTGTCGCGCTTCCCGCACACCGACATCGGCACGGACAAGTCGTTCGCTGATGTACCCAAGACCAACTGGGCGTACAATGCGGTGCAGACCGCTCTGGCACAGGGCTGGATTTCGGCAGGCACGAATTTCCGTCCGAATGCGCCGATTACCCGTGCGGAGACGGTAACCATCCTCAACCGTGTGCTCGGCCGTCAGGCGGACGAGTTTACGATCAATACGAGTGAGGGCATCCGTATTATGCCGGACGTGCCGAACACGCACTGGGCATACTGGGATATGCTTGAGGCAACCACCGACCATAAGTTTAACAAGTCGAGCGGCACCGAACAGTGGACCTCGTTCGATAAGGAGACTACCGATTTGACGCCGGGCTGGCATAATATTGGCGGCAAGCTGTTCCATGTCAACGATGACAAGCAGTTTGACCATGACAAGTTCATCGGCTCGCTCGAGCTTGACCACAACGGCTGCTACATCACCGGCTCGACCGAGCTGGACGCGCTGCTGGCTTCGGCAGTAAAGAGCGTTGTCAAGGACAGCATGACCCAGCAGCAGAAGCTGCGTGCGGTGTATGATTACGCGAAGAATACGTTCGGTTACCTCGGCATCGGCGCGGCTGACACTTCGAAGAGCGACTGGGCGCTGACCTCCGCGACCGATATGCTTAAGACCCACAAGGGCAACTGCTACTCGTGGGCGGCAGGCTTTACTTACCTCGCTCGTCAGGTCGGCTTTGACGCACAGGCGATTCCGGGCACCGGTGTTTCGCCTAAGGGCAGTGAATCGGTTCACGCGTGGACCGAGATCACCATTGACGGTACGGCGTACACCTTTGACCCGCAGATTGAAAGCGTGTATAAGAAGCGCTACAACGAGAATTATGACCTGTTCATGAAGAAGTACGGCGAGGCTGTCTGGGGCTATAAAAAGCCGGAGGTGACCGAGCCGGAGCAGCCGGAGACCGCCAAGGTGGACGAGAAGCTTTCCGCGCTGGTGAGCAAGATTTACGGTGCGCATCCGTTCGGCGGCATGGGCGTTGCTGAGGAGGCGCTCTACAACGGCATGGGTGAGGACGGCATGAGCCGCGGCCTGTTCTGGTACCTTGGCACGGATGACATCAAGTTTGAGGCAGGCGTGGCCTCCGAGTCTATGATTACCTCGCAGGCACATTCCATCGTTGTTCTGCGCTTTGCGGATGAAAAGCAGGCGGCAGACGCGGCGGCTAAACTCAAGACCACGGTTGACCCGCGCAAGTGGATCTGCGTAGGCGTGGATGAGGCCAAGGTTGTCGCTAAGGGCAAGATGGTCTGCGTTGTGATGGACGACGAAAACGGCGATTACTACATCAATAATTTCAAGGCGAATGCCTGAAACTGACCTTGTGAAACTTGTTTGAACTGACACTTTCCCAAAGCCACGATATCGCATACAATAGTCTTACAGACAGAATTACTGGAAAAGAAGGTATGCGATATGACAGGAAAAAACATCAGAAAGCTTGTGCTGGCAGCACTGCTGGCGGCACTGACGGCAGTTGCTACGATGATCATCCGCATTCCAACACCGACACAGGGTTATATTCATCTCGGTGACGGCATGGTGCTGATCTGCGGCATTCTGCTCGGTCCCGGTCTGGGCGCACTGGCAGCCGGTATCGGCTCGATGATGGCAGATCTTATCGGCGGCTACATGGCATGGGTGCCCGGTACGTTTGCCATCAAGGCGCTGACCGCTCTGCTCGGCGGCTGGCTGTACCACCGCATGGCAGGCAAGGGCATGAATACGATTACCCGTGTGGTTCTGTGCGGCATTCCGGCAGAGATCGTCATGGTTCTGGGCTACTTTGTGTACGAGGTCGGCATGGAAGTCGTGATGGGCAGCAGCATGGGCGCTGCGGCAGCCGCGGTTGTTCTCGGCGTGCCGATGAATATCGTGCAGGGCATTGCGGGCATTATCGTTGGTGCGGTGCTGCTTCCGGTGCTCAGTCACGCAAGCGCGGAGATGGGCGAGAAGATTCGCGCATGATAAATGGATAGGAAAAACGGTTCCGGAGACGGAACCGTTTTTTTATGCGAATTTTGATTTGTTATCGTGTGATTCTCTTTGGAACGGCGGGGGGATCTCACCCCGCTGTTTCTACTTGAATTGCACCAATCAACGTCGATGATATAAATGGATTTGACAAACGGTTTCACACCATACGGTTACGCAATTATCCCCAACCTGTGGATAAGGAAAAAGGACAGGAAATTTTCCTGTCCTTTTGGTCTATATGCGGTTACTCTTCCGAAGCAAATACGCCGTAAATCGCGCTTACGAGCTTCTTGAAGATATTCACGATACGCGCGAGAACGCCTTCGTCGGCAGCATCCTGATCCGAGGTGACAGCCTCATCGTCATCGTCGGTCGAAATCTCCTGCGTGCGCAGGATGAACTGCAGACTGCTCGGTGTCGGGTTCATACTGCTTGTGACAGACTGCAGGTCGGCCGAGGAGTCGATATTGAGGATGTTGGTATCGTCCTCAAGGTCGGTCTTAGCGTCGTCGATGGCATTATGAATATCATTGGTCGCGTTCTGCAGCTTATTCGAGCTGTTCGAGCGGGAAGCCTTATCAAGCACATCGAGCAGGCCGTCGAGCGTGGTCTGTGTGCTGGCATCCGCGTCGCTGCGAACCGAACGCAGTATGCTGTTGACCGTGTCGAGCAGCTGGTGGGAGGCGGTGAGCGTTTTGGTGGTGGTGTCGAGCAACTCGGTGCCCTTGTCGATGGAGGACGAGGTGATCGAGGTCAGCTGGTTGAGCGACTTGGTCAGTGCCGGAATCTCGGTCAGCTGCTGGTTGACGCGGTCGAGTGTGGTGTTGGCGAGTTCGGTCAGCTTTTTGCCCTCGGCGGTGAAGTCCTGTCCCAGACCCTTGTAATCGTCGAGAATGTCGCAGATGTCATCCAGATTGTCGAGCACATCACTGGTGGTTCCCAGGAAATTGTTAAGGGAGCCGCTCAGGCTGGACAAATCGCTGCTCACATCCTGCAAAGAATCACCGAGATTAGAGCTGTTATTCTTCATGGTGTCCAGTGTGCCGTTAATACTGTTATAGCGGTCATCGGAAATGAGGCCGTAGCCTTTCAGGTCTTTCAATACATCCTGTACATTACTGATTGCAGACACAACATCGGACGAAATACTGCCGACAGGGTCGCTGAGGTCATCCAAATCGTTGCGCAGTGCCTTGAGGTCTTTCTGCATATCGGAGATATTTTTCTTCAGGCTGTCGATATACAGCCACTCCGAACCCGTCTTATCGTCCAGATCGTCCATCAGGTTTTCAAGGTTGCCCAGCGAGGTCTTGATGTTCTTGAGAAGTGTCTGATACTCAGTGATGTCCGCGCCGGACTCCTCAAGCGTATTGAGAATGCTGTTCGTAGTCGCGTTCAGCTTAACGAGCGTGTCCTTGGTGTTGTTCAGTTCCGGAATCAGCGAATCGCTTTCGCCAGTCAGCTTTTCCAGAGCGGTCAGCGCGGCATCCGTCTTGGGATCAATGGTGCCGCGGTCCTTGATCAGTTGCTGGCGCACGGCGTTGATACCCGAAATACCGCTCGACATCGTACCCATGCCGTTCTGCATGGACTGCATGGTGTCGAGCATGTTGCTCATGCCGGAGTACAGGCTGTCGCCGGAATCGCTCAGGCGGTCCTTGACGTCCTTCAGGTCGGAGATGATATCCAGCGAGGACAGAGTAGCCGGCGTCATAAACATGAACATACCCATGTTCTCAAAGTTATTCGAGCCGATACGCACGGTGAACGTGCTTTCCTCGCCCGGCATACCCATGAATACGACCAGCTTGTAGGTTCCCACGGATTGGACCTGAGCACCCGGTGCATCAATGGAAAGTGCTTTGCTCATGTCGATACCGGTGCCGCAGACGAGCATCATATTGTTTTTGTAGTAGTCGCTTGCGTAGCTGTTCGGCACCGCGTGAATGGTGATCTCTACCAGACCGTTTGCGCCTGCACAGTCCTCCGCCTTGACCGAAACACCGTTCAGCTTGTAGGAAACATCAAAGTTCCACGGCATCTGGATGTTGACCTTGTCGGTCGGGATGCACTCGTAGTAGAAGCGCTGCTTGCTGGTGTCGGACAGCTTCCAGTACACCGAATTGTCCTTGATGACCGGCTCGTCGTAGGTGCTCATGTTGTACACATCTGCGTAGCTGCCGAAATCGGTGAATTCGGTGTGGCCGTTCAGGCTGACACCCTTTACGATGCGCGTATTGGTCGGCGCACCGTAGTAATCCATGTTGATATATACCGATTCGTCGGTTTCTACCGTGGGCGCGGCGGCCTGTGCCGCCTGCGGCAGTGTGAACGCAAGAACAAGCGAGGCTGCGGTCAGTCGGCGCAGCTTATCTGTTTTCATGGTCGTTCTCCTCCGTATTATCGTTCTGGTTGTCGTTCTGGCTGTTGTTCGGCTTATTCTTGTCGCTGCCGAGGCGCTGGGCCAGATGCTCAAGCTGTTCCTTACGCATCTCAATGCGGTTATGGATGCGCATACGCAGCTTTTTGCCGATCATGCGCTTGTGTGCAGATTCTTCGGTCTGCTGCTGTTTGGACGGCTCCTGCGTCGGCGGCGTGTAGTTCTGCGGCAGCTTGAAGCCATCGCCGTTCATCAGGTTCTTGAGCTTGAGGTGCAGCTCCTTGTTGCGCGCCTTGCGGTTCTCGCGGATCTGGTTCTGCAGGTTGACGCGCTGCTGACGCAGCTCGCTCAGAATCGGCAGCTTGATCTTGGTCGCGCGGATCCTGTTCATCTTGGCGTGCTTCTTTTCTGCGTAATCCGACTTGACGATCCAGCGGTCGAACAACATCAGGCACATCGGCAGAAAGAACAGGACCAGAATAACCGAAATCAGTGCACCGCGGCCGATCAGCTGACCCAGACCGGAAATCGCTTCGACCGAGGTCATGAAGTACAGGCCGTAGGCAACCGTCATAACGATCAGACCGGAGGTCATAACCGATTCGGCGCTGACCGATACCGCCCGTATTGCGGCTTCCTTTTTATCTCCTTGTGAGCGGGCATCCAGATAGTTGCCGGTCATCAGTATGGAGTAGTCAACGGTTGCGCCGAGCTGGATACAGCCGACGATGATAAAGCCGAGGTACATGGTTCGCTGACCGTAAATGTACGGCAGAGCGGTGTTGATGAAGATCGCGCACTCGATCGGGATGAGTACGACGATCGGCAGGATCAGTGCCTTGTAGGTTATCGCGATAACGAGTGCTACACCCAGCAGGGAAACGATGTTGACGCGGTTGTAGTCCGGCACAATAATATCCTTAATATCCTGCGTGGACGGCGTTACGCCGACAAGGTAGGTCGTTTCGTTCGGGTAATACTTGTCAATGATCGCGCGGATGTTGTCCGAGAATTTGAAGGCATCGTCACTTTCACCGGCGGAACGCACGTTGATAATCACGCGTGCCCAGTTTTTCGAGTGCATCAGGCTGGTGATGTTCTCCGGCAGGAAATCCTCGGGAATGCCTTCCGGCAGAACGGACGACAGACTGAGCGCGTACTTGACGTAGGACAGGTCGTCGATCTCCTCGGTCATCTTTTTCTCGGTGATGTTGCTGTCGGGCGGGACAAGTGCGATCATCATGTTGCTCTTGCCGAACTTGGCATTCATCTGCTGCTCAGCCTCGTAAACCGGTGTACCGGGTGAGTTTGCAACGGCCTCGTTGCCGTAAGAGAAATTCGCCATACCCTGTGCAATATAGCACGGAATGATGATGATAACAACCACAAGAAATACGATGCGACGGATTTTGTACGCAAATTCACCGATGCCGCGGCCCTGTTTGGGGATAAACGGACGGTGCTGCGTCTTGGCAATGATGTTCTGCGAACGCAGGATGAGCGCCGGCATGAGCAGCAGCACGGTCAGCAGGCTGAGCGCGATGCCCTTGGCCAATACGAAGCCCATATCCGGGCCGATGCCGAAGTTCATCAGCGCCATGGCGGCAAAGCCGACGATGGTCGTCATGCCGGAAGCGCCGATGGATGAAAAGGCGGTTCGCCAGGCGTTCGCCATCGCCTGTTCGGGTTCTGCACCGGTTGCGCGCTCCTGCGTGAAGGCGTGCAGCAGGAAGATGGAGTAGTCCATCGAGCAGGCCAGCTGCAGCACCGCACCAACGGCGTTGGACAGGAACGAAATCTCGCCGAAGATGATGTTCGTGCCCATGTTGATGAGGATTGCAATGCCGAGCACGGACAGGAACAGCACCGGCTCAAACCACGAGGTGGTCGTGATCGTCAGAATGATGTAAATAATGACAACGGCCAGTGCCATAACACGGGCGACCTCTTTGTTAATGGTCGGGCCGAGGTTGGTATCCGATACAGCGGAGCCTGCTACCAGACCTCTGTCACCGACGATGTTTTCAATCTCACGCACCGCCTTGTGGGTCTGGTTGGACGAGTCCTTGTCGGTGAAGATAACATCCATGTAGGCGGTGTTATCCTTGTAGTAGTCGTCGATATTGTCGTAGTTGATGAATTCGCTCGAGCCGTAGATATTGGTGGCCATATCGCACCACATGACCATGTCCACACCGTCAACGTCCGCGATACGGTCCTTTATGTTTTTGGCTTCGTACAGCGTCACATCCTCGAGCA
Source organism: Butyricicoccus sp. AF35-5AC (assembly GCF_003477715.1). Classification (NCBI taxonomy): domain Bacteria; kingdom Bacillati; phylum Bacillota; class Clostridia; order Eubacteriales; family Butyricicoccaceae; genus Butyricicoccus; species Butyricicoccus sp. AF35-5AC. Next base: position 24,939 of record NZ_QUDX01000002.1, read on the forward strand.
TGACGCGTCCCATGCCGGGATAGGTAAATTCGTCCTCCATGATGTCCAGCGCCTGTGCGGACGGAGACGAATCCGGCAGGTATTTTGTTAAATCGTAGTTGATCCCAACCATTGGCACACAGATTAAACTGAAGATGATCAGTACGATATAGATCTTTTCAATCAGTTTTCGATTGTTAATGATCAGGTCAACAGGGCTATGTCCTTTAAGTTTCACAAAGAAAACACCATCTTTCTCAGAAATAGATATTGTGTAGGATTTCTTTTCGTGTTATAGTATAGTACATAAGGATAACGAACGCAATAATCAAATATGATAAGAGTGGATGATAACGCACAAAAATATTGTATATGTTCGTTAAAATGCGAATTACGGAAATGGAACGGAAAAAGCAATATGAATGGAGTGAAATACCATGGCAGAAGTGGAGGATAAGCGCATCCGACGAACGAAAAAGCTGCTGCGGCAGGCACTGACGCGGCTGATGCAGCAGAAGGACTTCCAGAGCATCACCGTGACCGACGTAGTGCGCGAAGCGGATATCAACCGCGGCACATTTTATGCGCATTATCGGGATGTGTATGACCTGCGCGATAAGATCGAGACAGGGATGATCGAGGATTTCCGCGGGATGATCGCAGCCATCCGTCCGAGTGAGACGGTAACGCTCAAGCTGGTGCTCAGCCGTCTGATGGATTATCTGGAGGAGAATCGTGAGATCGTCACCGCACTCATCAAGGTCAATGCGCCGGATGGTTTCGGCAAAAAGATGATCGGCGTTATCGAGGAATGCCGCATGGAGCTGCTGCCGTACCGCAGTGTCGAGGATGCGTATGCTGCACGCTTCCTTGCGACCGGTGTCATCGGCATGACCGAAAAGTGGATCACTGAGTCGCAGCCTATCCCGAAGACCGAGATGGTCAGCCTGATCACTAAGCTGCTGACACCGCTGACACCGCTGGTGCCGCAGTCGGATGCAGTGCAGAACTGAGTAAATCAGTAGGAATTTAACGGCACGAAAGGGAGTACCCGCAGGCGGGTACTCCCTTTCACTGTATTATCGTTTACGCAGGACAAATTCAGCCAGCCGTTCGGTGGCATCCGGATGGGCAATCTCGCTCATGGTTCTCCGCACGGTCTCCAGCCGCACCGGATTGCAGAACAGCTCGTACACCGCCTCGTCGATCGGGAAGTGCTTGGTAATGAGCGCCGCCATGCCGTTGTTGACCAGAAAATCAACATTGCGCTCCTCGTGACCGGGGATCGGATCGAACAGCAGCATCGGCAGGTTTTTCGCCAGAGCCTCGGACACGGTAAGACCGCCCGGCTTGGATACAATGCAGTCGGACGCGCTCATCATCACCTCTACGTTGTGTACAAAGCCGTAGGGATAGATCTTGCAGCTGCCCTGATAGTGTGAGGCAAACTGCTCTACATGGTAGAGCATCTTTTTGTTGTTGCCGCATACCACAAGAAACTGGAACGGCGTACCGATCTGCGACAGGCTTTCGATGTTCTTCACATGGTCGGCGTGGCCCATGCTGCCGCCCATCAGCAGGATGGTTTTCTTATTCGGGTCAATGCCGAGCTGTGCCGCCGCGTCCTCGCGGGACAGCTTTTCGTTGAATTTCGGGTGCACCGGAATGCCGAACGGCAGGATGCGGTCCTCCGGAAGGCCGCGCTGCACACAGCGGTAGGTGAGCAGTTCACTCGCAGTGACGATGTACTGCACGCGCGGCACATCCTCCCAGTATGGGTGGAGCGTGTAGTCGGTAACAATGCCGATGGTCTCGATATCGGCGAGTTTTTTGCGTTTTTTCAGTTCATCGACCATCTGTGCGGCAAAAACGTGCGTACAGATGATAACATCGGGCACATGGTTCGCAATGACCTTGGCAAACTTGGACGCACCGAGTGCGTTGATGATATTGATAATGCTCGGCGCAGAGTTAAAATAGCTTGCGCCGTTGTTCTCGGCCAGCTGGTAGACCAGACGGTACAGCGTCTGCATGTGCTTGGAGGAGAACAGATAGCCCTTGTCGATGGTGGTTTTGATCAGGTTGCTGATATAGGCGTAAACATCCAGTGTGTGAACTTCCGCGCCCTTGGATTCCAGCATGTCGCCGATGGCCTTTGCGGTGGCATGGTGGCCGAATCCGGCGGTGACGGATAAAATCAGTACTCTCATACAATGCCTCTCCTTATATTGCGGCGTTTGTGCTGACCAGACCGGACAGCACGCCTAAAGATATTTTATCGTAAACATGTGAAAAAATCAAACTACACTTTAGTTAAATGTATGCGGATAAGCGATATGCAGCGGTATTTCCGGTATCATATATTCCTTTTTTTCAGGTCCGGCAGGAGTTTTTCTCGGTTAGCTATTTTATTCCGGGCGATTTTGTACTATAATAAATCTGATAAACAAAAATACAGGAGGCTTAGGGAAATGGCTCTGTCTATTAAGCCCTACATTGAAAATAAGGAACGCATCCACCTGATCGGCATCGGCGGCGTATCCATGAATTCGCTTGGCGAGCTGCTGCTCAGCCGCGGTGTGCCGATTTCCGGCTCCGACCGTCTGCGTACGGATGTTACCGCACGGTTGGAGGCTCTGGGTGCAAAGATTACCTACGAGCACAAGCCGGAGAACGTCGAGGGTGCGTCGCTCATCGTGCGCACCGCTGCTGTGCATGACGAAAATCCGGAGATTGTCCGCGCCCATGAGCTGGGCATTCCGGTCATGGAGCGTGCCGAGGCATGGGGACACCTCATGCGCGATTATGACAACGTGGTTTGTCTGGCAGGCACGCACGGCAAGACAACTTCCACCTCGATGATGACGCTCATGACCATGGAAGCGCAGATGGACCCGACCGTTATGGTCGGCAGCAACCTGCCTGCCATCGGCGGTACGCTCCGTATCGGCGGCAAGGGCTGTTTTGTGGCTGAAAGCTGCGAATACTGCAATTCGTTCCTGCGCTTTGCACCGACCGTTGCGGTTATCCTCAATGTGGAGGAGGATCATCTCGATTTCTTCAAGGATATCAACGATATCATCCACTCGTTCCATGAGTTTGCCGAGCTGACCCCGATGAACGGTCTTGTTGTCGTCAACGGCGATGACCCGCATGCAATGCGCAGTGTGGCAGGCATCAACCGCAAGGTCCGTACCTTCGGCACGAGCGCAACCTCGGACGTTTACCCGACTGACGTGCGCGATGAGAACGGCTACTACCGCTTTACCGTTATGGTAGAGGGGAAGGAGTACGCTAAGGTGGCGCTGTCCGTTCCGGGCCGTCATAACATGCTGAACGCTCTGGCGTGCTGCGCCGCTGCCGAGTTTCTCGGTGTGCCGGGTGACGCTGCCGAGTGCGGTCTGAACAAGTTCACCGGTTCGTCCCGCCGTTTCCAGTTGGTCGGCAAAATGCCGAACGGCGCAACCGTCGTAGACGATTACGCGCATCATCCGAGCGAGATGAAGGCCACGCTGAACACCGCGAAGGAAATGCACTTCGACCGTATCCTGTGTGCATTCCAGCCGCACACCTATACCCGCACCAAGGCGCTGTTCCACGAGTTTGTGGACGCGCTCAAGCTGTGCGATCAGGCGGTTCTTGCTCCGATCTATGCCGCCCGCGAGAAGAATACCATCGGCATTTATTCCTCGGATATCGCCAGGGAGGTGCCGGGCGCGGTATCGTTTGACAGCTTTGACGAGATTGCAGATTATCTCCGTAAGGAGGCAGGCCCGAATGATCTGGTGCTCACCATGGGCGCCGGCAATATCAATGAAGTCGGACCGATGCTGATCAAGAATAAGTAAAGAGATAACGAGAAAACCCGCTTTCGAGCGGGTTTTCTTTTGTCAAAACAGATACGGTGTGCCGAGTCGTACCCGGGGCACCTTCTCTTGCCCTTCGGGCAATTCACCTTGTGCCCCTGCCAGGCAGGCAAGGCGCGTTCGCTTTGAAGCGAAAACCAATCAAATTTACAGAATGAAAAAATTTTTGAATCCTACTTGACAAAAACGCATAAATGGTTCATACTACAGATATAGAGAATTGTACAATTTGTATAATTCCGGTTGGTAAGGAGGGTGCGTTATGAATAACAACTTGATTATTACTATTGGTCGTGAATATGGTACCGGTGGTCGTGAGATCGGTCAGAAGCTGGCGCTCCGTCTGGGCGTTCCGTTCTATGACCGGGAACTTATTACCCGTGCGGCTAAAAAGACCGGATTTGACGAAAAACTGTTTGAGCAGCTCGACAAGCGTGCCACCAATAGCTTCCTGTACTCGCTGACGATGTTCGGTTCGGTTGGTCTGAACGGCATGAGCCTGACCGATCAGCTGTATCTGGCTCAGTCCAATATCATCCGCGAGATGGCAGAGGATTCCTCGTGTGTTATCGTTGGCCGCTGTGCAGACCATGTACTGCGTGACTTCCCGAATAAGTTCGATTTCTTCATCCATGGCTCGATTGAGGACCGTGTAAAGCGTGTTCAGACCTGCGGTGATTACGTCATCGAGGGCAAGACGCCCGAGGCTGCTCTCGAGAAGATGGATAAGCAGCGTTCTACCTATTACAATTACTATACCGGCAAGGTATGGGGCAAGTGCGACCATTACGACCTCTGCATTAACGCAGGCCGTCTGGGCGTTGAATATTCCACCGATATTATTCTGGAGTACATCAATCGCCTGAAGAAGTAACTGCTGTATAGGGAAAAGAGAAAAGAGAGAGTGCGGAAAGGTCGTCCCTTGCGGACGGCCTTTCGCATTTTTACAGATAAAAGGATAGGAGAAAAACGATGAAAATACGAAGAATTATTGCTGTATTCGCAGCGGTTTTTGTGCCGTTTCTGCTATTTCGTGTGGGATCAGGATTGACCGAGCAGCAGAATGTCACACTGCGCGATTATACGGTTTCCGAGGACGGGAAAACACTGACACTCCATGCAGCTGTCTTTCCGCCGATTGAGGATATCCGGAATTATAAGGACGAGCCGAAGAACGGCGAACATTATCTCACGTTTTACAACGCATTCGGCAGTGCAAACACGATGAGTGCGGGATATACCGTTGTCCTGCCGATTGAGGATATGGATAAGGCGGTTTATTTTAATGATGCCGACGGCTTCCATCTGGTTCTGCAGAAGAATGAGCTGACCGGTGAGTGGGTACGACCGTAAATTTCCGCAGAATAGGGAACCAAACCGCCCCGATTTCGTCTAACCGAACAAAGGAGGAATCGCTATGAAAAGATTGCTTGCAGGAACACTTGCGGCGGCGCTGGCTTTCGGTCTGGCGGGTTGCGTCAGCGATGAAGAATGTGCTGAAAAGCCGGTCATCTACCTATATCCCGAACAGGAAACAGCGGTTTCGGTGTCGCTCAATTATGACGGCACGCTGACCGCGACCTATCCGGCGTATGAGAACGGCTGGCGCGTCACCGCCGAACCGGATGGCACGCTGTACGATGAAAACGGAAACGAATACTCCTACCTGTTCTGGGAGGGCGAGAACAACACCGACTACGACTTCTCCACAGGCTTTTGCGTCGCCGGAGCGGACACGGCGGATTTTCTCCGCGAAAAACTGGCCGAGATCGGCTTGACACCGCGCGAGTACAACGAATTTATCGTGTACTGGCTGCCCAAGATGCAGGATAACCCGTACAACCTTATTTCGTTCCAGTCCGAGCGCTACACGGACATCGCCAAGCTGGACATTGACCCGACACCGGACAGCGTTCTCCGCGTATTCATGGCGTGGAAGCCGCTGGGCAGGCCGCAGACCATCGAGCCGCAGACATTCACGTCGTTTGCGAGAGACGGCTTCACCGTTGTGGAATGGGGCGGCTGCGAGGTGAAATAAGAAAAGAAAAACACCCGTCATTGACGGGTGTTTTTGCAGTTTACGAAACTCTGCTAGTGCGCATCGTGCCACTGACCGGACGCCAGATCAGCAGAGACAGCGCATAGTCGATCATCGAATGAATGAACGAGCCGAGCAGCACTAGACCGAGCAGAATGCGAACGGTTTCCGCGCCGGACAGGCCCTGACCGAAGTAAACCGGTACGCAGACTAGGGTTTCCAGTGCCGCGTGGATGATGCTGAGTACCGCACCAAGACCAAACAGCTTTGCGTTGCGGTTTTCAACCTGCTGACGGAAGTCAATCAGCTCCGGGTGCTTCTGCAGATAGTATGCACCGAGCGCAACCCAGACAACGTGGGTCAGCGCACGCAGGACGACCGGCATGGTGAAGCCGCCGACCAGAAAGCCAAGCGTCGTGCCGACTGAAACGGCCACGCCGACAGCCGGAGAAATGAACATCGCCAGAAAAATAGCAACGTGGCTTGCCAGCGTGAAGCTCATCGGGTCGAGTCGAATCTTTACAGGAGAAAAAATCGGGATGATGATGCCGATCGCACACAGTACGCCGGCCAGCGCCAAATGATACAAACTTTTACTCTTAACCATGGGAACAGGTCCTTTCCAATATTTGAGTTGTGAACAGATAGAAGTATACAACATAAAACAACACCTGTCAAGACACCTTGTTCACAAAAAGTTTGGTTGCCTGTAAAAATAGGTTGTGCTATAGTAATGGCAGACAAGCAGCAAGGTCAGAAAGGAAGACAGGCATGATCTCGATTGACCGATTTGAAGAAATTTTATCCGATCTCGCGGAGGAGATTCCGCAGTCGTTTTACGAGGAACTGAACGGTGGTATCGTCGTGGAACCCGGGTATCTTCTGCATCCGGAGGACCGCAACGGCACCCTGTATGTGATGGGGCAGTACCGCATTGATCCGGCGATGGGCAAATATATTGTAATGTACTACGGCTCGTTCAAGCGGGCATATCGCCGTTTGGATGAGGATGAGCTGACCGAAGAAATGCGAAAAGTTCTGCGGCATGAATTCCGTCATCACGTCGAGGGACGCGCCGGTGTGCGTGATCTGGAGGTATGGGACGCGGAGCAGATCGCTATGTATAAGGAGCAGCAGGCAGATAACGAGTAAAAGAAAACCACCCGAACGAAATTTATCGTTCGGGTGGTTGAGGCTGTCGCGAAACTACAGTTTCGCCGACAAGCAGGAACGGACCGCAGACCGTTCCAAAGTCGTCCGAAAGTTCCTCCCGATGGTCGAAACTCTCTTCCTCCAGAAGTGTAAAAAGCCAGATACATGCTCCGGCTTTTTTACGAATTTGCACAGCAAATTCTATTTCATGCGCGCTGCCGCGCGGCAGCGTCAGCATCGCGAAAACGGACTTTATTGATGGACTGAACCACCCGAACGAAATCTATCGTTCGGGTGGTTTTTAGTTATCCTCGAGCAGCAGAAAGCCTTTGTCCTTGAGTCCCTGAATTACGCGTTCGAGCGTTTTCTCATCCGTAGCGCGGATGGTGTGCAGGTGGATGCCGCCGGTCAGGTTGGACAGCGGCCGGGAGCCGGACTGCTGAATCTTCTCGTTAAACGCGTCGGCGTCATACCGCGAGAAAATATGCAGCGGTGCACAGATCTGACCATATACAGCGTGTTCGACCGTCACATCAATCACGGCTCCGCCGAGATCGACGACCGTGTATAGCTCCTCAAGCATGCGGCTGTTGTCGTGATGGCTGACAATGTGCCGCTCCGCACAGGCTGGCGCCGAGGTGTTCTCCAGAATATATCCGCGCGGCGTAGCGAGCACAGCCAATCCGCCTGCACGCAGCAGCGCAACATCGCCTACAATAATCTGGCGGCTGACACCGCATTGCGCGGCCAGCGCGGTCGCCGATAACGGCCCGTTCGCCTGTGCAAGCAGGTGGGTGATTTTAGTGCGTCGTTCCGCAGCGTTCATGGTTAGTCACTCCTTACATCCTTATATGATAGCAAAAGTTGATGGAGTATGCAAGTGTCAAGATGGGAGAGATTATGCAAGGCAAGAGTCAGGAGTGAGGAGTTTTGTAATGATTGGGCGTTGCGTGGGCGGCCACTGGCCGCCCCTGCGGTTAGGCAATGTGCAGATGGTTGAAAAACGGTGCGCCGAGGTCGCACCCCAGGGCACCTTCTCTTGCCCTTCGGGCAATTCACCTTGCCGCACCCTACGGTAAAATTGGTTAATAATTGTAATTCGTAGGTGCCGTCTGCAGTCCCTACAGACGAACGAGTTGTGCGGTGCGGGTATCCCACAGAGGACCTTCTCTTGACCTTCGGGCAATTCACCCTGTGTCGCGCCTGCGGAGAGTAGCCGATATGTGTAGCAGTAAGGTATCTGTGAACTGCGAATATTTTACGAAACAAACGCAAGAGTAACCCGACTGCCGTTCCCCTTTTCGAAGCGGTCGCCGGTCTCTGGTATGCGCCAGACTAACAAACAAAAGGAAACTGGAGTCCCAAGAGGATAGAAACCTTGGTGTCTATCCTTTGGGAACCCCAGCTAAGGGTTAGCACCTATTCCTAATTCGTTAGGCAAACAGCGCAAATAAAAATTATCTGCGCTGCACAATCTCATGCGGTCTCCCGCCCTCATACAGCTGCTGTCGAATCGCGGCAAACATCCGCTCTGCCATATCCAGATACCGGCGGACCTCCAGCTCATCAATCTCAAACGGCAGGTCGGTTGGATACCGCGTCTCAATATATAAATCGTTGAGCGCCGCACTCTCGTCCAGATATTCGGAGAACGCCTTCGAGTCCAGCTGGATCGCCTGACGGCACAGGTACGTCAGGTTGTGTCCGTCAAAATGCCGTCCGGTGCGGAACAGCAGATAGCCTTTCAGCGCCTTTTCAATCGCCTGCTGGCAGTGGAACGCGATGTTGTAATGATCGCCGCCGTAGGTCAGCAGCAGACGTGCGGCCTGCAGGTCGCACAGCGCCTTGTCCAGCCATTTGTAGTAAAAACAACTGTCGGATGCACCTTTACGCCGTCTGGTCATAAATCACCTTGCCTTTCCGGGCGATCCATGCGGCATACGAGGTACTGTCCGTGCAAAGCTCCGCCCATTCCTCGGTGGTGTAAACGCTCAGACTGACGGGTACGGAAACCGTAATCGCCAGGTGCAGGTGTGTGCGCAGTGTGCGGCAGTTGGCGCTCTCCGGCACGATAATGCAAAGGCTGAATGCCTTGAGCTTGTCGGTTGCCATCGTACGCTTTTCCGCATACAGGATGATTTTGACCGGCTGGCACGCGCCCAAAATATCGCATACAGCCTGCTCGATCGCTTGCGTCATACCAATCCCTCCTTCGGGTCGGGCAGCGGCGAAAGCGTGGCAAGCGCCTCGAAGCGGGTTCTGCCATCGGCTTCACCGCGAATGTAACGTGCGCTGTCCGCCGTGCCGGTCAGCAGCGAAAGCGATTCGCCGCAGGCGGTTTCGGCGGTGTAGTTGACCTGCAGCTCGGAGACAAAACCCGGCTGCTTGTACAGGTCGAGCGCGTCCGAGATCAGCTCGACTGCACGCACGTTGTTGACATGATTGTTGACATCCAGATCCGAATAACGGACCTCGTGAACATGATGCAGGCGCACGTTGTCACACGACAGCTTGGGCAGCGGCGCAAACAGCTCTCCGCGGGAGGTGTGCAGGTACTGCTCGGCTTCGGGAAATGCGCTCGGACGCACAATGCGGTGAGTCTCCGGGTCGAGCGTTACCCACATGGACTGTGCGTCACCAACCGGCTTGTTATCCACAAAGAACGAGAAACTGCGGTACCAGCTTGCACCTTTAATGCCCGGACACCACGTTTCGCACCGCAGCCGCTCATACGGCAGCAGCGGACGCGTCAGCCGCGCTTTCATGCGCGAGAGCACCCACACGATCCGCAGATCGAGCGGACCGATGTGCAGCGCTTCTGCGTGGACGGTCGCCGCGTCCTGCATGATATTCCACAGGAAGGACGGCCTGGCAATGCCGCGGTTGTCAATGTGGCTGTAATTCACCTCATATTCACGGGTGAGTAGATCGACCATGGGAATGCACCTCCGAAAAATGTGCGGTTAGCGGAACAGGGAAACGATAAAGCGGGAAAGCATATCCAGCAGGGTAGCCTGCTGCTGTGCTTCCTCCTGGGTGATAGTGCCGGAATTGTCGGTATCCGGCTTGGTGACCGGCTTATCCGCCGCGTAGTGCGCGGTCAGGAAGGCCGGACAGCCGTCGATGGACTCAAGGGAGGCATAGCTGAAAAATACCTCGCCCTGAATATCTATGCTGTCATCGAGCAGAGTAAGCTGACGCTCGATTTCATCCGTGCCGTACCAGGTATCACCGGGCTGCGCTTCTGCCGAGCGGTATGCGCCGATGCCGATGTACAGCGCCACATCGCTGGTGGAAACCGCCTTCTGCCACCACTTGACAAGCGTCTGGAAGTCAGCAGGCTCAAAGCCGATCGACCAGTACAGCTGCGGACAGATATAGTCTACTGTGCCGGCGTTGATCCACTGCAGGGAATCGCAGTACAGTTCGCTGAACGAGGACTGCCCCTGCGTGTTGCTGCCCTTGGAGTTTGCGCTCTTGTTTTCCCAGATACCGGCGGGACTGACACCGAACGAGAGGTTCTTATCCAGCGTATGCAGTGTCTCATTCAGAGCAGCGATGAGTGTGTTGACGTTGTCGCGTCTCCAGTCGCCGATCTTGCTGAAATCCTGACCGTAGCGCTCATAAGTCGCCTCATCGGCAAAATCCGTACCCGGATAGAAATAGTCGTCCAGATGAATGCCGTCCACATCGTAATTCTTGACGATCTCAGCCGCACCGTCTACGACAAGCTGCTGCACTGCCGGAATACCGGGATCGAAGTAGTAGTTATCGTTGTACTTGACTACCCACTCCGGGTGCTGCTTGGCCGGACTGGAATCCGGGATTGCGTTCCATTCGGCTTCGCCGTCAATCGTAATGCGGTATGGGTTGATCCATGCGTGCAGCTGCAGACCGCGCTCATGCGCTGCGGTTACCCAGTAGCCGAGGACGTCAAAGCTGCCATCCGGTGCCTGACCGGCCGTGCCGCTGACGTAGCGGCTCCACGGAAACAGCTCGGACGGATACAGCGCATCGGCGGAAGGCCGAACCTGAAGGAATACCGTGTTCAGGCCCATTGCGGCAATATTGTCCAGCTCGGTATCGGCCTCGGCCTTGAGCTGGTCGGCGGTCATGCCCTGCTCGGAGGGAAAATCAATATTATGTACGGACGCGACCCAGACACCGTGCATATTGTCCTTTGCGGGCTGAGCGGCGTAAGCGCCCGGTATCATCAGCATGGTCAGTACCAGCACGATGGATAGAATGCGTTTTTTCAGCATGAAGAATCTCCTTTTATCCGGAAGCTGCTTTCATAACCATTGCATACCCTGCTTGTGAAAGCAACTTCGCCAATTTGTTACCCTATATTATACCACAACCGATCGGGAAATTTAAGTACATAATGTGAATTCTGGCAGACAGGTGCGTTGACAGAAAAGGTTTTTCATTGTATGCTGAAATACAGACAGGGCAATACCGAATAATTGAACAAGAGCGATTTGTGAGTAAATTTTGCGTACTGACAAGACGCGGTTTCTTGCAATACTTGCCGTATTGCAAGAAATCTCGGCAGCGCGGACGGAACTCGCGCAAGGAACCGAAGCCAAAATCAGAACACAAAATTTTCGCAAAGCGCCGCGGCAGCGCGACCGGAGCCTGCGCAAGAAGCCGCGGCTTTAATTATGTGGTGCTGCCATAGAGTAAGAAGGAGAGCAAATCCATGCAGAAAAAGGTTTTAGCGCTGCACGATCTGTCGGGTTTCGGACGTTCGTCGCTTGTGCCGATCATTGCAGCGATTTCGGCGGCAGGACACCAGTGCGTGCCGCTGCCGACCGCATATTTTTCCACGCACATGGCCATTCCCGGCTGGGAAACGGTCGATCTGACCGGTGTTATGCCGCGTGTCATCGACCAGTACGACCGGTTAGGGTTACGGTTTGAGTCGGTGTACGCGGGCTTTCTCGGCTCGGCAGATCAGATCGACTGCGTGCGGGATGCCGTACTGCGGCTGAAATCCGAAAACGGTACGGCGTTCATCGACCCGGTGATGGGCGACAACGGTGAGGTCTACGCCACCTATACACCCGAAATGTGCACGCGTATGCGCGAGTTGTGCGAAATTGCGGATATCATCACGCCGAATACGACCGAAGCGGCTATCCTGCTCGACCGCGACCCGGCCTCCGCACCGCAGAACGAAACGGAAGCACAGGAGTGGCTGCATGCACTTCACAGCCGCTACGGCGCACAGGTTGTGCTGACCGGTCTGGATTACGAGCCGGGGAAGGTCGGTTCCGGCTGTTTGTCTGCGGACGGCGGCACCATCAGCCTGCACGAGAGGATCGCGCAGTATTATCCCGGCACCGGAGACCTGTTTGCGGCGGTCGTGCTCGGCGCGCTGCTGAACGGCAGGGGGCTTGCCGATGCCTGTGCACTTGCCGGCGAGTTCGTCAAGGACTGCATCGCCTACACTGCCGCGCAGCATACCGACCCTATGCATGGCGTGCAATTTGAGAAGCTGCTGCCGCGCCTTTTTTCTTGCCACGAGAACCGGACTGAGGTATAATATAGATAGATTCTCAGATATTCCTCGATAGGGGTGCGCTGTAAGAAAGGTGGTTTTTGTATGAAGCAGTCGATCCGCATCACCTCCCGTGTGAACAAACGGCTTTACGCGGACGCGATACCGGGGCATTTTGCCACGAATCATTCGCACATCAACTACTATATTGATATGTCCGAGATCAAGCACAGCATGGCAATGTCCAGAGAAGCCGCACGCAGCATTGCATACCAGTTCTCGTCCACCAGCATTGATACACTGCTGTGCATGGAAGGCACGGAGTACATCGGCGCGTATCTCGCCGGTGAGCTGTCGAGCGTGGGCATGGGCAATGTCAACAGCGGCAAGGATATTTACCTTGTCGAGCCGGACAGCAACGTCAACGGTCAGTTTGTGTTCTCGGATAACCTGCGCCATATGATCGAGCACCGTAATGTGCTTGTGCTGGTCAATTCCGCATCCACCGGTCAGACCTTCTCGCAGGCGAAGGAGTGCGTTGAGTATTACGGCGGCCGCGTTTCCGGCTTTGCGGCGTTGTTCTCCAATATCAGCGAGCTGAGCGGAAAAAAGGTTGTCAGCCTGTTCTCCGGCGCGGATTTCCCGCATTACCAGAACTTTGTGCGCGGCAAAGCCTGCCCGGACTGTGCCGCAGGCACTCCACTGGATGCAATCGTCACCCCGAGAGGGTACAATAAGCTGTAACGAGCAAGAGGAAAGCGTGTGCTTTCCTCTTTTTTCGTGTGCAGAGATTCCACAAGGTAGGAGTTAGGAGTTGACGAATAGGTGAAATTCGTAGGTGCCGTCCGTAACAACGCGCAAACGAGTTGCGCGACGCTGTCATCCTCCAAGGGACTCTCTCTTGCCCTTCGGGCAATTCACCTTGTTGTCGCGTCTGCAGAGATGAAATGGTATGTGTAGCAGTATGGAATCTGACACTGCGAATAGGTAGAGAAATGGGCGCACTCTGTGCGCCCCTACGGAAGAAAAAATCCTCTGCCGTTCCCCATTTTCGAAGCGGTCGCCGGTCTCTGGTCTGCGCCAGACTATCTTAGGAAAGGGGTGATTCACAAGAGGGTGGAAACCTTGGTGTCTACCCTCTTGTGCCCCTGCCGGGCAGGCAAGATTTCGTTCGCTTCGCAAGCGCTCAACCACCGTCTGGCAGAGACTAACAAACAATACTGATAACCGGAACTTTGAAAAAGCAAAAGAGGAAGGTAAAAACCTTCCTCTTTCGTTTACTTTTTCAGAAATTCCGGCAGACGGCGGCGCGCCTCCAGACGATAAATCCGGTAACCCTCCGCGGAGAACTTCTCCTCATACTCGGTCATGACATTGCCCTCAAAGTCCGAGTTATGCAGATCGAGCGAGATATTCTGAATCAGCCAGCCAAACTGGCAGATCTCCTGCAGACTCCACTCGAAAAAGCGCTGATTATCCGTCTTGAAGCACAGATCACCCTGCTGACGCAGGATTTCATCATATACTTCCAGGTACGCACGCCAGGTCAGCCGGCGCTTGCGCTGACGGTTGGGCGGCCATGGATCGGAGAAATTCAGGTAAATGCGGTCTACCTCACCGGGCGCGAATACCTCGCGCAGCTCGGCTGCGTCGAAGGATACGAACCGCAGATTGGGCAGCGGCTGCTGCTGGCAGCGCTCGGCTGCCATAATGAGCGCGCCTTCCTCGCGCTCGACCGCGATAAAGTTTACATCCGGGTGCTGCTCAGCCATGCCGATGGCAAAACGGCCCTTGCCGCAGCCGATCTCCAGATGGATCGGATTGTCGTTGCCGAACAGGGCGCGCCACTTGCCGCGTTTTTCCTTCGGCTCGAACGCCATAACGTCCGCACAGGCGGCAAATCGAACGTCCAAGTTTTTCTTTTTGCGCATTCTCATGCGTGATAAACCCCTTACATCAGTGTTATAGTACGGAAAACTGTCCTCAAACAGGACGAAAAAAGAGTAAGCTGCCGCAGAATACTTCGGTCTGCGGCACATCTTCTGCAATAATAGACATAATATTATACCACAGAGAGATAGCCGGGCACAACCGTTATCTCAGTTAAATTTACAGAAAGACCACAACTTTCACAAAAAATATGCAAATTTGTAGATAGTTCTTGGTTAAATGCTACATCTGTGCTATAATAACAACAGATCCACTGACAGAGGGAGAGAAGGATATGTTTAAGCGTTCCAGCGGCGTGCTTGCGCACGTCACTTCACTGCCTTCGCCGCACGGCGTGGGCACCATGGGCAAGACCGCCCGTGATTTTGTAGATTTTCTGGCGGCGGCGCACCAGACCTACTGGCAGGTGCTTCCGCTCGGTCATACCGGCTTTGGCGATTCGCCGTACCAGTGCTTTTCGGCAGCGGCAGGCAATCCGTATCTGATCGACATGGATCTGCTCGTTGAGGACGGTCTGCTCACCGCGGATGAGGTTCGTCAGGGCGACTTCAACGCTTCGGCGGATACCGCGGATTTCGAGCAGCTGGCCGATACCCGCTGGCCGCTGTTCCGCAAGGCATACAGCCGCGTGACACCGGAAATGCGTGAGAAAATTGCCGTCTTCACTGAAAAGAACAGTGAATGGCTGCCGGATTACGCGCTGTTTATGGCGCTCAAGGAGGAGAAATACCATCACATGCCGGTCTACATGTGGCCGGACAAGGATGTGCGCGACCGCAAGCCTGCAGCACTCGAAAAAGTGACCGCAGAGCTGCGTGACGAGGTGGATTTCCGGATTTTTCTGCAGTATATCTTCTTCAAGCAGTGGACGGCACTGCGCGAGTATGCCAACGAAAAGGGCATTCAGATCATCGGTGACATCCCGATTTACGTTTCCGCCGACTCGTCCGATGTATGGACGCACCCGAAGCTGTTCAAGTTGAAGCCCGACCGCAGTCCCAAGCTGGTAGCAGGCGTACCGCCCGATTACTATTCTGCAACCGGTCAGCTGTGGGGCAACCCCGTGTACAACTGGACGGCGCACAAGGCGGAAAACTACGCGTGGTGGATCTGGCGCATGAAGAGCAACATGGCGCTGTTCGACGTGGTGCGTCTCGACCATTTCCGCGGTTTTGCCGCTTACTGGGAGGTCGGCGCGGACGAGGAGACCGCCATCAACGGAAAGTGGCGCAAGGGTCCGGGCATGGAACTGTTTAACGCCATCGAGAAGGCACTCGGTCCGGTGCCGCTCATCGCGGAGGACCTCGGCGTGCAGACCGATGAGGTCAAGAAGCTGCTCGAAGAAAGCGGTTTCCCGGGCATGCGCGTGCTGATTTTCGGCTTTACGCCGGATTACGACAACGAGCATCTGCCGCACAACTATAAGCCGAACAGCATCGTCTACACCTCGACCCATGACTCGCAGACCGTGTGCGAGCAGATCATGGACATCTGCTCCGAGCCGGAAAAGCAGTTTGCATACCGCTATCTGCGTACCTCGCACGCCGAGGCCATGGGCTGGAGTGCCATCAAGTGCGTATGGGCGTCCTCGGCGAACATCGCTATGACGACCCTGCAGGATCTGCTCTCGCTCGGTGCGGATTCCCGCATGAATACGCCTGCCACTATCGGCGGCAAAAACTGGCGCTGGCGCGTGCGCGCGGAAGCGCTCAACCCGACGGTTTCGTCCATGCTCGGTGAAATTACCAAGACGTATATGCGCGGGTAAGAAAATGTGCTATAATGATACCGCATCACGGGATTCTGTGGTGCGGTATTCTATTTTCACGGACAAGAAAAGGACGAATATGTATGAAAATGACAACTGCCATTTTTGATTTAGACGGTACGCTGCTCAACTCGCTCGGTGATCTGTGCGACAGCGTAACCTATGCCGTGGAGAAGCACGGCTTTCCGCCGGTGAGCATGGAGCAGACGCGCATCCGCATCGGCAACGGCGTACGCAAGCTAGTCGAGCGCAGCATTCCCGAGGAGAGCCGCACGGACGAGATGATCGACACCTGTCTGGCGGATTTCCGCGCGTTCTACGGCGAGCACATGATGAACCGCACGCATCCGTATGAGGGCATTGTTTCGGTGCTCGAAACGCTCAAGGAGAACGGCGTGACGGTCGGTGTGCTGTCGAACAAGTACGATTCCGCCGCGAAAGCGCTGATTGAGCACTATTTCGGCGATCTGGTGTGCATTACCTATGGCGAACGCCCGAATATCCCGCGCAAGCCGGATCCGACAAGCGTGCTGCAGCTGCTGGACGAGCTGGGCGGCGACAAGGAAACGACCCTCTACATCGGCGACAGCGCGACCGATATGCAGACCGCAGTAAACGCAGGACTGACCGCCATCGGTGTTGCCTGGGGATTTCGCTCGACGGAGGAGCTGCGTGCATCCGGTGCGGACGCGCTTGCGTATGAGCCGAGCGATCTGCTGCCGCTGTTCGAGTACGGCGTGCCCGATGTGAGCAAGGTGGAGAAGGCTCTGACCGGTTACGGCTTTGGTTTCCGCTACTTTGAAACGAAAGATGAGGCAGTTTCCTACTTGAGAGACACCTGTGCAGGCAAATCCGTGTCGATGGGCGGCTCAATGACGATGAAGCAGCTTGGTTTTCCGGAGAACTTTGCGGACAGCACGGACGTGCACTGGCATTGGATCGACAAGGGCGTGTACTGCCAGACGCCGGACGTTTACCTGTCTTCAGCGAACGGACTGAGCGAGACTGGCGAGATCGTCAACATCGACGGCAAGTGCAACCGCGTGGCGGCCACGCTGTTCGGACCGAAGCGCTGCATTTTCGTGTGCGGCGTGAACAAGCTGCGTCCCGACCTGCAGAGCGCCATCGAGCGGGCAAGAAATATTGCCGCTCCGCTCAATGCCAAGCGGCTGAATAAAAAAACACCGTGTGCGGTTGACGGCAGGTGTCACAACTGCGAAAGTCCGGAGCGCATCTGCCGCGCCATGGTCATTCATATGGGCGTGCCGAGCGGATTTGAAAGCTGTGAGGTCGTGCTCATCGGCGAAAAACTGGGATATTAAGGCAATACCGCATAATTGAACAAGAGTGATTTGCGAGTAAATTTTGCGTACTGACGAGGCACAGTTTTGCGGTAATACTTGATGTATTACCGTGAAACTTCGGCAGCGCGGACGGAACTCGCGCAAGGAACCGAAGCCAAAGTCAGAGCACAAAATTTCTGCAAAGCACCGCGGCAGCGCGACCGGAGCCTGCGCGAGGAGCCGCCGCTTTAATTGTGCGGTGTTGCCTTAACAAAAACCCGTGTATTTCTTGTGAAATACACGGGTTTAGTTTATCGAAAAAGTTGAATTTAATTCAATCGCGCGACAGCGCGCATAAAATAGAATTTGCTGTGCAAATTCGTAAAAAGCCGGAGCATGTATCTGGTTTTTTACACTTTTAGAGGGAGAAAGTTTCTGCATAGGAACTTTCGGACGACTTTGGAACGGCCTGCGGTCCGTTCCTGCTTGTCGGCGAAACTGTAGTTTCGCGACAGCCGCAACCCGTGTATCTCTTGTGAAATACACGGGTTTTTGTTAAATGAGCACCTCAAACACCCATACCATCAGCGGCATGGTGAGAATGGAAAACAGCGTTGTGAGCACATACAGTGCGCTGGAATACTCAGCATCGCGGTCATAAAGCTGCGCCATCGAAGTAACGGTAGCGCACGCAGGCGTGATGCACGCGAGATACACGGTCAGCAGAATACTGTGTCCATCCGGAATCCAGCTTGCTGCACCGATGACACGAAGCAGCAGTACCGTGATAATCGGGCAGATAATCAGCCGCAGCAGCACAGGAACATAATGCCGACGGCGCATAAACAGCTGGCGGAGCGGCGTGTCCGCAATGACGATGCCAGCCAGCAGCATGCCGATCGGGCCGACCATCGCGCCAAGCTGAGAGAACAAATCGTTCACCAGACCGGGCAGCGGCAGCCGCAGGATGAACAGTGCACCGCCGATCAAAATGGCGATGATATTGACATTGCCGATGATCTTTTTCCACGCAAAGCCGCGCGTACCGCAGAGCAGACTGCGGCAGTGCGTCCACAGGAGAACCTGCTGTACGACGAGGAACGCACAGGAATAGATCACATAATCCTCGCCAAGCAGTGCCCGCACCAGCGGAATGACCAGAATGCCCGCATTCGTGTAGATGATGCAGGTGCGCTCAATCACATCCAGCCGCAGCGGACGGCGCAGCAGCCGCGCCAGCAGAAGAAGCAGCGCGTGCAGCGCAATCGCCAGTACAAAGGCGTACAGCAATCCGGTAACAACGGCAGGGGTGTAATCCACCTGAAAGGCGTTGATGATGACACACGGCATGACCGCATATACCATCACGACCGACAGCACGCGGCTGTCCGCACTTTTGAGCAGCCGGGCCTTGACGAGCACGCAGCCGATCAGAAGAATGAGAAACAGCTCGGCAATCTGCTGCGCTAAAATAAGACTGATTTGCATAATATCACTTTCACAGCAAAAAGAAGAGGGAAAAGTGGAGAGCACACCGCAGCCGATGTTCTCTCCACTCTTCATTTGAATTGTATTTAGAACAGACCGGTGATCTTACCGTTGTTGTCTACGTCGATCTTCTCCGCAGCCGGAACCTTGGGCAGACCGGGCATGGTCATGATCGAGCCGGTCTCTACAACGACAAAGCCTGCACCGGCAGCCAGACGAGCGGTGCGTACGTTGACAACAAATTCGGTCGGACGGCCGAGCAGCGATGCGTCATCGGAGAGCGAATACTGCGTCTTTGCAACGCAGACCGGCAGGTTGCCGTAGCCCATCTCGGTGATGTTTGCCAACTCCTTCTTTGCGGCAGGCGCGATGGTCACGCCGAGTGCACCGTAAATCTCCTTGGCGATCTTGCGGATCTTGTCCTCGAGCGGGAGCGAATCCTCATACAGCATGTGGAAGTCGGCCTTGCCCTCGTCGAGCACAGCCAGAACCTCGTCGGCCAGCGCCTGACCGCCTTCGCCGCCCTTGGCAAATACCTCGGAGAGTGCTACGCGCACACCGCGCTCGGCACAGTGCTCGCGGATGAAATCCATCTCCTCGTCAGTGTCAGTCGGGAATGCGTTGACGGCAACAACGACCGGTACGCCGAACTTCTTCATGTTATCCAGATGTGCATCCAGATTGCAGATACCGTGCTTCAGCGCATCCATGTTCGGCTGGTTGAGATCAGCCTTGGCTACACCGCCGTTGTACTTGAGCGCGCGGACGGTCGCAACCAGTACGATGCAGTCCGGAGCCAGACCGGCCTTGCGGCACTTGATGTCCATGAATTTCTCTGCGCCGAGGTCAGCGCCGAAGCCTGCCTCCGTGATGGCAATATCGCCCAGCTTGAGTGCCAGCTTGGTTGCCTGCACGCTGTTGCAGCCGTGTGCGATATTGGCGAACGGACCGCCGTGCATCAGGCAGGGCGTGCCCTCGAGCGTCTGAATCAGGTTGGGCTTGATGGCATCCTTCATCAGTGCCGTCATGGCGCCCTCTGCATGCAGGTCGCGTGCATAGATCGGCTTGCCGGTGTAGCTGTATGCCACCAGAATATCACCGAAACGCTTTTTCAGGTCGTCCAGATCAGCGGCCAGACACAGGATAGCCATAACCTCGGACGCTACGGTGATCATGAAGTGGTCCTCGCGCGGCACGCCGTTCACCTTGCCGCCCAGACCGATGGTGATGTTGCGGAGAGCACGGTCGTTCATGTCCATTACGCGGGTGAACACAATACGGCGCGGATCAATGTTCAGCAGATTGCCCTGCTGCATGTGGTTGTCCAGCATGGCGCACAGCAGGTTGTTTGCTGCCGTGATGGCGTGCATATCGCCGGTAAAGTGCAGGTTGATGTCCTCCATCGGAACAACCTGCGCGTAGCCGCCGCCTGCCGCGCCGCCCTTGATGCCGAATACCGGACCGAGAGATGGCTCGCGCAGTGCGATAATCGCGTTTTTGCCCTGTTTGCACAGTGCCTGCCCCAGACCGACCGAGGTCGTGGTCTTGCCCTCACCGGCAGGCGTCGGGTTGATGGCGGTAACGAGGACCAGCTTGCCGTTTTCCTTTTCCTTCACCTTGGTCCACACGTCTGCGGACAGCTTTGCCTTATACTTGCCGTACAGTTCCAGATCATCGGCATCCAGACCGGCAGCAGCGGCAACCTCGGTGATCGGGCGCATCTGACAGCCCTGTGCGATTTCAATATCGGATAACATGAAATTCCTCCTCTATTTTGCAGCGGGTAACATAATATATTCATTATATCAATACTTCGTCCGGTTTTCCATACAAGCACGCGAAAAATTTGCCGAAATTGTTACTCGCAAAGAGGGGTGTGTTGTGGTATCATATAGAAATGTAATTGAGGATGGAAAATGAGTGTGGCAGTGCAAAGCACTGCAATTTAAGGCAACACCGCACAATTAAAGCGGCGGCTCCTCGCGCAGGCTCCGGTCGCGCTGCCGCGGTGCTTTGCGGAAATTTTGTGTCCTGACTTTGGCTTCGGTTCCTTGCGCGAGTTCCGTCCGCGCTGCCGAAGTTTTACGGTAATACATCAAGTATTGCCGCAAAACTGTGCCTCGTCAGTACGCAAAATTTACTCGCAAATCACTCTTGTTCAATTATGCGGTATTGCCTTAATTCCGCCGCTTTGCGGCGATACCTTAATTTCCGATGCTCAATTCTCAATTTTCCATTTTGAAAGGGAGGGGTTTGATGGACGCTGCTCGTTCCATTGTACACTCTGTTACGCATTATATCAAAAACACCGACCTGTATCTGATGCTGCTGGGACTGGTCTGCTCGATCTACGGCATGTTCCTCATTTACTCGGCAACGCTCAACCCGGTGACGGCACTGGACGGCTCGACGAAAAACCTGTATGTACAGGGTGCCGCGATCATTCTCGGTCTGGCGGCATTTATTGCGCTCAGTCTGATCGACTTGGAAAATCTGGGCGACCTATGGAAAATATTCGTGATCGGCAACATTCTGCTGCAATTCCTGCTGTTTACGCCGCTCGGCACCGAGGTCAACGGCCAGCGTGCATGGCTCAATCTGGGCGTGACAAGCCTGCAGCCGGGTGAGCTTGGCAAGCTGATCTTCATCTTCACGATTGCCGCGCACATGACCGAAATACAGGATCATATCACCGAATGGCGCGGACTGGTTTCGGTCGGTCTGCACACGCTGGTAATGATGGGGGCGGTCGTGCTCTCGTCGGGCGACACCGGCATGGCGATCCAGTACCTGATGATCGCGGTTATCATGCTGTTCTCGGCCGGTCTGCCGCTCAAGTGGCTGGGCATTGCCGCCGGAGTCGGTATCGCAAGCGTGCCGATCCTGTGGAATTATGTGCTCAAGGATTACCAGAAAACGCGCATTCTCGTGCTGTTTGACCCGTCCATTGACGTGGAGCAGTCCCGACAGGCGACCTACGGCAAGATCGCCATCGGCTCGGGGCAGTTCACCGGTCAGGGCTGGACCAACGGCACGATGACCCAGATGCAGTATGTGCCGGAGAACCAGACCGACTACATTTTCTCGGTCGCAGGTGAGGAACTGGGCTTCCTCGGCTGCCTGCTTATCATCATTCTGCTGATGGCGCTGATCATCCGTTTGTTTTATGTGGCGTACCGCGCCTCTACGCCGTTTTCGGCGCTGATTGCGGTCGGTGTAAGCGGCATGCTGCTGTTCCAGACCTTTATGAATATCTTTATGAATGTCGGTCTGCTGCCTGTCATGGGTCTGACGCTGCCGTTCTTCTCCTACGGCGGTACGTCTATCGTAACCATGTTCGCCGCGCTCGGCATCGCCGCCGGCGTCAGAATGCGAGAAAAGCCAAGCTGGCTGCAAAACTGATATGGGCATCCCGTCCTATGCATACATTGAAAATGCCAGAAAGGATTTTGTAAAATGACCAGACAACAAGCATGGGAGCTTCTTCGCAGGTACAACGCGGAGCCGTTCCATTTACGGCATGCGTTGACGGTTGAGGGCGTCATGCGCTGTTTTGCGGAGCAGCGCGGCTATGACCCGGAATTCTGGGGCATTGTCGGTCTGCTGCATGACATTGATTTCGAGCAGTGGCCGGAGCAGCACTGTGTCAAGGCATCTGAGCTGCTGCGCGAAGGCGGTGCAGACGAGAGCATTATTCACGCGGTATGCAGCCACGGATGGGCGATTTGCGTGGACATCAAGCCGGAGCACGAGATGGAAAAGCTGCTGTATGCAGCCGATGAGCTGACCGGCCTGATCGGTGCGGCGGCGCTCATGCGCCCGTCCAAGAGCGTGCAGGACATGGAGCTCAAGAGCCTGAAGAAAAAATACAAGGATAAAAAGTTCGCGGCAGGCTGCTCGCGTGAGGTCATCGAGCGCGGCGCGGAGCTGTGCGGACTGACGCTCGAGGAACTGTGGCAGCAAACGCTGGATGCCATGCGTTCCTGCGAGGATTCCATCAACAGGCAGATGGAAGAAATTTAACGAAATATTGTACTTATATGGAATAATCGGGGCATTTGTAATATTACAATGCCCCGGTTTCGTCATATTTCGTTGAAATGTGCCCCGTTTTGTGGTAAAATACCATCAAGAATGCCCGCAGCGGGCATGCAGGAAAGCAACCCATCGGCGAAACAGCATGGAGGTTCAAGAATGCGTTTCAAACGAATGATCGCGGTATTTTTGAGTGCGGCGATATATATGACAGCGGGTGCGGCGGCCGCAGAATTGCCGCAGGATGCTGTGGAGGCAGAAACCACAGCCGTCACGACCGAGACTGCCGCCGAGCGGGATCTGACACAGGATCTGCCGCAGGCGAGAGCGGTCGTCAGCGCGGCAAAGACCACGCATGCGTTTCAGCTCAACGGCAAGGCGGTGACCAATCCGCAGGCGTACTTAATTAACAAGTATAATTATTTCAAGCTGCGTGACGTAGCCTATCTGCTGCGCAACAGCACCGCAGAGTTTGAGGTGGGTTGGGAGAAATCCACCAACGTCATCACCCTGACGACCGGCAAAAATTACACCGCGGTTGGCGGAGAGCTGAATACGGCGGCACTGTCCAGCGCGGCAGGCAAACCCACCACGGCTATCGTCAAGGTGAACGGCAAAAAGGTTTCGTTTGACGGTTACATCATCAACGGAAACAACTACTACAAGATTGCCGATATGGCGGCTGCACTCGGCTTTACGGCGGATTATGACGTACCCAGCCGCACGGTTTCGCTTAAAACACCGACACCTGCACCGATTCCGGCTTCGTTCACGACCGGTGTGTACCGCGTCAATGTCAATTCGGCGCTGACCGTGCGCAGCGGTCCGGGCAAAACCTATTCCGAAGTCGGCGAGTACGCCAAGGATGCTCTGGTTATCGTGGATAAGCTGTCGAACGGCTGGGCGCACCTACTGGACAGCGCAGGCGGCAGCGGCCGTTACTGCAGCGCGGACTATCTGGTGCGCGTAAGAGATTACAATGCGGCGGTCGATAAGCAGACCGAGCCGACTGTCTCCAAGCCGAGCGCACCTTCGACGCCGAGTACACCGGCGACTCCCGCCGAGCCGACGACGCCGACTGAGCCGACAACGCCGGATACGCCCGCCGAGACATTCACAAGCGGCGTGTACCGTGTAACCGTGGACTCCGAGCTGTCTGTTCGCTCGAGCCCGAGCACCTCCGGCACGCTGGTCGGCGTGCTGAAAAGCGGAGCGGAAATCGCGGTTGACAGCATCAGCAGCGGCTGGGCACATATTATGGATAACGCTTCGGGCAGCGGCCGCTACTGTAGTGCGGCTTACCTGACGCGCGTGCGCGACTACGTCAGCGGCGACGAGGATAACGATCCGATACAGCCGCCGCGCACCTCGCACATTGACGGCGTGATGACGGTCATTATCGACCCAGGTCACGGCGGCAGCGATGTCGGCGGGAACAACGGCGGTTCGCTCGATGAGAAGCATGTCAACCTGTATGTGGCGCAGTACCTCAAGCAGTACCTTGAGGCAGCCGGTGCAAAGGTTATCATGGTGCGCGATACCCTTGAGGAAGGCAGCGAGCTGACGCTGCGCGGCGCTGTTATGAAACAGTATGCGTCCTCGGCGGACCTGTTCTTTAGTATCCACCACAATGCAGCCAACACCACTGCACGCGGAGCGGAAATTCTGGCGCAGATTGCGGACAAGAACGGCGGCCCGACCAAAATTCTGGCGCAGGCGCTGCTCGACGAGTACGAAAAGCTGGGGGTTCCGATTCGCCAGATCGTGTTCCGCGAGGGCAGCCACGGCGATTATTATTACACCAACCGTGCAGCAGCGGCGCTGAATATTCCGGCGCTGACGAGTGAATTCTGCTTCATTGATAACGAGGAGGACCAGAAGTTCATCGACAGTGAGGAGGACTGGCAGAAGCAGGCGCGTGCACAGCGCAATGCGATCCTGTATTATTTCACGCAGGTGCAGTATTAAAGAGGCAACACCGCGTCTTTCAGGCGCGGTTTGCTTTAACAGAAGGAGATATTTGTTATGACAGAACGGGCAAAACTGGCACAGGATTTTCACAATCAGGGCTACAACTGCGCGCAGGCGGTGGTCTGCGCGTACTGCGATCTGGTTGGTCTGGATAAGGAGACCGCCTATAAAATGTCGGAAGGCTTCGGCTTTGGCATGGGCTGCATGGAGATGTGCGGCGCGCTGAGCGGTGCGTTCATGCTCGCGGGCATGAAGAACAGCGCAGGAGCGGATCAGCCGGGCACGACCAAGGGTCAGACCTATAAGGTCACGAAAATGCTCAAGGAGAAGTTTGAGCAGAAGAACGGCGCGTATCTGTGCCGCGACCTCAAGGGCGTAGCCGACGGCAATGTACGGCGCTCCTGTCCGGGCTGCATTGAGGATGCGTGTGAGCTGATTGAGGAATACCTCACGAAATAAAAAGAAAATCCCTTTCTCGACTGAGAAAGGGATTTTTTGTGCAATTCGGAGGGTAGCGGCAGGGTGAGGTCACCCCGCCCTACGGTATGTCGTGTGATTATGGTGTATGCGGCAAAACATTTGGCAGAATGTATCGGGTAGGGCGGGATGCCCCATCCCGCCGTTCCACAGAGAATCTGCACGATAACAAATCAAAACTTACAGATTAAACACAATGCCGCATACCGCGCCGATCAGGATAAACACAATCGGATGCAGCTTTTTGAGCTTCCAGATACCGAGCGACAGCACGAGGAAAATAATTATCGCCGGAACATTGATGACCGAACCGATGCTGGCAATACCGGCCCAGTTTTCCGTGTGCAGCAGGGAAGCGGCGAACACCTCGAGCATTGCGCCGAAGATCAGACCCGCGGACGCCGGACGCAGGCCGTAAAAGCCGTTCTGGACCAGCGGAGAGTCGCGGAACTTATCGAGCGCACGCGACACCAGAATGATGATGATGACCGACGGCAGCACAAGCGAGCAGGTCGCTGTGATGGCACCGGGAATGCCGGCTGCGTGGAAGCCTGCGTATGTTGCCGAGTTGACGCCCATCGGACCGGGTGTGGACTCGGAGACCGCAATCATGTCCATCAGATCATTCGGCGTGAACCACGGATACCGCAGCGAAATCTGCTTGAGAAAGGGCAGGGTCGCCAGTCCGCCGCCGATGGCGAACAGACCGGTCTTGAAAAATTCGAGAAACAGCAGTAAAAAAATCATGCGCGTTTCCTCCGGATCATACCGATGATAATACCGGCAGCAGCGGCGATAACGACCATCACAACCGGCGATACGCCGAAGAAAGCGACAGCCGCGAACGTAACGAGCAGGATAACACTGGTCGGAACGTCAACAACGCCCTTTTTCGCCATTTTCCACACGGACTGCAGCACAAGCGCGCAGACCGCGATGCGGATTCCGGCAAATGCGTGCTGCACGACAGCGAGATGCGCAAACTGCTGGATAAATGCGGCAATGATCGTGATAATAATCAGCGATGGCGTGATCATGCCTGCCGTGGCGGCAATGCCGCCGAGAATGCCGTGCGTCTTGTAGCCGATGAACGTGGACGTGTTCACCGCGATAACGCCCGGGGTGCACTGACCGATGGCGTAGTAGTCCATCAGCTCGTCCTCAGTCGCCCAGTGGCGGTTTTCAACGACCTCGCGCTGCAGAATCGGCAGCATGGCATAGCCGCCGCCGAACGTGCACACGCCAATCCTTGCAAACGTGAGGTATAGATCAAGGTAAGGATTCAAATGATACAGTCCTTTCGTCAGGAGATAACTTCAATAGTATACACCCGTTGCCGAAAAATGAACAGAATAATCCTGTTAAGAGAATGAAAAAAACGCTCAAAGCAGCAGCTCCAAGCGTTTTCTGTTTACTTTGCGGGAATGACCTCCAGCCAGTAGCCGTCCGGGTCGGAGATAAAATAGATGCCCATTGACGGATTTTCAAAGCAGATGCAGTCCATTTCCTTGTGCTTGGCGTGTGCGGCATCGAAATCATCCACGCGGAAGGCCAGGTGGAACTCGTTGTCACCGAGGTTGTACGGCTTGTCCCAGTCGCGCAGCCACGTCAGCTCGAGCAGATGCGGCGTTACGCCATCGGTCAGGTATACAATAATGAAGCTGCCGTCCGGTGCGTTGATGCGGCTGGATTCGGTCAGACCGAGAGCCTCCTTATAAAAAGAAAGCGAGCGGTCCAGATCGCGGACGTTGAAGTTGTTGTGTGCAAACGAAAATTGCATAATGATATCCTCCTGATTGCGAATCTACGGTTACTGTACCATGAAGCTGTGAAAATTGCAAGCGGACGGCGAAAAGATACAAAACCGGTTTGCATTTAGTGTTGAAATTTCTACAATGGCTTGCTATAATTAGGTTGAATATTTGCGTCCCAAAAAAGGAGGCAGGGGTTTGAAAAAGAGATTACAGAAGATGCTGGCTCCCAACAGCGTAATGTTTTATGTGCTGTTTTTCCTGTTTGCGGTCGTGGGACTTTATTTCTCCCGCGTGTACGGTGCGGCGGGGATTGTGGTGTGTATCATTCTGCGGATTGTTTCGCTGCGTACGAATGCGGCACGGCGGCGGCAGGTGCAGGAGCTGATGAACAACATCGAGGTAGATGGCGGAGAGATCCGTCCGGCGGTGACACGCTCGCCGCTGCCGACAGCTGTTGCGCTGGCTACCACGGGCGAGATCGTATGGGCGAATGACGCATTTGCGGAAATCAGCGGTCGGGGGACTGCGGTAAGCGGCGTTCGCATGGGCGAGATCGCACCGACGTTTGAGACCGGCTGGCTCATCAAGGGACAGACCGCGTTCCCGGGAGAGCTTGGCATTGGCAAGCGGCAGTACCATGTATTCGGCAGTATGGTGCAGAGCGGTGCGGGACAACTGATGATGCTGCATTTCATCGACTGCACCGAGTTTGTCCGTCTGCGGGATGCGGCTGAGACTACCCGTCCGGCTATCGCGGTTATCGCAATCGACAACTACGAGGAGCTGGTCAAGAACACCACCGACTCGGAAAAATCCAACATTCTGGCGGGCATTGACAAACGTCTGTTTGCCTGGGTGAAGGACTCGAGCGCCGTACTGCGCAAGTACGACCGCGACAAGTATATCTTCGTGATCGAAAACGCTGAGCTGGACAAGCTGGTTGCGCGCAAGTTCTCCGTTCTGCAGGAGGTGCGCGAAATTGAGAACCACGAGGGCGTTGTAGCCACTCTGTCCATCGGTATCGGACGCGACGGCGAAACGCTTGCGGAAAGCTATCAGTTTGCCGGACTCGCTGTCGACATGGCGCTGTCCCGCGGCGGTGACCAGGCGGTTATCAAGAATAAATTTAACTTTGCCTTCTTCGGCGGATTGAGCGAGGAAGTCGAGAAGCGCACCAAGGTCAAGAGCCGCGTGGTTGCCAACGCACTCAGCCAGCTGATCCGCGACTCGTCTCAGGTGCTGGTCATGGGCCACAAGAACAGCGATATGGACGCCATCGGCGCTGCTGCCGGTATGGTCTGTGCCGCGCGCGTCAAGGGCAGACCGGTGCACATTGTTGTGGACCGTCAGCACACCATGGCAAATGACCTGATCGAACGGCTGGAAACCCAGTCTGAGTACAAGGGCGTGTTCATCAGCGCCGAGGATGCGATGATCGCGTGCGATTTCAACACGCTGCTTATCGTGGTGGACGTAAACCGTCCCGGCTATGTGGAGAGCGCGGCGCTGCTCGAATCCATCAACAAGATCGCAGTCATTGACCATCACCGCCGTGCGGCGGATTATATCGAGAACGCAGTCGTATCCCTGCACGAGCCGTATGCGTCGTCCGCATCCGAGCTGGTCAGCGAGCTGCTGCAGTATCTTGTGCCGACCAGCGGCATTCTCACCTGCGAGGCGGAAGCCATGCTGGCGGGTATTTATCTGGATACCAAGGGCTTTGCAACGCGTACCGGCGTCCGCACATTTGAGGCGGCAGCGTATCTGCGCCGCGCAGGTGCGGAGTCGAGCGATGTCAAGCGCCTGTTCCAGTCCAGCTTTGACCAGTATATGGAACGTCAGAAGCTGATCTCGTCCGCGCGCAACTGCGGTCAGGGCGTTATCTTCGCTATCACCGGTGAGGAGGTAGACCGTATTGCGGCCGCACAGGCAGCAGACGAGCTGCTGTCCATCATCGGCACACATGCAAGCGTTGTTGCGTTCCGCAGCGGCGATGATATGGCGGTTTCCGCTCGTGCGGCAGGCCACGTCAATGTGCAGCTGCTGATGGAACGACTCGGCGGCGGCGGCAACCATTCGGCGGCCGGTGCACAGCTGAAGAATACCACGCCGGAGGAGGCCGACAAGCTGATCACGGATGCCATTCGCAGCTACTTCGACGATCAGCGGACCGAAAAGCAGGACGACAATAAATAAAACCGAAAAGCAGGCGAAGCTGTTCGCCGCATTCGATATAGCAAACACAAAAGGAGTAATCACCATGAAAGTAATTCTTAAGGCCGACGTTAAGGGCAAGGGCAAAAAGGGCGAGCTGATCGAGGTCAGCGAGGGCTACGGCCGCAACTTCCTGATGCCGCGCGGTCTGGCAGAGCCGGCAACCGCGGATAACCTGAACGTCAAGAAGGCGCAGGATGAGGCACACGCACGCAAGATCGCACTCGAGCAGCAGGCAGCCCGCGAGGCAGCCGAGAAGCTCAAGGAGAGCCCGGTAAAGGTTCCGGCCAAGGGCGGCACGGGCGGCCGTCTGTTCGGCGCTGTTACCTCCAAGGAAATCGCTGAGGAGCTGAACAAGCAGTACGGTCTGAACGTACCGAAGCAGAAGATCGTGCTCGAGGAGCCGATCAAGACCTTCGGTGTACACCGCGTAAAGGCAAAGCTGTATCAGGATATCGCAGGCGAGATTCTGGTGCAGGTAGTCGAGGCCTAACCTGTACCTATAGGGGGTATCCAATACCCCCTATATACGCCGGTCGGTTCCGGAGAAACCGACCGGCGATACCCCCGGACGCGCCCCAAGGGCGCTGGGTCGGGGGGTAAAAAGTCAGGCGCATGTCCTGACTTTTTACGGACACGGTATTGCCGTGTCCTATTTCATGCCGTGCGTGAAACGCACGGTCGCGGCCGCGGCCGCTATCCTTGCGCGACTTCTTGGTCGCGCTGCGGGCCAATGACTCGGTTTTCCGTTTGGAAAACCTGTCATGTGGTTGCGCTTTGCAAGCAAAGCGGGATTTGATTGACGCAGGCTATGCCTGCGTTGTCATTTTTCGTTCTTCATTCGCAATTCTCCATTTTCCATTTTTATTTTTTAGCGGAGGGAGGTAAGTAAGTGCCCGACGAACTTTTAATGCGGCAGGTGCCGCAGGATCTGACTGCGGAGCAGTCGCTTTTAGGCGCGATGCTGGTCGATCCGAACTGCATTCCCGAGGTCATCGAGCAGGTGCGCGCCGATGATTTTTACGCGGAAGAAAACAAGCGCATCTTTGAGACTATCTACTCGATGTTCAACGGCGCACAGCGCATTGACCCGGTAACCGTTCTGGATATGCTCACGCGCATGGGCTACTACGACGAGGCCGGCGGCCGCGCGTATCTCTTTCAGCTGATGGAGGTCACGCCGGGTGCGCGGAACGTCAACGAGTACGTCCGCATCGTGCGTGACAAGAGCCTGCTGCGCCAGCTGGCGGATGCGGGCAGCGAGATTCAGCAGAACGCCCTCGAAGCCCACGGTGAAGCCTCCGGCATTGCCGAGCTGGCGGAGCAGCGTATTTACAGCATCCGTCAGGGACGTGAAATTAAGGGTCTGTCACGGCTTTCTGAGGTTATCGCTGATCTGTATACCGAACTGGACGAGCGTGCCCGGTCGGACAGTGAAATTCCCGGCATGTCCACCGGCTTCCACGCGCTGGACACGGCGCTGACCGGTCTCAATAAATCCGACCTGATTCTCATTGCGGCACGACCCGGCATGGGCAAGACCGCGTTTGCGCTCAATGTGGCGCTCAATGCGGCTAAGGCAAGTGTTAAGAATAAGGAGCGCGGCGACAAAAAGGGCACCGGCGTGTGCGTGTTCCAGCTTGAGATGGGCAAGGAACAGCTGGCCAGCCGTTTCCTGTCAAGTGAGGCGCTCATTGAGTCGCAGAAGCTGAAAACCGGTAATCTGGACGGTGACGATTGGGTAAAGATCGCGCGTGCGTCCGGCGTACTGGCAGGACTGAATATCTATGTGGACGACAATCCGGCCATCACGGTTGCGGAGATCAAGGCGAAATGCCGCAGACTGGGTGACGAACTCGGTCTGATCGTCATCGACTATCTGCAGCTGATGCACGTCGGCGGCCGTCACATGGATAATCGTGTGCAGGAGGTCGCAGAGATTTCACGTTCGCTGAAAATTATGGCGAAGGAACTCAATGTTCCGGTCGTGTGTCTGTCGCAGCTGTCGCGTGCGTCCGAGCAGCGCTCGGATAAGCGCCCGATGCTGTCCGACCTGCGAGAGTCCGGCGCGATCGAGCAGGACGCTGACATCGTTATGTTTATCTACCGCGATGATTATTACGATGACGAGAGCGAGAACAAAAATATCGCAGAAATTATCATTGCGAAAAACCGTCACGGTGCGACCGGCACCATTGAGCTGCAGTGGGTCGGTCAGTACACGACCTTCTCCAACCCGGACCGCATTCACGAGGAGTAAGCCATGCTGGATACGGTAAAACGAACGATTTCCGACTATACGATGCTCGAAACCGGCGAAAATGTGCTTGTCGCCCTGTCCGGCGGTGCGGATTCCGTAGCGCTTCTGCTGAGTCTGCGCGAGCTGGGGTATCCTGTGCGGGCGTTTCACCTCAACCACTGTCTGCGCGGTGCAGAGTCCGACCGGGACGAAGCCTTCTGCCGCAGGCTGTGTGAGAAGCTCGGCGTGAAACTGACGGTCGAGCGCGTGGACATAGCCGCTGCCGCAGGCGATTCCGCGGTAGAGGAGACCGCGCGGCGTATTCGCTATGCGCGGCTGGAGCATGCCGCGCATGGAGACAAAATCGCGGTGGCGCATAATGCGGACGACAATCTGGAAACCATGCTGTTCCATCTGGTGCGCGGCACAGGTGCGAAAGGTCTCACGGGCATTCCACCGGTGCGCGGACGTATTATCCGGCCTCTCATTGAGATCGAACGGCGGGAAATCGAAGCCTTTCTGCGCGAGCGCGGACAGGATTTCGTGACGGACAGCACCAATGCGGACACGGCTTATACGCGCAACCGCCTCCGTCAAGAGGTCGTTCCCATTCTGCGGGAATTGAATCCGCAGGCGGTGCAGGCGGCAGCACGGCTTTCGCGTCAGCTTCGGCAGGACGAGACTTGCCTGCAGAGTTATGCACAGACCTGTGTACAACTTTGCGCAGTCGGGAACGGCGCATGGAAGATTCAGCCTCTGCGGGAGGCCGCATCGGCGGTTCGCAGCCGAGCATTGCGTCTGCTGCTCGAAAACGCGGATATGCCGCTCAAAGACGTAACCGCAAAGCACATTTCAGCGCTCGAGCATCTGTTGGAAACCGCGTCTCCGTCTGCGGAAACCGATTTACCGAACGGCTGTTTCGCAAGACGTGAATATGACGTTCTGCGCATCATTCCCAAGGCGGAAACCGCGGTCGAGCGGCCGGAAATCCCGTTTACCGTACCATTCGCAGGGATGATCTGGAAGGACACGGTAAGGCTGACTGCAAAGAAATTAGAAAAATCCGAAGTTTTTTACAAAACATTCAATACTTTTTGTCTGGATTGTGGTACAATAGATTTTGAATCGCTGTGTGTTCGCACACGACGCACCGGAGACACTCTGCGGCTGACCGAAAACGGAGGCAGCAGATCGCTCAAAAAGCTGATGATCGACCGAAAGATTCCGCGCTATATGCGGAATGCGATGGCCGTTATCGCGGATAAAAACGGCGTGATCGCGGTGCAGGATATCGGTGCGGACTGCAGCAGAACAGCCAAAAATAACGCAAATACACTGCAGATTACAGTAAAGGGGTTATCAAAAAATGGCTTATAATATGCGAGATGACATCAAGGAAGTTTACTTTACCGAGGAGCAGCTTCACGAAAAGGTAGCAGAGCTGGGTGCGCGTATCACGGAGGATTACCGCGATAAGAACCCGCTGATCGTCAGTGTGCTCAAGGGCTCCTATGTATTCATGGCAGACCTGACCCGTGCCATTGATACGCCGTGCAACGTGGATTTCATGGTCGTATCCAGCTACGGCAAGGGCACCAAGACCTCCGGCGAGGTGCAGATCATCAAGGATATCGCACAGCCGATCGACGGCCGCGACCTGCTGATCGTGGAGGATATTCTGGATTCCGGCGTAACGCTGCACTATCTCATGCAGATTCTGGCAGCACGCGGCGCGAACTCCATCCGCCTGTGCACGCTGCTCTCCAAGCCGGAGCGCCGCAAGATCAACGTCGATGTGGATTACCTCGGCTTTGAGATTCCGGACGAGTTCGTAGTCGGCTACGGTCTCGACTACGCGGAAAAGTATCGCAATCTGCCGTATATCGGTGTACTTAAGCCGTATGTTTACGGCGGCGAGTAATTTAGGGAAGAGGTGTTAAACCGATTTGAAAGGCAAAATGAAAGGCTTCGGCCTTTACCTGATCATACTGGTGTGCCTGCTGGCGGGCGTCAGCTATGTGGTCAGCCAGACACAGCAGACAGAAACGCTGTCCTATAATCAGATCTACAACTACTTTATGGATGGCGATGTTGACCAGTACGATGTGGACGACACCACGCTGACCATGCATCTGAAAAAGGAAAACCAGACGTACACTTACGATTTGGGCGACTACAGAAGCGTGTTCTATAATGATCTGGGCGAGACCATTCAGCAGCAGATGCGGGATGGCACGCTGACCAAGGTCGATTACCGCACGGCGACCATTCCGTGGTGGGCACAGTTCCTGCCGTATGTGATCCTGATCGTGCTGCTGATCGCGTTCTGGTACTTTATGATGAACAAGCAGTCCGGCGGCGGAGCAGGTCCGATGCAGTTTGGCAAGGCCCGTGCAAAGCTGGCGCAGGACGATAAGCGCAAGGTCACCTTCAATGATGTGGCAGGCGCGGACGAGGAAAAGGCCGAGCTGCAGGAAATTGTCGAGTTCCTCAAGAATCCGCAGAAATTCGTGCAGATCGGCGCGCGTATTCCGAAGGGCGTGCTGTTGGTCGGCCCTCCGGGCACCGGTAAGACTCTGATCGCGCGTGCGGTTGCAGGCGAGGCGGGCGTACCGTTCCTGTCTATTTCGGGTTCGGACTTCGTTGAGCTGTACGTCGGTGTCGGCGCATCGCGTGTGCGCGACCTGTTCGAGCAGGCCAAGAAGAACGCGCCGGCTATCGTGTTCATCGACGAGATCGACGCAGTAGGCCGTCAGCGCGGCGCAGGTCTCGGCGGCGGCCATGACGAGCGCGAGCAGACGCTCAACCAGCTGCTCGTTGAGATGGACGGCTTTGGTGCAAACGAGGGCGTTATCGTCATCGCAGCCACCAACCGCAAGGATATTCTGGATAACGCACTGCTGCGTCCGGGCCGTTTTGACCGTCAGGTCTATGTCGGCGCACCGGATGTCAAGGGTCGTGAGGCTGTCCTCAAGGTACATGCCCGCAACAAGCAGTTCGACCCGGATGTCAAGTTCTCTGAAATTGCCAAGACGACCGCCGGCTTCACCGGTGCAGACCTCGAAAACCTGCTCAATGAGGCAGCACTGCTTGCGGCACGCCGCAACAAGAAGCTGATCTCGCAGGAGGAGATCGAGGAATCGCTGCTCAAGGTCGTTATGGGTGTGGAGAAGAAGAGCCACATCATCAACGAGCACGACAAGCGCCTGACCGCGTACCATGAGGCCGGTCATGCGATCTGCTTCCACGTTCTGCCGACGCAGGATCCGGTACACCACGTTACCATTATCCCGCGTTCGTCCGGCGCAGGCGGCTTTACCATGCCGCTGCCCGAGGAGGATCAGGCCTACCGCACCAAGAAGTATATGGAGGAGTACATCATCGTTTGTCTGGGCGGCCGCGTGGCCGAGCAGCTGACGATGGAGGATATCTCCACCGGTGCTTATGGCGACATCAAGCAGGCAACCCAGATGGCCCGCGCCATGGTCACCAGCTACGGCATGAGCGAGCGTATCGGCCCGATCGACTACGGCTCGGATAATGGCGAGGTATTCCTCGGCCGTGATCTGGCAGCCGGCAAGGGCTATTCCGAGGTTAAGGCGGCGGAGATCGACGACGAGATTCACCGCATTATCGAGCACGCATATCACGCCTGTGAAAAGCTGCTGAGCGAGCACATGGACGAGATGAAGCGCGTTGCCGAGTATCTCATCCGCAACGAAACGATGGACGGCGAGACCTTTGTTAAGGTCTATAACGGCGAAATCGTTCCGGATAAGATCGTCGGTGAGGATCTGATGACCGAGCTGCAGCAGGAGCTGCACGCCAAGGTAAGCAAGCCTGCGGAATCCGCAGAGGAGCTTGCCAAGGTTGAAGAAGCCGAAAAGGATCTCGACCCGGATAAGCAGGATCAGTAAACATTCACAAAACCCCACAGAAAATTCTGTGGGGTTTTTCCTTGCCTGAAATGTCAAATACTCTTGACATTTTGCTGTCCGCCTGTTATCTTTAAGATGTAAAGAGAACTTTACATTTTAGCGAACAGCATCAAGGGTAGGAGGTGCTTTTATGCGGTGGAATTTGTACACATCAGCCGAGAAAATGCAGGTATTGTGGGTCTGCATCGGCTTGCCGGTGCTTCTGCTGGCGGCATGGCTGGTAAAAGACTGGATGGATGCCGGAAGATCGAAAAAGGCCCGCAGGATCGCCAAAGCACTCGGCAGCAAGACCGATGAGATGGAGCACGCTATCATCACACAGGCACAGGCGGTCGCATACCGGGTGACGCAGGCGGGAATCCTGGCGTGCCTGTATTATCGGCTGCTGGTAAAAGGGCAGGCGGCAATGGAGTTGTGTGCGCTGCTGGTCGTGTCCGGCATGGTGGAGGCGGCTATTATGCTTGTGCAGACGTTCCGCAAAGCAAAGGACGACGAGGAGCATCCGCCGAGACTGACTTTCCTTATCGCAAAGCTGATGTTCTGTGCGGTGCTGATCGGATTGGCCATCGGAATGACGGTTCTAACGCAAAACTGGTAGGAGGTGCGCTTATGAGCTGGGATATGTACGATATGACACAGAAGGTGCAGGTTGTTGTGGTTGCGATTGTGCTGCCGCTGGTCATTCTTGCAGCGAGCCTGTGGCACGACTGGGTAGAAGAAGGACAATCGCCGCGAGCGAGAAAAATCATGAAAGACTGGGAATGGAATATCGATGAGATGGCGCACGCCGTCAATGTGAAGGGTCGCTTGATTGGCTACCGTGTGCTGCAGGCCGGTGTTATCATTTATCTTGGTTACAGCCGCTTTTTCTGTGATTATCGCTCGATTGAACTCAGTGTCCTGGCAATCGTGTCCATTGTTGCTGAGGTGCTGTTTATTATCATCAAAACCATTCGCAATATGGCGGGCGATGAGGATAAAACGCAAATGTGGAAACAGATGGGACACAGTGTGTTCAATAATCTGATGTATCTGTGGATTGTGGTGAAGGTTTTCTGGATGTAGGGAGGTGCACCTATGTTTACAACCGAAACCGGTATAGGCGTGGTCGTAATGGTCGTTTTTGCGGCAATCTGGCTGGCTTTTATGCTCTGGGAGGACTGGGGACAGGCAGGAAAGACTGCTCGTGCACGCGCTTCCGCGAAAGCTAACGGCTGGGAGCAGGACGAAATGCAGAACACGATCACACGCAATGGTGCGATTATCGCCTATCGCCTGATGACGGTCGGACTGTTCGTGGTGATGTTGGTGGATATCATTGCATTCGGCAAAAATGTGAGCGAGTTTGCGATTCTGTGGTTCGTGTGCATGGTGTTCGAGGGTGTTTACAGAACAATCGCGACCTACCGTGCCGCAAAAGACGACGAGGAAAATCCGTTGTCTAAAAGTGCGCTTGCCGGGGATATTGTAAAGCATATTTGCATTCCGGTCGTGATATTCGCAGATTTGATATGGAAGTTCTGGCGCTGAAGATGAAGAACAACATTAAAGAACTCCGCAAGGCGCGCGGCCTGCGGCAGGAGGACATGGCAAAGCTGCTCGGGGTATCGCGGCAGACCATCGTGGCGATGGAGAACGATAAGTATGACCCGACCCTCGAGCTGGCGATTAAAACCGCGCGGCTGCTGGAACAGCCGGTGGAGAGTATATTCTTCCTCGATGAAGAACCGTGAAAATTGAGAATTGAAAATGGAGAATGAACGTATAGATGGGGCATTTCCCATTCTCCATTCCTGCATGAAAAAAGGACTTCCCGCAGGAAGTCCTTTGAGGCTGTCGAAAAACTAACGTTTTCCGAGCAGCCTCTCGCTCGAAACCACGCTTTCGAGCGAATACTGAAGAAAAACCGCGCCCTACGGGCACATTTTTTCTTCCCTTGTATAAATTCCGAGATACATGCTCCCGGAATTTATGAATTTGCTCCGCAAATTCTATTTTATGCGTGCTGCCGCACGAAGCGTAAAAATTAAAATAATATTTTTTGACAGACTGAAAGGACCTCCCGCAGGAAGTCCTTTTTTATAGCACGGATTTATCCAATACCGCCCGGGATAATAAAGCTGAAGAATACGACGAGTGCGGCAAGGAAGATATACACATATTTTGCAAGCGGCGCAAACGCGCGGCTGAGCGGCTTGCTGCGGCCGTTCATCAGCTCCTGCTCCATCTTGTCGATGCCGAGCACCCAGTACGCCATAACCGCACCGAGGATAGCGCCGATCGGCACGACGTAAATGGTGATAACGTCCATCAGCGTACCCATGAGCGTATCGCGCTCGATAAACAGGCCAACCGCCAATGCGGCGCCGCACGACAGCAGGACAGCGGCTTTTCGGCTCAGCTTGAGGCGCGTCTGCGCGGCTTCAGAGACTGCTTCCAGCATGTTCGCCAGTGAGGTAATGCCCGCGAACAGCACGGAAATAAAGAAGAAGAACGCGAACAGACGGCCGAACGGCATCTGCTGGAATACACGCGGCAGGGTGATGAACAGCAGCTTGGGGCCGGAGGCCGGGTCCAGACCGAACGCGAACACGCTCGGCAGGATGGCGAAGCCCGCCAGCATAGCCGCGCAGGTGTCGAGCACGGCCGTCATGCAGGACGAATGTACAACATCCTCATTTCTCGGCAGGTAAGAGCCGTAAATGATCATGCCCGAGCCGGTGATCGACAGCGAGAAGAACGCCTGACCCATCGCCATGATCCATGTGCGCGGGTTCAGCAGATACTCCCACTGCGGTACGAGCAGGTATTTGTAGCCTTCGATCGCATTCGGCAGGAAGGCTACGCGGATAGCAATAATGATGAACAGGATGAAGAATGCGGGCATCATCACCTTGTTGATCTTTTCAATGCCGCCGGACACGCCGAAGATCAGCACAGCCGCCGTCAGCAGGATAACCAGGGTGTGCCACGGCACACTGGAAAAATTCGTGCTGCTCATTTCCGTGAAGAACTGCTCCGGTTCGGTGCTCATCAGCGAGCCGGTCAGTGCACCGAACGCGCTCCGCAGCACCCAGCCGACGATGATGGCGTAGCCGATGGCAATACCGAGCGAGCCGAGCAGCGGAATCGTACCGAGAATGGCGCCGCCCTTTTTGCCGCGGGACTTCATCGCAAATTCATACGAGCCGATCGGACCTGTGCCGGTCATACGGCCAAAGGCGAACTCGCCGGACAGGCCGACATAGCCGAACAGTGCGATAAACAGCAGGTAGGGGATTAAAAAAGCCGCGCCGCCGTATTGACCGGTGCGGTAAGGGAACATCCAGATGTTGCCCATGCCGACCGCAGAGCCGACCGCCGCCAGCACAAAGCCGATTTTTGAGGTAAAGGTTCCGTTTTCGTTTTTCTGATGCATAATAAAACTCTCCGATTGTTTACAGATGTAAACATAGTATAACACAAAATAAAGCAAAAAGCCACTTACACTTTTCACAGGAAAAGCGGGAGCTTTTGACAGAAGTAACAAAACACTCGTCGGAATTTAGGGAAATTTATCAGTTATTCTCTTGCGTTCAATGGTTTGATATGGTATGATAAATGAGCGTGAAAAAGACAAGTGTCTTTTTAGGGAGGACAGACATCGCATGATAAAACCAAAGTATTATCTCGTGGAGCGCACCCTGCTGCCGGAGGTATTTCAGCGCGTGATCGAAGCGAATGAAGCCATCGCTTCGGGCAAGGCGGCTACGGCAAGCGAAGCGGCAAAGATCGCCGGTCTGTCGCGCAGTGCGTATTATAAATATAAGGACGGCGTTCGTCCTTTCTTTGAGGCGACCACCGACCGTATCGTCACCTACCATTTCATGCTGCACGATCAACCGGGTGTTCTGTCGAGCATTCTCGGACTGATGGCACGCTCGGGTGCAAACCTGCTGACGGTGAACCAGTCCATTCCGATGCGCGGGATGGCATCCGTCACGATTTCGGCCCGCACCGGTGAGATGAAATACTCATCCGAAGAGCTTGTGCATCGCGCAGAAGCAATGGAAGGCGTCAGCAAAGTGGAAATTCTGGCATCTGAATGACCGTCCGGCGGTATACAGAACGCTAATTTAACTGATGAAAGGAAATCAGCATATGATTAAAGTAGCAATCATGGGACACGGCACTGTCGGTTCGGGCGTATACGAGGTTTTCGACATGAATGCCGAAAAGATCGCCAAGACCGTTGGCGAGCCGGTTGAGGTAAAGTATGTCCTCGACCTGCGCGACTTCTCCTCTCTGCCGTATGGCAATAAATTTGTAACCGATTTTTCTATCATCGAGAACGACCCCGAGGTAACAGTCGTTGCCGAGGTAATGGGCGGCGTGGGCGCTGCTTACCAGTTCACCAAGCGCTGCCTCGAGGCCGGCAAGAGCGTATGCACCTCCAACAAGGAGCTGGTTGCTACCAAGGGTGAGGAGCTGCTGGGGATTGCCGAGGAGCACGGTGTAAACTACATGTTCGAGGCATCCGTCGGCGGCGGCATTCCGGTCATCCGTCCGATGCTGCAGTGCCTGGCTGCCAACGAGTTTAACGAAATCTGCGGCATTCTGAACGGCACGACCAACTACATTCTCACCCAGATGATCCACAACGGCGTTACCTTTGCGGATGCGCTCAAGCAGGCACAGCTCAACGGCTATGCCGAGAAGGACCCGACCGCTGATATCGAGGGTCACGACGCCTGCCGCAAGATCTGCATTCTGTCCGACCTTGCTTACGGCGATAAGTTCGATCCGGATCAGGTTTCCTGCGAGGGCATCACTAAGATCACCCTCGAGGACGTAGCAAACGCCGACAAGCTGGGCTGCGTTATCAAGCTGCTGGGTCGCTCGGTCCGCTGCGAGGACGGCACCGCTTACGCTTATGTTGCACCGCATCTCATCCACAAGGAAAGCCCGCTGGCCGCTGTTGAGGATGTATTCAACGCCATCATGATCGACGGCAATGCGACCGGTGAGGTTATGTTCTACGGCAAGGGCGCCGGCAAGCTGGCTACCGCTTCCGCTGTTGTTGCCGATATGCTGGACAGCATCGAGCACAAGGACAAACGCCGCCGTATCTTCTGGGGCGATGGCTCCAAGCACCTGCTCCGTCCGCTGGATACCCTGCAGAGTGCATGGTACGTTCGCTTCAAGGGCGCACAGAAGGATGTTGAGGAGCTGCTGCCGGTTGAGAGTCTGACTGAGCCTGCTGAGGGCGTATTCGTGGTTCAGACCCGCAAGCTGTCCACCGCAGAGATGGACACCGCAGCAGAGAAGCTGAACGCACGCGGCGAAGTCCGCGCGGCAATGCGTATTCTGTAAAGGAGAGAAAATACAATGGTTCGTGTAACCGTTCCTGCTACGAGCGCCAATATGGGCTCGGGCTATGACAGCATCGGCATTGCGCTCGAGCTGTACAACGTGATCGACCTCGCAGAGAACGATCATATTGATATTTCGGATAAAAACGGTCAGTATGTTCCGCAGGACGAGAGCAACCTGATCTATCAGTGTGCGAAGCGCGTCTACGACGAGTGCGGCAAGCCGCTTTCCGGTTTGACCATCGTTGAGGACTGCGCTATCCCGCAGACTCGCGGTCTGGGTTCGTCCTCGGCGTGCACGGTTGCGGGTATCATGGGTGCAAACATGCTGCTCGGTGAGCCGCTCGACCGCAACGCGGTCATTGATCTGGCGGCTACCATCGAGGGTCACCCGGATAACTCCACACCGGCGATCCTCGGCGGCTTCTGCGTGGCGCTGCTCGAAAACGGCCATGTGCATCACGTTCGTGTGCCGGTTCACGGTGCGATCGACTTCGTGGTATTCATCCCGGATTTCCAGCTGTCCACCGAAAAGGCGCGTGCGGCGCTGCCAAAGACCATCGACCATCACGATGCGGTTTACAATCTGGCGCGCGCAGCGCTGCTTGCGGGCAGCCTGACCACCGGCAAGCTGGAAAACCTTGACGCGGCAACCGGTGACTGTCTGCACCAGCCGTACCGTTTCGGTCTGATCGAAAACGGTGAGGACATCGTGCGTGAGGCCAAGAAGCTGGGCGCGCTCGGCGCGTTCATTTCCGGCGCAGGCCCGTCCATCGTGGCGATCGTGTACAAGGGCGACCGCGACTACATCACCCGTGCACAGGAGCTGTGCGAGAAGCTGTATCCGCACTGGAAGGCCGTGCAGCTGCGCTGTGATGAGGTCGGTGCGACCGTAAAACGACTGTAATAGGGGACGGATGAGTGCTCTCGTCCGTGTATATAAGGAGGAAACATAGTTAGTATGAGTCTTATTGTGCAAAAGTTCGGCGGCACTTCGGTTGCCAACACCGAGCGACTGAAGAATGTTGCGGACATTGTTACCAAGACCGCACAGGCAGGCAATCAGGTTGTTGTAGTTGTATCCGCGCAGGGCGATACCACGGATGATCTGATTGTAAAGGCTGCCGAGCTGAACGACCGTCCTTCCAAGCGCGAGATGGACGTTCTGCTCAACACCGGCGAGATGATCTCCATGTCTCTGCTGGCGATGGCCATCCAGAAGCTGGGCTTTCCGGTCGTTTCCCTGACCGGCTGGCAGATCGGTCTGGAGACCAAC
This sequence comes from Butyricicoccus sp. AF35-5AC, assembly GCF_003477715.1. Taxonomy (NCBI): domain Bacteria; kingdom Bacillati; phylum Bacillota; class Clostridia; order Eubacteriales; family Butyricicoccaceae; genus Butyricicoccus; species Butyricicoccus sp. AF35-5AC. The sequence continues at coordinate 67,221 of NZ_QUDX01000002.1, forward strand.
AGCAACTACTCGGATGCCCGCATCAAGCGTATCGCAGGTGAGCGCCTCAAGGCAGAGCTGGATAACGGCCGCATCGTTATTGTTGCAGGTTTCCAGGGCATTAACAAGATGGGCGACGTGACCACGCTCGGCCGCGGCGGCTCGGACACCACCGCAGTTGCCATTGCAGCAACGCTCGGCGCGGATCTCTGCCAGATTTACACCGACGTAGACGGCGTTTACACTGCCGATCCGCGCATCGTAAAGGATGCCAAGAAGCTGGACGCCATCACCTATGATGAGATGCTGGAGCTGGCATCTCTGGGTGCACAGGTGCTGCACAACCGTTCGGTTGAGATGGCAAAGAAGTATAATGTCGATCTTGAGGTCGTTTCGAGCTTTACCCGCAATCCGGGTACCAAAGTCAAGGAGGGTTCTAATATGGAAAAACTGCTGGTTTCGGGTGTTGCCCGTGATAATAACTGCGCGCGTGTAGCAATCATCAATCTGGACGATACGCCGGGCACTGCATTCAAGGTATTCTCGCTGATGGCGAAGCACAATGTCAACATCGACATCATCCTCCAGTCCGTCGGCCGTGATAACAAGAAGTCCATCTCGTTCACCATCCGTCAGGACGATGCAGAGCGCGTCGAGAAGATCCTGCGCGACGCGAAGGAGATGCTCGGCTACGAGGATATTTCCATCAACACCAAGGTCGCAAAGGTTTCCATTGTTGGTGCAGGTATGGCTTCCGCTACCGGCGTTGCTTCCAAGATGTTCGAGGCTCTGGCAAGCGCCGGCATCAACATCCGCATGATCTCCACCTCTGAGATCAAGATCTCTGTCCTCATCAACGAGGAGGACAGCGAGAAGGCTGTTAAGGCTATCCACGAGGAGTTCTTCAACGCCTAATTGGGGGCAATACCACACGATTGCATCGGCGGCGTTTGGCGGAAATTTTGTGCGCTGATTTTGTTGCGTTCCCTTGCAATACACAAAGTATTGCTGCGGAACCGCGCCGCATCAGCACGCAAAATTTACTCGCCAACCGCTCACCGCTGAATTGTGTGGTAATGCCCATAAGTGTTTTCCCAGACAGCCTCAAAGTCCCGAAATACACATTTCGGGACTTTTTTGCAACCGGAAAGGCGTCCGCAACCGTCGGTTGACAAAAAGAAACGATGGGTTGGTGGCGCTTTTGCGGCATTTCAGGCACACTGGAGACAGAAAAGAAAGGCAGGTGGCAGAGATGACAACAGGTGAGAAAATCGCGGTACTGCGAAAAGAGCAGGGCATGAGTCAGGAGGCGCTCGGCGAAAAGCTGGGTCTCAGCCGTCAGGCGGTCAGCAAGTGGGAGGCCGATCAGGCGGTGCCCACGATGGATAATTTAATGGAACTGAGCAAGCTGTTCGGCGTGCCGGTGGATACGCTGCTGCGTCCGGATGCGGAACTTGTTCCCAAGACGGAGGACACGGCGGAGATACCGACGGAGAACGGCAGCCAGTCGGTGAAGAACGTAAACCGCAAATGGAAAATCGCAGCGATTGCAGCGGCGGGACTGCTGTGCGTCAGCGTGGTATGCAGCGCGGTCAGCCTGTGGCGCGTGATCGTCATGCAGAACCAGATTGACCAGCTGCGGCTGCAGAGCGGGCCGAGCACGATTTACTATCCGCAGACAGACAATGAGAACAGCGATCTTGCCGACTGGTCGGAGAATATCGAGGTAGACCCGGATCACAACGAAAATCTTCTTGTCACAGTGAGCGCCGTGCCGAAAGAAATGCGGGACGGCGAAACCGCAAAGTTTGTTGTCCGCAGCGGCGATCAGTCGTGGGAGTGCGACGCAGAAAACAAGAACGGTTACAGCGGCGAAATCAGCGTGCCGCTGGTGGATACGTTTTCTGTTTATTTGACGCTGACAAGTACGGACGGAGAAATCCGTAATATTATGGTTGCCTCTGAGTATGACCTGAAGCAGCGTTTTTCTCTCGAAGTGCGTGCGTGGTGGGAGAACGGTAGCTTTAGCTTTAATGGTAAAACCACATCAGCCAGCGGCAATGTGGCAACGTATATTTACTGCGGCGATGACAGTGTGACACCGGTCAGTGGTCGTATATTGCTGTATCAGAACGGAAAACAAATCAAAGAGAAGAAGATCGAGAATATAGAAACAGGAGTCGGTGGAGACGTTTATTATTATACACAGGTTGACTGGCGTGATCTGGAAGGTGGATTGGATCAGTACCAGCTGAAAGCCGAGATTACCGACAATTACGGCAGAGTGTACAGCAGTGAGTTTTTCCAATAACAAAAAAGACCGCGAAAGCGGTCTTTTTGTTATTTCCTCGGTGTAAATGTCGCGGCGAGGACGTAAACACGGCTTGCGCCCATCTCCCGCAGAGCCTTGACGGCGGCAGCCGCCGTTGCGCCGGTGGTGATAATATCATCGACCAGCACGACGGATTTTCCGGTCAAGTCCACGCCGCCCTTCGGCAGAACGGCGTCTTTCGCGTTGCTCTGCCGCGCGGCGTAATCCTTCTGCGCGGACTGCTTGCCGACAAACCATCGCTTGCGCAAGGTGGCTTCGCATGGAAGAGAAAGCGGCTTTGCCGTCAGCTTTGCAAGCAGCTCCGCCTGATTGTACCCGCGCTTGCGGTAGTGCAGGAATCCAATCGGCATGTAGGTAATCAAATCAGGCTGCCAGTCCTCCAGCTGCGACGTGAGAGCCACGGACATTTGCGCCGCGAACCAATCCGCGCAGTAGGCGGCGCTGCTGAACTTGAACCGCTTCATGGCATTTTGGACGGTGCCGCGGTAATACAGAGGAGCGATCGTGCCGTCGGCTCCAGCAATGGAGATGACCTCATTGCAGCGGTATTCCCGCCGGACTGCAGCGGCACAGTCCGGACAAAGCTGCAGCGTGCGGCTGGCCGTCACCGGAAAATCTGCGCCGCATAAAACACACCGGTGACCATAAAGAATGCCCATGCAATCACCTCAACTATGCAAAAAGAGCTGTCCGCGCGGGACAGCTCTTTGATTATGCGATATTGCGGAAACTCACTTCTTGAGGAGTTTCTTGAGTCTCTCAGCAGCTTCCTTGGTGCGTGCCTGATCGCCGAATGCGGTCAGACGGAAGAAGCTGTCGCCGTTCTTGCCGAAGCCTGCACCCGGCGTACCAACGACGTTGGCATTCTCAAGCAGGTAGTCGAAGAAGGTCCAGGAATCCATGCCGTTCGGGCACTTGAGCCACAGGTACGGGCTGCTCTTGCCGCCGGTGTACCAGATACCCAGTTCATCGAGGGTCTCAGCCAGAACCTTAGCGTTCTGCTTGTAGTAGCCGAGGGTCTCCTTGATCTGCTTCATGCCTTCCTCGGTGAAGCAGGCAGCAGCGCCCTTCTGTACGATATACGGAACGCCGTTGAACTTGGTGGTCTGACGGCGCAGCCACATCTTGTTCAGCTTGCCGTCCAGCAGAGCGGTCGGAACAACGGTCCAGCCGCAGCGGGTGCCGGTGAAGCCGGCCATCTTGGAGAAGGAGCAGAACTCGATTGCACAGGACTTAGCGCCTTCGATCTCGTAAATGGAGCGCGGCAGAGTCTCATCGTCGATGAAGCACTCGTAAGCTGCGTCATACAGGATAACGGCGTTCTGCTTGTTGGCGTAATCTACCCAAGCCTTCAGACCTGCACGGTCGTAAGCAGCGCCGGTCGGGTTGTTCGGAGAGCAGATATAGATGATGTCGCACTGAACGGACTCGTCCGGCAGCGGCAGGAAGCCGTTTGCCTCATTTGCGTCAGCGAATACGATCTTGCGGCCCGCCATAACGTTGGTATCAACGTAAACCGGGTAAACCGGATCCGGAACCAGAACAGTGTTGTCGGTACCGAAAATGTCGAGGATGTTGCCGAGGTCGCTCTTTGCACCGTCCGAGATGAAGATCTCATTGGTGGCGAGCTCTACGCCGTGGGTCTTGTAGTAGCCGACCAGTGCCTCGTGCAGGAAGCCGTAGCCCTGCTCATCGCCGTAGCCGTGGAAGGTCTCCTGCTTGGCCTGATCCTCAACGGCTGCGTGCAGTGCGTCGATAACAGCCGGTACCAGCGGACGGGTTACGTCGCCGATGCCCAGACGGATGATATCAGCCTCCGGATGTGCTTCGGAGTACTCACGCACCTTGCGTGCGATGGTGGAGAACAGATAGCTCTGCTCGAGATTGTCGTAGTTCTTGTTAGTCTGCATTGTTGTTCTGGCTCCTTTTCAGAGATGCCGCGACGAACGCCTTGAACAGGGGATGAGCGCGGTTGGGACGGGACTTGAACTCGGGGTGGAACTGTACGCCGATATAGAACGGATGGTTCGGGATCTCAACGGTCTCCACAAGCTCGCCGGTCGGCGAGGTGCCCGTGATCTGCATGCCCTTATTTTCAATCTCCTCGCGGAAATTGTTGTTGAACTCGTAACGGTGGCGGTGACGCTCGGAAATCATTTCCTCGCCGTACGCCGATGCCATGATAGTATTCGGACGAATCTTGCACGGATAAGCACCCAGACGCATCGTGCCGCCCTTCTTGGAGATGCCCTGCTGGCTCTCCATCAGGTCGATGACCGGATGGGTGGAATCCGGGTCAAACTCGCTGGAGTTTGCATCCGCGTAGCCGAGCACGTTGCGTGCGTAGCTCATAACCGCGATCTGCATGCCGAGGCAGATGCCGAAGTAGGGGATACCCTGCGTACGCGCATAGTTTGCCGCACAAATCATGCCTTCCACGCCGCGTGCGCCGAAGCCGCCCGGCAGGATGATGCCGTCAACCTCACCGAGCAGCTTGTCCACGGTGGAGTCGTTGATCTCCTCGGAGTCTACCCAGTCGATATCGACGAAGCAGCCGGTCTCGTAGCCGCCGTGCTGCAGCGCCTCTGCAACCGAAAGGTATGCGTCATGCAGCTTGACGTACTTGCCGACCAGCGCGATCTTCACATGGTCCTTGCGGGCTGCGATGCGTTCGAGCATTTCCTGCCACTCGGTCATATCGCCCTTGCCTGCGCCGATGGACAGCTCACGGCAGACGATGTCGGACAGATGGCTCTCCTCGAGCATCATCGGTGCCTGATACAGAACCGGCAGGGTGCGGTTTTCGATTACGCAGTCCTCCGGTACGGTGCAGAACATGGAAATCTTGCGCTTGATATCGTCATCCATCGGCTGGTCAACGCGGGCTACGATGATGTCCGGAGAGATGCCCAGACCGCGCAGCTCCTTAACCGAGTGCTGGGTCGGCTTGGACTTCGGCTCATTGGAGCCGGAGATGAACGGAACCAGTGTTACATGGATAAACAGGCAGTTGCGGCGGCCAACCTCAGCAGCAACCTGACGGATCGCCTCGAGGAACGGCTGGGACTCAATATCGCCGGTGGTGCCGCCAATCTCGGTGATAACAACGTCAGCCGAGGTCTTTTTGCCTACCGAGTAGATGAAGGACTTGATCTCGTTGGTGATGTGCGGGATAACCTGCACGGTCTCACCGAGGTACTCGCCGGCGCGCTCCTTGTTCAGAACATTCCAGTATACCTTGCCGGTGGTCAGGTTGGAGAACTTGTTCAGGTCCTCGTCGATGAAGCGCTCGTAGTGGCCGAGGTCGAGGTCGGTCTCTGCGCCGTCGTCGGTAACGTAAACCTCGCCGTGCTGGAACGGGCTCATCGTGCCCGGGTCTACGTTGATGTAGGGATCGAGCTTCTGCGCTGCAATTTTCAGGCCGCGGCTTTTCAGCAGACGGCCGAGAGATGCGGCAGTAATGCCCTTGCCCAGACCGGAAACTACGCCGCCGGTCACGAAGATGTACTTTGTCATATCTCAATTTCCCCCTTGAATACGGTCGTTGCCGCGCCCGTCATGAACACGGTTTCATCTGTATAGCGAATGGTGAGGTCGCCGCCGCGCAGGTGCACGACGATATCCTCGTTTTTGTTTGCAAAGCCGTTCAGACATGCTGCCACGCCGGTTGCACAGGAGCCGGTGCCGCACGCCCATGTCTCACCGGAGCCGCGCTCCCAGACGCGCATTTTCAGGCTGCCGTCCGGCAGGACGTTGACAAACTCGGTGTTGACACGCTCCGGAAACAGCGGATGATGCTCAAACTTGGGTCCGATGCGCGTAAGGTCGAGGTCGTCCACATCCTCCTTCTGGAAGATAACGCAGTGCGGGTTGCCCATGGAAACGCAGGTCATGTGGTAGACCTTTTCGTCCACAACGATGGGTGCGCTGATGACATTCTCGCCGTCCATATCAACGGGAATCTCCCGCGGAGCAAGAATGGCTGCACCCATGTCCACGCGGGCGGACTGCATTTTGCCGTCCTTGACGGTAAGCTCAAGCGTTTTTACGCCGGAAAGCGTGTCAATGGTGATGGTGGTGCGGCCATCGGTCATGCCGTTGTCGTACAGGTACTTGCCCACGCAGCGGATGCCGTTTCCGCACATTTTTCCCTCCGAGCCATCGGCGTTGAAGATGCGCATCTGCGCATCCGCCTTGTCGGAAGGAGAAATAAGGATAATGCCGTCGCCGCCGATACCGAAGTGCGGTTCACTGAGCTTGATCGAAAGCGACTCGGGATCGGGCACAGTCTGGTCGAAGCAATTAAAATAGATATAATTGTTGCCGCAGCCGTGCATCTTGGTGAAAGCCAGCTTCACACGGATTCCCTCCTTAGAAAATAACAAAATGGCATATAGGCAGGGAAAGACAGAGCTTCTCTGCTCATACACCATTTAGTATATCATAATCTGTCGGGAATTTCTCTATAAAATCGAAAAAACCGAAAAAATTTTCGCGTGAGATATGAGATGTTTTTAAGCGGTATCGCACAAATCACGGCGTTTTTCCGCCGATGATGTCCTCGGCGATATCTCGCTTGGAGCGGCGCTGGTTCATAGCCTGCTGCTCGATGTAGGAATGCGCCTCCGGCTCGGTCATGCCGCAGCACTCGATGAGCAGACACTTGGCGCGGTCCACCTGACGGATATCCTCAATGCGCTTTTGCAGACGGCGGTTTTCGCTCTGCAGGCCGGTCAGACGGCTGCGCGCGGCGCGCGTCATGCGGAGCGCCTGCATGAACAGCACGCGCGAGAGCGGCTTGGGTACGACGAACACGCCGTCGTCCTCGACCTTTTCGGCAACACTGTCCGCAATCTCGGCCTTAGCGAGCAGGATCACGCCGGAAAGCGTATCATTTGCAGCCTGCTGTGCCATATCATGCCCGAATTCATCGGGCAGCGGCGTGTTGATGAGTACGAGGTCGAACAGTCCGTCCACCAGCATGCGCCGGGCCTCCGCACCGGAGGAAGCAGGTGCAAGCTGAGCCTGTACGCCGCAGGACGTTAAAAACTGGGAAAGCATGGTGCGGGATTTTTCGGTTGCAGAAACGAGAAGAATGCGTTCCATGCGGTGTGCTCCTCCTTTCAAACGGTATTATGTGGGATTAGTAGCGTTCAAAATAGAGGGAGCGTTCGGCAGCCGTGCGGTCGTCGGCAAGCACGATGCGGTCGTGTTCGGCCTGCTTGGCCGCGAAAAAGGCCGTGCGTGCCTTTTCGGGCAGGTACTTGGTGATAAAGTCGCTGTCCTTGGCGATGCGGATCGCGTCGCACAGAGCGCCGGGCAGAGTCTCGTAACGGGCGCGTACCTCGTCGGAGGCGGTGAACAGGTTTTCGTCGCAGGCGGGCGGCAGGGGCAGTCCCTGCTCGATGCCGTCCAGACCGGCGTGGATGAGCAGCGCAAATACGATGTACGGGTTGATGCAGCCGTCGAACGCACGCAACTTGAAGCGGTGCGCCGTGCTGTCCTCGGAGAGCGGCACGGTGATGAGCGGACGGCTGTTCTGATGCGACCAGGTGATGTACTTGGGCGCTTCAAACTCGCCCAGACGCTGGAACGAGTTGGTGAGCGGATTGCAGAAGATGGTCATCTCGGCAGCACGCTGCAGAATGCCCGCCACAAAGCTCTGGCCCTCGGCAGATTCTTCAAACGAGGGCTGAAACAGATTCTTGCCGTTTTTGTTTATCGAAACAGACAGATGCAGTCCGCTGCCCGGCGCATGCGGGAGCGGCTTGGGCAGGAAGGACGCAAACAGGCCGCTTGAGGACGCCATGGATTTGACGACCCACTTGAAGGTGACGAAATTGTCGGCCGCTTCAAGAGCTTCGGCGTAGCGGAAGTCAACCTCGTTCTGGCCGGGACCCTGCTCGTGGTGCGAGGACTCCGGCTGGATGTTCATTTCCTCAAGCGTCAGGCAGATCTGACGACGCACGTTTTCCGCCTTGTCGAGCGGCGCTACATCGAAATACTCGCCGTGATCGTGCGGAATGGTGGTTGGATGGCCGTTTTCATCCAGCTCGAACAGGTAAAACTCGCTTGCCGTGCCCATGGTCAGCGAGTAGCCTGCGCGGCGCGCACGGCGGTTGGCCTCACGCAGCAAATGACGGCCGTCGCCCTCAAACGGCGTGCCGTCCGGATAGCGAATGTCGCAGTAAAAGCGCACTACACGGCCCTGAGCCGGCCGCCACGGCAGAACGGAAAGCGTTGCCGGATCGGGGAACAGCAGCAGATCAGACGCTTCTACATTGAGAAAGCCACGCAGCGCCGCCGCGTTGAAGTGGATGCCCTGCTCGAAAGCGCGTTCTAGCTCGGTCGGCATGATGGCGATGTTCTTCTGGTTGCCGAAAATATCGCAAAACGCAAGACGAATGAACTTTACGTCGTTCTCCTGAATAAATTGTACGACTTCGCTCATGGTGGTGTCCATAGGGCAAGCCTCCTTTTCATAATGTATCTTGAGGAATAAATTTTTTGCTAAAGAATGCGGAATGGGTGCCAAACCTTGGCTGGGGCACCAAAAGGATAGACACCAAGGTTTCTATCCTCTTGGGACTCCAGTTTCCTTTATTTCATAGTCTGGCGAAAATCAGAGAGCGGCGACCGCTCCGAAAAGGGGAACGGCAGAGGATTTTTTCTACCGCAGGGGAGCACAGTGTACTCCCCTGTCGAAACCCATACACAGTGTCAGATACCGTTCTGCTACACATACGGTTAAATCAACGCAGGTGCGACAGAACAGTGTCGCACAATTCGTTTGCGTGTTGTTACGGACGGCACCTGCGAGTTACACCTATCAGGTAACTCCCATCTTCTCATTTCCAACTCCTGCCTTGCAGGAGTTTTTCACTCTGAGAGCAAAATCAAGCCTCGAAGGTATAAAGCTGCTTATACCCAGCCTCCGGGTTCGGCGTGAGGACGAAATACTTCTGCGAAAGCAGATTTTCTGCGTCTGCACCGAACAGCTGCGCGTATTCCTTGATATACGGTGCAAATTCGGTCATATCGTCCGCGGAGACCTCGTTCACGAGGACCTGACGCGGCAGATCGGTCGGTGCTTTATCACATCTTAACACAATTTTGCCGCCGTGCATACCGGTTCCGCAGAAATTGTTGACCGGATACGCGCCGTTCTGACCGATGCCAAGCACAAGAATGAGACCGCCGGCGAGATACTCGCCGAGGAATGAACCTGCCTTGCCGCCGACTACCATAACAGGGAAGTGCTGCTGGTAGGCCTTCATGTGGATGCCGGCGCGGTAGCCGCAGTCCCCCTTGATATAGATCTTGCCGCCGCGCATCGCGTAGCCGCAGGCGTCGCCGACGTTGCCGTGCACAACGATCTCACCGGCGTTCATGGTGTCGCCGACGGCCTCCTGCGCGTTGCCGAAGACCTCAATGGTGGAGCCGTTCAGATACTGGCCGAGACCGTTGCCTGCCGTGCCGTGCACGGTGATCTTGCGGTCGGTGGAGCCGCAGCCGATGTAGCGCTGGCCGATCACGTTCTCAACCGTGATCTCGCTGTCCTGCGCTGCGCGGATCTGCTCGTTTAGTTGTTTATAATAGGTAAGTCCTGCCTGTACAGTTGTCATTTTCGCGCACCTCCTGTGCTTATTCGCCTGCGTGCTTGATGCCGAGGATGTTCAGCTCACGGTCGGTCAGGCCGATGCCGCGCAGCATAAGACGGTTGCCGCGCAGTGCCTCGATGGAGTTGATGCCCATGCCGCCCATCATTTCCTTGAGCTCGTGATCCCATGCAGTGAGCAGGTTGATGAGACGCTGGGAGCCGATATCCGGATTCAGGCGCTTGACCAGCTCCGGACGCTGGGTTGCAATGCCCCAGTTGCACTTGCCGGTCTGGCAGGTGCGGCACAGGTGGCAGCCCATTGCCAGCAGAGCCGCGGTGCCGATGTAGCATGCGTCCGCGCCGAGCGCGATGGCCTTGAGCAGATCGGCGGAGTTGCGGATGGAGCCGCCGACAACGACCGAAACCTCATCACGGATGCCCTCATCGCGCAGACGCTGATCGACAGCGGCGAGCGCCAGCTCGATCGGGATGCCGACGTTGTCGCGGATGCGGGTCGGAGCCGCGCCGGTGCCGCCGCGGTAGCCGTCGATGCAGATGATGTCTGCACCCGAGCGGGCCACGCCGGAAGCGACTGCTGCTACATTATTTACGGCTGCAATCTTGACCATAACCGGCTTCTTATATTCGGTAGCCTCCTTCAGCGAGTAAACCAGCTGACGCAGGTCTTCGATGGAGTAGATATCATGATGCGGCGCCGGAGAGATCGCGTCCGTGCCCTCCGGGATCATACGGGTCTTGGAGATATCCGGGCCGACCTTGAGTCCGGGCAGATGGCCGCCGATACCCGGCTTTGCGCCCTGACCCATCTTGATCTCGATGGCAGCACCGGCTTCGAGGTAATCCTTATGTACGCCGAAACGGCCGGATGCAACCTGCACGATGGTGTGCGGGCCGTACTGGTAGAAGTCCTGATGCAGACCACCCTCACCGGTATTATAATAGGTGCCGAGCGCGCTTGCAGCGCGTGCGAGTGCGGCATGTGCGTTGTAGGAGATCGAGCCGTAGCTCATTGCGGAGAACATGATCGGCAGGTTGAGCTCCAGCTGCGGCGCCAGATTGGGAACCAGATTGCCGTTCTCGTCACGCTCAATCTTGCCCGGCTTTTTGCCGAGGAAGGTCTTGGTCTCCATCGGCTCGCGCAGCGGGTCGATGGACGGATTGGTAACCTGCGAAGCGTTGATGAGAATTTTATCCCAGTAGATGGGGTGCGGGTCCGGGTTGCCCATCGAGGACAGCAGCACGCCGCCCGAGCCTGCCTGACGGTAAACCTCGGAGATCGCCTTGCCGGTCCAGTTGGCGTTCTCACGGAACGTGTGGTCGGTCTTTACGATTTTGAGGGCACGGGTCGGGCACAGCGCCACGCAGCGGTGGCAGGCTACGCACTTGGACTCGTCCGCCTGCATGCGGTTGTTGTCAGCGTCCCAAAAGTGTACTTCGTTCGCGCACTGACGCTCGCAGGCGCGGCAGTTGATGCAGCGGTCGTTGTTGCGGACGACCTCATACTGCGGATATAAGAAATCGATAGCCATTACTGGTTCCCTCCGTTCTTCAGATTAACGATGACCGGCTCGCCGCCCTTGGGCGCCCACAGCTTATCCAGCTCAGGCTGGATGACGCGGATCGCGCATTCCTCGGAGGCGATGTATACGGTGTCGTCCTTTTCGCCGACAACCATGCTGCGCAGCTTGAGTCGGTCGTTGAGCGCCATCAGGCCGCCGGTGTAGCCGACCAGAATGGAGAACGGACCGGTAACCATCAGGGAAGCGAAGGCATTGCGCAGATAGGTGAGACGCTCGCGCTCCTTCGGCTCCTGCTTTTCAATGGTGGACCAGAACGGAGCCGCAATGACATTTGCAATCTCGCTGTACGTCAGGCCCAGCTTGCGGCCGAGGTAATCAATAATGTAGGTGATGACCTCGGTGTCGGTCAGCAGGTCGCAGGAGTAGCCGAACATCTCAATGAAGCGGCGGTTTGCATCATAAGAGGAAATCTCGCCGTTGTGAACGACCGTGGTGTCGAGCAGTGCAAACGGGTGCGCGCCGCCCCACCAGCCCGGTGTGTTGGTCGGATAACGGCCATGGCAGGTCCAGGAGTAGGCCTCGTAGTTTTCCAGCATGTAGTACTCGCCAACGTCTTCGGGGAAGCCGTTTGCCTTGAAAACGCCCATGTTCTTGCCGGAGGAGAAGATGTAAGCGCCGTTCAGCGTGTGATTGATGCGGATGACAAAGCGGGAGGTGAACTCACGCTCCTCGAGCTGGCTGGCTGCCAGCTTGGTCGGCAGGGGCGTAACGAAGTAGCGCCAGATCATCGGGGCATCCGTGATGCGCGGATGACGTCGGGTCGGGATCTTGGACAGGTTTACAATGTCAAAGTGACGCTCGATCTCGCGCTCGCACTCTTCCTTAGCCGCCTGCGTATCATAGAATACATGGAACGCATAGTAATCGGCGTATTCAGGGTAGATGCCGTAGCCGGCGAAGCCGCCGCCCAGGCCGTTGGAACGATCGTGCATGGTGCGGATGGAGTCGATAATGCGGGTGCCGTTCTCACGGGTGCCGTCCTTGTGGAAGATACCGGAGATCGCGCAGCCTGCGGGGATGCGGACTTGCCCTTCTTTTTGTAACATGGTGCTTCCTCCTTATATATTGCGCTGAAATTACGGATTCAGAGAAGCAGGCTTCGGCGGGTGCTTTCCGATGGAAGGCGATATGTACCGGCTGCTTAACAAAATAAAAAGGTGCTCGCCGCAGCAGAGGATCAAAAGCCTTAAATCCTCAGCTATGGCGAACACCTTTGTTCGCTTAATATTCTATAGCAGAAAACCGGGAATCGTCAAGCGCAAAGAACATAAAAAAGTGAATTTTCGCATTTTGCACAGGAAGTGACGGTGCGGACAAGCGAAAATTAAGTATGTTGTAGCAAATCTTCCGAAAATGAAAAAAACACCATAATCTCCCTTGACAAAGCAAGGCAGGACGGCTATAATGCAAAGTGTAAACAGCAAAGGCGCTGTGGGCACACGACCCGCAGCGCCTGATTTGTTTTATTCAGTTTGTTTGCTATTAAAATTAACATATGTAAGGAGCGAACCATTCATGAGCATTACGAATGTTCCCGAGCTGTTCGGCAGCATGGTGTTTAACGACACTGTGATGAAAGAACGTCTTCCCAAGGACGTTTACAAGAAGCTGAAGAAGACCATGCGCGAGGGCACCGCGATCGACGCCGATGTTGCTGCTGTTGTTGCAACGGCAATGAAGGACTGGGCGATCAGCAAGGGTGCAACCCATTACACGCACTGGTTCCAGCCGATGACCGGCATCACCGCCGAGAAGCACGACTCGTTCATCACGCCGACCGACGACGGTCATGTGATGATGGAGTTCTCCGGCAAGGAGCTGATCAAGGGCGAACCGGACGCATCGTCCTTCCCGTCCGGCGGTCTGCGCGCAACCTTCGAGGCACGCGGCTACACCGCATGGGACCCGACCAGCTACGCATTTGTAAAGGATGGTTCCCTTTACATTCCGACCGCATTCTGCTCCTACACCGGTCAGATCCTCGATAAGAAAACGCCGCTGCTGCGCTCGATGGACGCCATCAGCACACAGGCGTGCCGCATCCTCAAGCTGTTCGGCAAGGATGTTAAGCGTGTAACCACCACTGTAGGCCCGGAGCAGGAATATTTCCTGATCGACCGCGAGGACTACGCAAAGCGCAAGGACCTGATCTTTACCGGCCGCACCCTGTTCGGTGCAATGCCGCCGAAGGGTCAGGAAATGGATGATCACTACTTCGGCGCACTCCGTCCGCGCGTTGCTGCTTTCATGCAGGAGCTCGACGAGGAGCTGTGGAAGCTGGGCATTCTCTCCAAGACCAAGCACAACGAGGTTGCACCGTGCCAGCACGAGATGGCGCCGGTGTTCTCCACCACCAACATCGCGACCGACCACAACCAGCTGACCATGGAGGTCATGCGTACCGTCGCGCAGAAGCATGGCTTCACCTGCCTGCTGCATGAGAAGCCGTTTGAAGGCGTAAACGGCTCCGGCAAGCACAACAACTGGTCGATTTCCACCGATGCAGGCGAGAACCTGCTCGAGCCGGGCAAGAACCCGAGCGAAAACAGCCAGTTCATCCTGTTTCTGACCGCCGTTATCAAGGCGGTTGACGAATATCAGGATCTGCTCCGCATTTCCGTCGCTTCTGCCGGCAACGATCACCGCCTGGGCGCGAACGAGGCGCCTCCGGCGATCATCTCCATGTTCATCGGCGATGAGCTGCAGGCTATTCTGGATTCCATCGAGTCCGGCGAGGACTACACCGACGTTTACAAGACCAAGATGGATCTGGGCGCTGCAGTTCTGCCGGCTATCCCGAAGGACACCACCGACCGCAACCGTACCTCTCCGTTCGCCTTCACCGGCAACAAGTTCGAGTTCCGTTCGCTGGGCTCTGCGGTCAACATCGCGTGCGCAAACGTTATGCTGAACACCGCAGTCGCTGAGGAGCTCCGCCAGTTCGCTGACGAGCTGGAGGGCGCCGAGGACTTCGAGAAGGCGCTGATGGCACTCGTAAAGCGCGAAATCAAGGCGCACAAGCGCATCATCTTCAACGGCAACGGCTACGATGATTCCTGGGTAGCAGAGGCGGAGAAGCGCGGTCTGCTCAACTTCAAGAGCGCAGCGGACGCATTCCCGCATTACGTTGACCAGAAGAACCTCGACCTGTTCGCAAAGCACAACGTTTACACCGCCGAGGAGATCCATTCCCGTATGGAGACCCAGCTTGAGGAGTACAACAAGATCCTGCACATCGAGGCTATGACCATGAGTGATATGGTACGCGAGGAGATCACTCCGGCGTGCATCGCATTTGAGAACGAGCTGGCAGGCACCATCAATGCCAAGAAGGCAGCAGGCGTTACCGGCGGCATGGAGGCCGGTCTGCTGGGCAAGGTTTCCGAGCTGACCGAGGAGCTGTACACCAAGAGCGCAGCACTCGACGAGGCTGTTGCAGCCGTTCCAACCGATGATAGCCAGAAGGCAGCACATTACTACCACGATGTTGTCATCTCCGCAATGGATGCGGTTCGCGTACCGGCTGATAAGCTGGAGGGTCTGGTAGGCAAGAAGTTCTGGCCGTTCCCGACCTACTCCGACATTCTGTTCTACGTTTAATAGAGCAGACATCAATTACATTCGTTAGAAAATATATTTCTATACACAATGGCGTGTATTTCCGCTGTTCCTTCGGGGATGGTGGAGATATACGCCATTTCTATTTCCAAGGGGGTCATTAAAAATGGATATCATGGAACTTGCTGCGTCGATGGACGTAGGCTGGACGCTTGTTGCGGCGGCGCTGGTATTCTTCATGCAGGCGGGCTTCGCAATGGTTGAGACCGGCTTCACCAGAGCAAAGAATGCCGGCAACATCATTATGAAGAACCTGATGGACTTCTCGCTCGGCACGCCGATCTTCTGGATCCTCGGCTTCGGCATCATGTTCGGCGCGGCAAGCCCGTTCTTCGGCGGCTTTGATTTCTTCGCGGACGGCGTTGTCGGTGAGGGCTACGACTGGACGACCCTGATCTTCCAGACCGTATTCTGTGCAACTGCTGCGACCATTGTTTCCGGTTCGATGGCAGAGCGCACCAAATTCTCTGCATACTGCATTTACTCGATGATTATTTCTGCGGTTATCTATCCGGTTTCCGGTCACTGGATCTGGGGCGGCGGCTGGCTCGCAGAGCTTGGCTTCCACGACTTCGCAGGCTCCACGGCGGTACACATGGTCGGCGGCGTTGCAGCTCTGGTCGGCGCTGCAATCCTCGGTCCCCGTATCGGCAAGTACACCAAGGATGGCAAGGCTCGTGCAATTCCGGGTCACTCCCTGACGCTCGGCGCACTCGGCTGCTTCATCCTGTGGTTCTGCTGGTTTGGTTTTAACGGCGGCTCTACCGTTGCGCTGTCGGGCGGCGGTGCTGAGGTTGCATCCCGTGTATTTGTAACCACCAACATGGCAGCTGCTGTTGCAACCGTTACCGTTATGTGCATCACCTGGATCCGCTACAAGAAGCCTGATGTTTCCATGACGCTGAACGGCTCTCTGGCAGGTCTGGTAGCTATTACCGCAGGCTGCGATGTGGTTACTCCGTTCGGTTCGGTTATCATCGGTATCTGCGCAGGCTTTTCCGTTGTATTCGGCATCGAATTTGTCGATCAGAAGCTCAAGGTAGATGATCCGGTCGGCGCTGTCGGCGTGCACTGCATCAACGGCGCACTGGGCACCATCCTTACCGGCCTGTTCGCTTACTATAATGGCACTGAGGTTGAGCCCCTCGGCGTATTCTACGGCGGCGGCTTCCACTTCTTCGGCATTCAGGTTCTCGGTGTCGTTGCAGTCATTGCATGGGTTGCGATCACCATGACCATCGTATTCAATGTTATCAAGCACACCATCGGCCTGCGCGTAAGCGAGGCTGAGGAGATCATGGGTCTGGATAAGCCGGAGCACGGCTTGTCCTCCGCATACGCAGACTTTATGCCGGTCGTTCCTGCTGTTTTGGGCACCAAGGCTGGCGAAACCGCTGCAAAGATCAAGGACACCATTCCGGTTGCAGTCGAGAAGGCTGTTCCGGTGACCAAGGTTACCACAGAGGGCACGGCTGCTGCCGGCGGCCACAAGCTGAGCAAGATCGTTATCATTGCAAAGCAGTCCAAGTTTGAGGTTCTGAAGGAAGCGCTGGCATCCATCGGCGTATCCGGCATGACCGTGACCAACGTAGTTGGCTGCGGCGTACAGAAGGGCGCTCCCGAGTATTACCGCGGCGCTGAGGTTGACGTAACCCTGCTGCCCAAGATGAAGATGGAGGTTGTTGTATCCAAGGTTCCGGTTGAAACCGTTGTTGAAACGGTCAAGAAGGTTCTGTATACCGGTCATATCGGTGATGGCAAGATCTTCGTTTACGATGTGGAGAACGTCGTAAAGGTTCGTACCGGCGCAGAAGGCTTTGATGCCCTGCAGGACGATAACTAAATCGCATAAAGGGAAACGCTGAGCGGTGGCTCAGCGTTTTCTTTTTGCGGAATGAGACCGTTGTGTTCATTCTCCGTTTTCCATTACTCACGGCTTGAAATTCGGAAAATACTTCTTCACAAACGGAATATCTTTAATCTTAAAGGTTTTCCCGTCGAGGTACTGCAAGGCTCCCGCGTCCTGCGCGAATCGGAAGGTGAGGGAATAGGCATAGAGCGCCTGACCGGTCTCGCCGTAGGGACGGTTGAGTTCGTTCGTGCCGTATTTGCCGTCACCGAGCAGCGGGCAGCCGATGGACGCCATATGTGCACGGATCTGGTGCGTACGGCCGGTCAGCAGTTCACACTCCACGAGCGACAGTCTGCCGTGCGACGTGAGCGTGCGGTAGCGCGTGCGTGCGGTTTTGGCACCCGGCACGCGGGTCCTGTGCAGTGTGACCTGCTTGCGCTTTTCATCACGACGGAGATAGTTCTCGATCAGCCCCTCGGGCGGCTTGGGTCTGCCGTGCACGATGCACAGATACCGCTTTTCCATCTCGCGGTCCTTGATCTTATCATTTAATATGCGCAGCGCTTCAGCGGTCTTTGCCGCGATGACAATGCCGCCGGTGTTGCGGTCGATGCGGTTGCAGAGGGCTGGTGCAAATGACGCGGCATCATCCGGATTCCACGCGCCGGACTGAAACAGGTACGCCTGAATGTGCGCGATGAGCGTATCTGTGTCGCCGTGCTCGTCTGCGTGAACGACCATGCCCGGCGCCTTATCCGCCAGCAGGATGTGCTCGTCCTCATACACAACGCGCACGCGCGGCTTGGCAATACGGCGGAAGGCTTCTTCCTCCTTGGGCGCGTCAAAATATTCGTCATTGAGGTAAAGCTGCACGGAATCGCCCTCGGCGAGTTTGTAGGCAGCTTCAGTGCGCTTGTTATTGACCTTGATGCGCTTTAATCGCAGGTATTTGTGCATCATGCCGCCGGATAAAAGCGGCACAGCTTTCTCTAAAAATTTATTCAGACGTTGTCCGCTGTCGTTTTTTGTGATATAATATTCTCTCAAGGCAGGGTATCCTTTTCCGTTGATTTGCCCATTTGGGTGAAACCAGTATACCGCATTTTCCGAAAAAAGAAAAGTGCGGGCGGACAGTTCGGAAAAATACCGTGTTTTGTAGATTTTTTGGTTGACAAAGACCGATTGTTTGTAGTATACTATCTTAGTACCATGTGAGGTTGACATGAAGATTGACTTAAAAAAGCTGAACGCGTCTGCACATGCGTCGATTCCGTTCGAAGAAACGATCGACCTGACGGACGAAAAGCTCTATGGCGCGAAGCCGTTTCAAAGCCCTGTCCACATCAAAGGCGTGGTTTCTAATGAAAGCGGTGTTGTGAGACTGGCGGGTTCGATCGAAACGATCTACTCCACCGAATGCGCACGCTGCCTGAAACCGCTCGAGATTCCGCTTTCAGCCGAGGCTGACATGATGCTCTCGGATGACCCCGAGGCGGAGGAAGAGGACGATCTTTTTGTGCTGACCAGCGACAGCGTGGATCCTGCGGACGTATTGGTGCCGGCATTGATCCTGCAGGTACAGATGACCTATCTGTGCAAAGAGGACTGCAAAGGCCTCTGTCCGCACTGCGGCGCCGACCGCAATGTGACCGACTGCGATTGCGATAAAAAGCAGATCGATCCGCGATTTGCCGCGCTGCGCGCCCTGCTCGATTCCGACAAGGGCGAATGAGTTCGTATTGAAAAATAAGACGATAGAGTAGGAGGTGTATCCAACATGGCAGTACCTAAGGGTAAAATTTCTAAGGCACGCCGCGACAAGCGTCGTAACTCCCACTGGAAGCTCTCTCTGCCCGGCATGGCTAAGTGCCCGAAGTGCGGCGAGATGAAGCTGGCGCACAGAATGTGCAAGGCCTGCGGCTATTACAACGGTCGTGAGGTTAAGTCCGTTAAGGAAGCGTAAGCCTTAAAACAGAACAGGAAAAATGGAGAAGGCCGGATAGCTTTCTCCATTTTTTTTCAGGTTTCGATGAAAAGGCTTGCCTGTGCATCGAGAAGGGACGTACCGAGCACGGCTCGGATATGTCCCGGGCGCAAATCGGCGCGTCCTTGCGGCACACTGATTTGCTTTCTTGCATAAAAAGTCACATACATGCTGCGGCTTTTTATGGATTTGCGGAGCAAATTCGATTGAATGCGCGCTGACGCGCGACTTTTAACGAATTTCTTGCTTGTAATTTGTTTGCAAATGTCTTAAACTGACCTTAAAGGAGGGGAATTTATGGCAAAGCCTATTGTTGCGATCGTCGGTCGTCCGAATGTCGGCAAGTCGCAGCTGTTCAACCGCTTGGCAGGCAAGCGGCTTTCCATCGTTGAGGATACGCCGGGCGTTACCCGCGACCGTCTGTACGCTGACAGCGACTGGCGCGGTCGTGATTTCACTGTCATCGACACCGGCGGCATTGAGCCGTCGAACGATAACGAGATTCTGCAGTTCATGCGCTTTCAGGCAGAGACCGCGATCTCGCATGCGGATGTCATTATCCTGATCACCGATCTGCGCACCGGCATTACTGCCGCCGATCAGGACGTTGCGTCCATGCTGCTGCGCTCGGGCAAGCCGCTCGTGCTGGCTGTCAACAAGTGCGACAAGCCGGGTGATCCTCCGGCGGAGTTTTATGAGTTCTACAACCTCGGTTTGGGCGAGCCGTACGGTATTTCTGCGCTGCATGGCTATGGTGTCGGTGAGCTGCTGGATGCGGCTTACGAATACTTCCCGCCGGCAGACGAGGAAGAGGAGGACGCGGACCGCATTCGCGTGGCTCTCATCGGCAAGCCGAACGTCGGCAAGTCCAGTCTGCTCAACCGCGTGCTCGGCGAGGAACGTGTTATCGTTTCCAATATCGCCGGTACGACCCGCGACAGCGTAGACGCCGATGTGGACAACGCCCACGGCAAGTTTACATTCATCGACACCGCCGGTATCCGTAAGAAGAGCAAGGTGGACGAGAAGATCGAGAAATTCTCGGTTATGCGTTCGTTGCTGGCGGTAGAGCGCGCCGATGTATGCGTTATCATGATTGACGCGACCGAAGGCGTTACCGAGCAGGACACCAAGGTGGCCGGAGAGGCGCACAACGCCGGTAAGGCGTGCATCATCGTGGTAAACAAGTGGGATCTGGTCGAGAAGGACGGCTCCACCATGAAGGAGTACACGCTGCGTGTCCGTGAGGGCCTGGCATACATGCCGTATGCACCGGTGCTGTTCATTTCCGCGCAGACCGGTCAGCGCGTGGACAAGCTGTTCTCGCTCATCCATGAGGTATATGAGCAGAACCATATGCGCATTCCGACCGGCCGACTCAACGCCATTCTCGCAGAGGCAACCGCACGCGTGCAGCCGCCTACGGACAAGGGCCGGCGTCTGCGTATTTTCTACATGACGCAGGCCTCCACCTGCCCGCCGACATTCGTCTGCTTCTGCAATGACGCGCGTCTGTTCCATTTCTCCTATCAGCGCTATCTGGAAAACCAGATCCGTGAGGTGTTCGGTCTGACCGGTACGCCGGTACGCATGGTCATCCGCGAGCGCAGCGACAAGTCGCAGTAAGGAGAGGGCAACATGACACTTACGCATTTTGCGATCATTGCCGTGTGCGCGTATCTGTTCGGCTCGCTCAGCTTTGCGATCATTGTCAGCAAGGTGACGCTTGGCAAGGATATCCGCAACTACGGCAGCGGCAACGCCGGTCTGACGAACGCGTACCGCACGATGGGTGCGAAAAAGACACTGTTCGTTCTGCTCGGCGACATTGCCAAGGGTGCCGCAGCGGTTTCGGTCGGCTGGGCGCTCGGCGGTCCGGTCGGCAAGCTGACAGCGGGTATTTTCGTTATCCTCGGCCACATGTTTCCGCTGTATTTCGGCTTTAAGGGCGGTAAGGGTGTGCTGGTCGGCGCGGTTATGCTCGCGTTTTTTGACTGGCGCGTGTTCGCCATTGCATTCGCGCTGTTCATTCTGTCGGTCGTGCTGACAAAGTGGATCTCGCTCGGTTCGATCCTCGGCGCGGTCAGCTTTCCGATCACGACATGGCTGTTCTATCGCGATCCGGTGCTGACGGCGATGGCGTTCGGCATGGCGGCGGCAGTCGTTTTCATGCATCGCTCGAATATCGGACGCATCCTGCACGGCACGGAAAATAAATTCTCTTTTAAGAGCAAAAAGACGATCGAAGCATCGCCTGACGGAGAGGAGAAGTAACATGAAGGTTTTTGTACTGGGTACCGGTGGCTGGGGCATCGCACTGGCGATGCTGCTGCACCAGAACGGACATGAAGTAACCTCGTGGACCTATCTGCAGGAGGAGTGTGACCTGCTGCACCGCGAGCGCTGCAACGAGAAGCTGCTGCCGGGTGTTGTCATTCCGGAGGGCATTGAGATTACGACTGACATGTCCGGCGCTGCCAAAGCGGATCTGGTCGTGCTGGCGGTGCCGTCCTTCGCGGTAGCGAGCACGGCGGAGCAGCTGGCGAAGATCGTGCCGCCGCATACGGTTATCGTCAATGTCGGCAAGGGTCTGGACTCCAAGCACGGCTACTGTCGGTTCTCCGAGACCATCTCGAACGCGATGAACGGCAGCAATCCGGTCGTTGCACTGACCGGTCCGACGCACGCCGAGGAGGTTGCACGCGGCATTCCGACGGCTATCGTAGCCGCTTCAGAGAGTCGTGCGGCGGCTGAGCTGACGCAGGCGGCGTTCATGAACGATACCAATTTCCGCGTGTACACCTCGTCTGATATCATTGGCTGTGAGCTGGGCGGTGCGTTCAAGAACATTATTGCGCTCGGCGCCGGTATTTCGGATGGTCTGGGTCTGGGCGACAACTCCAAGGCGGCATTTATGACCCGCGGTCTGACCGAGATCGCGCGTCTGGGCGTCAAGCTGGGCGCCAAGCAGGAGACATTTGCAGGTCTGTCCGGTGTGGGCGATCTGATCGTAACCTGCTGCTCTATGCACTCGCGCAACCGCCGTGCCGGTATCCTGATCGGCAAGGGCGCGACCGCGCAGGAGGCGATGAAGGAGGTTGGCGCAACGGTCGAGGGCTATTACGCGACCGAGGCGGGCTATCACCTTGCACAGCAGCAGGGCGTGTCCATGCCGATCACCGAAGCGATGTATGCCGTGCTGTACGGCGGCATGCCTGCACAGGAGGCGATCAAGCATCTGCTCAATCGTCCGCGCCGCGGCGAGCACGAAGAGGTCTGGGTGCACTGAGAAGCTGAAAAGGAAAAGAGAAAGAGAAAACCGACGGTGTGTGCCGTCGGTTTTCTGTATTTCGGAAAAATTTGCGAAAAAAGAAAGAAAAGTGTTGACAGAGGGCACATTACCTGATATAATAAATCTTGCTTTGAGGCGGTAAGCCAAAAGCAAGATGAAAGGAATATGCGGCTGTAGCTCATCTGGTAGAGCGCCACCTTGCCAAGGTGGAGGTAGCGAGTTCGAGCCTCGTCAGCCGCTCCACCTTTTCTTCTCAAAATCACATATGCGGCTGTAGCTCATCTGGTAGAGCGCCACCTTGCCAAGGTGGAGGTAGCGAGTTCGAGCCTCGTCAGCCGCTCCAGTTAGTCCACTTGCGAAAGCAAGTGGATTTTTTGCTTTTTCTGTTCGCTGAAGATTGAGGAATGGGCGCCAATCTTTGGCGGGAAGTCGCCGCACCCTGCGGCGGGGCAAGAGGGTAGACACCAAGGTTTCTACCCTCTTAACTCCCACTTCCTTTTGTTTGTTAGTCTGGCGCAGATCAGAGACCGGCGACCGCTTCGAAAAAGGGGAACAGCAGAGGATTTTTATTACCGCAGGGGAGCACAGTGTGCTCCCATTTCTTTACCTCTGCGCAGTGCCGGATTCCGTACTGCTACACATATCGGCTGCTCTACGCAGGCGCGACACAAGGTGAATTGCCCGAAGGGCAAGAGAGGGTCCCCTGGGGGATAACAGTGTCGCGCAACTCGTTTATGCGTTGTTACGGATAGTTCCTGCGGGTAATACGTGAAGGTAAATGTTGCCGTAGGGCGGGGGTGCCCTCACCCCGCCGTTTATCTGTTTGTACCATTGATAATGAACAAATGAAAAATGATACCGTCGCGTAATTCTCCATTCTCCATTTTCAATTCTCAATTTGCAGAATCTCCTCCGCAAACTGTTCCTGAACACCTTCTTTATCTGAAAGAAAATCATTCCACCGAAACAATCCTGCATGCGGATTCTCAGACAACCTTCCATAAACCGAATAGGGCAGCAGCTGCGCCTGATATCTTGCACTCCATCTCGAATACCGCTGCATAAAGCGTTCTGCAAGCCGATAAGCCTGACAATTCTTATCCGCATCACACGCGGGATTGAGCGCGCTGAGCTGTACGCCGCCGCCTCTGCAATCGGTTTTGCTGGGCGAGGGCGTAGAGTGCGCGATGACGATGCTGCCGTCTCGACAGGGACCGATGCACAGCCACACATGACCGTCCATGCTGAAGATATCGCCGGGACGGAACGAGGACGGCTCCTGCAGGCCGTTGCCGCAGTCCTGACGGGAAAGGGTACCCCAGGCTCTTTGGGCAAGCGTATGGGCAAACTCGGCGGCGGGCGCGACATAGCCGTCGCAGTCGGAGACAGACGCACTCTCGGTATGCAGGGTATTGTACAGCGTCCAGCCGAGGTAGCCCGAGCAATCCAGACCGGCATAGCCGTACTGGTTCCAGCCGCCGGTCGGGTAGTAGCTGTGCGCGGGATTGCTGTCGTTGCGGTAGGCATAGCAGGCGTTCTGACGGTCGAAAAAGTCAATCCAGCTTTGCGGCAGACCAATGTGCATAGCGGTGTTGCCGGAGCCGGTATCCTGACGGTTCCAGCCGCCGCCGTAGACGTACAGGGCGATGCCGACAGGCATCAAGGCGGTTCTGAGCAGGTTTTGCAGGGTGCGCTGACCGGGAACACCGTGAACCGGCGGATGATACATCTGCGGAGCAGGCCGGATATACGCAGCATCGCCGAATACCTGTGCATAACTGCCGACAATCCGGCCGGTGAGAAAGCACGGCAGAACGACAGCGCCGCCGGCTCGTGTGCGGATTTCAAACACAGCGCGGCAGGGAAGGTGCATGCCGTCTACTGTGATGGAATTGCCGCTAACGGCATGGATTACGCCTTGTGCGTCTGGACGGCTGAGAATGGCCTGTATTACCGTTCCCTGCCGGATGGTCAAATAATACGCCTGACCTTCCTGCAGGCGGTTCTGGATGGCGTATCGGCCTTTATCGCACACGGCATAGCAGCATACGCTGTCGTCCTGCCGAAACCGATGCGCAAACCGATCTTTATCCTCGGCACGGGCGCAGCCGTAGCCTTGTACCCCTAAGTAAATGGACAGACCCATTTCATCACACTCCTTACCATCACAGTATAGGGCAGAGGAACGCGGAATATGAAAACAGCGTCCCGAGCGGAACGCTGAATGCAAAAAACGAGCCTGCTTTCACAGACTCGTTTTTGTTATGCAATTAAAGTGCAGCCTTAGCCTTCTCAGCCAGTGCAGCGAATGCAGCCTGGTCGTTTACAGCCAGGTCAGCCAGCATCTTGCGGTTCAGGTCGATACCAGCCTTCTTCAGACCGTTCATGAAACGGCTGTAGTTGATATCGCAGGTCTTGCAAGCTGCAGAGATGCGGGTGATCCACAGACGACGGAAGTCACGCTTCTTGTGCTTACGGCCGATGTAAGCGTACTTCAGGCTCTTCATTACAGCCTGGTTGGCTACACGGTAGTGGGTAGACTTGGAACCCCAGTAACCCTTAGCACGCTTCAGGATCTTCTTTCTTCTTTTACGGGTCATCATTGCGCCCTTAACTCTTGCCATTGTGTTTGCCTCCTATATGAAAGATGTTGTTTTCTAACTTACTTGTACGGCAGCAGACGCTTCAGCTGTGCTACGTTGGTAGAATCTGCGAAGCCTTCCTTGCGGAGGTGGCGCTTCAGCTTAGTGGTCTTGCCATGGCCGTTGAGCAGGTGGCGCTTGCCAACGTGACCGCGCTTGAACTTACCGTTCTTGGTAACGGAAAATCTCTTTTTTGCACCGCTGTGCGTTTTGATCTTAGGCATAAGGTTTTGCTCCTCTCTGAATTTGCGCTATATATGCGCGTTGGTTTTACTTGTCCTTTGCGGGTGCCAGAAACATCAGCATCTGGCGGCCTTCGAGCTTGGGCTGCTTTTCTACCGTGCTGCACTCCGAGCACAGCTCCGCGAAGCGATGGAGCAGATCCTGACCAAGCGACGCGTGCGTGACCTCACGGCCACGGAAGCGAACCGAAACCTTGACCTTGTTGCCGTCCTGCAGGAAGCGGCAAGCGTTCTTTACCTTGGTGTTCAGGTCGCCGATGTCGATATTAGGCGTCAGGCGAATCTCTTTGATCTCCACGACACGCTGATTCTTTCGCGCTTCCTTCTCGCGCTTTGCCTGCTCGAAGCGGAATTTACCGTAATCCATGATCTTGCAGACAGGCGGCTTAGCCTGCGGCGCGATTTTGACCAGATCCATGCCCTTTTCTACGGCGATATCCTGTGCCTGCTGAATAGGCAGAATGCCGAGCTGTTCGCCGTCGTCACCGATCAGACGAACTTCCTTGTCGCGGATCTCTTCATTGATTTGATGTTCCATGCTGCTGATTGGTAAGCACCTCCAAACGAAATCGGTTTAAGACAAAAAGAAAAAGGACTGATCATTCAGACCGTCCTCCAAATAAAATCGCAGAGCGCGCAAAGCGGCTTCTGTGCTTTATTGACCCGTTTGCTTCGCTGCGGGTGAGGACATGCCTTCTTCCTTGTTACCTCAACTACTATACCAGAATTAATTTGCAAAGTCAAGGCTTTATTTCATGTTTTTTAACTGGTATGATTATTACAGCAACAGACATACTATGATCGTGTAAAGTGTAGTGCTGAATGCACAACATAAGGCTTTACAAATACGTCATAATTTGTTATGCTTAATACAAGGGACAGGAAACACCTGATTGCTCCCCTTTACTATGAATTTAAGGAGGTGCCGGACCCATGAGCGAGGAATACGGCAATGATTTTGTAACCCTGATCGACGAGGACGGCAACGAGGTCGAGTTTGAGCATATCGACACCGTGGAATATAATGGCGTGACCTATCTGGCGTTTATCCCTGCAGAGATCTCCATCGAGGAGGATGCAGAGGTCGTTATCATGCAGATCGTTGAGGAGAACGGCGAAGAGCTGCTCGAGGCGGTCGAGGATGACGAGATCGCAGATGCAGTGTTCAACATCGTTATGGAACGCGCCGAGGCAGAGGAGGAGTAATTCTCCGACCGATGGCATAAAATAAGAGTAAACAGCGCAGCTTCGTTATCGGAAGCAAAGCATTTTATTTCGGTAAGATCCTGCCCTGTTCGACAGCAGTCCTTTTTTAACCCACATTTTTAGTACGGGACTTCGGAAAGTTTTGATACTGAGCAGCAGGCCTCCCGGGTATACACGGAAGTTGGAAGCGCAGAGGTATCAAACAGAGGACCCACCTGCATGAGTCGTGCAGGTTACTAATTGGACTGCATCGGCAGGGTGGGGTTTTATTTTTGCATGAGTACGGAAATCGAACTTCGAGTTTGTTAAATCGTTATATACGAAGGTTTGTCGCTTGCGAAGCGAACGAATCTTGCCTGCCCGGCAGGGGCACAAGAGGGTAGACACCAAGGTTTCCACCCTCTTGTGAATCACCCCTTTCCTTTGGGATAGCCTGGCGAAAATCGGAGAGCGGCGACCGCTCCGAAATAGGGGAACGGCAGAGGATTTTTATTACCGTAGGGGAGCACAGTGTGCTCCCATTTCTTTACCTATACGCAGTGTCAGATACTTTGCTGCTACACATAAGGGCAACTCTGCGCTGGGTGCGGCACAAGGTGAATTGCCCGAAGGGCAAGAGAGGGTCCCCTGGGGGATAGCAGTGCCGCACAATTCGTTAGCGTGTTATTACAGACAGCACCTGCGGATTTAATCTTTGAAATTTATATTATATCATATCCGTAGAGCACCCCGCCCTACGATAACATTTAACTGTATATGTCATTCGCAGGCGCTGTTCGTAATCTCTAGACTAACAGAAAAGAAAACACCCGAGGCATTAAAAATGCTTCGGGTGTTACGTTTTTGTCCGTAACGCGGGACTGGATGATTCCATTTTTATATGTTTCCTTTCAAAAACAGGTATAAAAAAACCACGCGGCTGCTGTTTCTCTGCAAGCCCTGCGTGGAACCGATCAAAAAGTGCGGTTACTTTTCGCTCTGCGTCTTATGGTCATCACCAAAGATCAGATCGTCGATGTCCGGACGGTCGGGCTTCTGCGGAATAGAAAGTCTTCTCATGATGTCATGCCTCCTTGCTAATTTACTCTATATATCATTATAGCATGTTATTCTAAAATTGCAAATTAAATTCCTGTAAAGTTACACAAATTTCACAAAAGATAAGGGGCGGCTAACGATAAGCCGTCCCTTCTTTTGCCATTTCGTATGTAGTGCTTAGCGGCCGAAGTAGCTGAAGTGCATGTAGTCGCGCTTGGTGCGCCAGCCGTTGCCGCCCCAGGTAAAGCCGTACTTGGTGAAGGCATTGTAAACATCGCCGCCCTCGGGGATGGAGTACGGATCAATATACGGCGTCCAGTGGGTGCCGCAGGTCGGAGACAGGGAACCGTCCGAGTTGATGGTAGCTTCCATGTTCTCGTCCGGGTTGATATCAACTGCGGTGCCCTGCGAGTGCTCGCCGGTGCGCCACGAGTAGCAGCCTACATCATAGATCGGGAACTTCTCGGAGCCGTTGAAGATCTCCTCAAAGATTGCCTGATAGATGGAAGCCAGCGAAGCGTTTACCTGCAGATAAGCCTTGGAGGCCACCTTGGTGCCGTCGGACTGCAGATGCCATACCGGAACCACGATCTCTACCATGTGAGCCTCAGCCTCAGCTGCGGACTGGTACTTGCCGTTGCCTGCGCCGTAAACGTAGGTCATCTTCTCAGCCTCGGTCTTCGGCAGACCGGTGATGGTGGTTGCGGCAGAGGTGGAAGAACCGGCGGTGGTCGGCAGGTTAGCGGAGCCGTCAACCGCTGCGATCGGCGTCTTATCCGGCTTGAAGGCGGTGCAGAAACGGTTTGCCATGATCAGCGCCTGCTCACGGGTGGTGGTGCCGGACGGAGCCAGAATGGTGGTGTCCGTGCTGGTATCGGTGATGCCGTTGATGACCGAATGATCGACCATGGTAACGACCGGCTGCATTGCGTAATCGCTGATCATGCTTACATCGGGGTAATCCTCGATGCAGGCATCACCTGCGATCTCGGTTGCTTCGATATCGGCAGCGGCGAGGATGTTGTCGAGTATGGTGCACATTTCCTCACGGCTGATCTTGGCATCTGGATCAAAGTTGCCGTTGGTGCGGCCGTTTACAATGCCGAGCAGGTAAGCTGCGGTGACATTGGGATCCGAGCAGTCCTCGAACGGCTTTTTGCCCGAAACATAGACAGCCTTGCCGCTGACAGCCTTGTAGGCGTTCAGCGCAACGGCACAGAACTCTGCGCGGGTGATAGAGCCGGAAGCGGCACTGTTGGCCAGGGACGAAGGTGCCAGACCGGCATTCTGCGCAGCGGCAACGCCTTCCTGCGCCCAGCTGGACACATCGGATAATGCTCCCGCGCTTGGCATGAGCATTGCGGCAGTCAGCGCAAGCATACCGGCACGGCGAGCGATAGGATGAGACATTGAATTTTTCCTCCTGACTGGTTGTTGGTTTGCGGATAAAACAAACCAGTATGTTAAGGCAACACCGCACAATTAAAGCGGCGGTGCTTTGCGGAAATTTTGTGCCCTGATTTTGTTGCAGTTTCACGGTAATACATCAAGTATTACCACAAAACTGCGCCTCGTCAGTACGCAAAATTTACTCGCAAATCACTCTTGTTCAATTATGCGGTATTGCCTTAAATAAAACGAAATGGTCGAATTTAGACGAAGTTACAGTAATTGTAAATTTATACACATCATCCACAGACTTTTCCACAAGCTGTCAAGAACCTGCGGCCCTGTCGAGTGAACGGTACTGCAGAGCCTCGGCGAGATGTTCTGCCTCGATGACATTGCTGTCGGCCAGATCGGCGATCGTGCGGGCAACACGCAGTACGCGGTCATGCGCACGAGCGGTCAACCCCAGTCGCTGAAATGCGGCCGCAAACATACGAGACGCATCCGCGCTCAGCGGGCAGTGCTCGGCAAGCTGCGGCGGCGGAATGGCGGCGTTGCACACGTCGGCGCCCTGCCGGGCATACTGCCGCTCGCGCGCGGCGAGCACGCGGGTACGAATGTCGGCGGAGTGCTCCTCACTGACCTGACCTCGTGCAGCAAGCGCGGCGTATTCAACCGGCTGCACAGCAACCTGCAGGTCGATTCGGTCGAGCAGCGGACCGGACAGACGGTGCAGATACTGCTGAACGGCGGACTTGGTGCAGGTGCAGCGTTCCGTGCCGTACCAGCCGCA
Source organism: Butyricicoccus sp. AF35-5AC (assembly GCF_003477715.1). Classification (NCBI taxonomy): domain Bacteria; kingdom Bacillati; phylum Bacillota; class Clostridia; order Eubacteriales; family Butyricicoccaceae; genus Butyricicoccus; species Butyricicoccus sp. AF35-5AC. The sequence goes on from NZ_QUDX01000002.1 coordinate 96,789, forward strand.
TTTGCAGGGATTCATCGCGGCAATGAGCTGAAACCGTGCCGGATACGTCACTTGGCCGGCGACACGCGAGATGGTAACTCTGCCGTTCTCAAGCGGCTGGCGCAGGGTTTCGAGCACATCGCGGCGGAATTCCGGAAATTCATCCAGAAACAGTACACCGCGGTGCGCGAGCGTGATCTCGCCGGGGACGGGCAGCCGGCCTGCGGCACCCGAACCGCCTGCCATCGCGTTGGCCGAGGAATTATGGTGCGGTGCACGGAACGGCCGTTCGGCACGCTCGACCGCCTCCTGCCCTCTGCCAATGGCGGACCAGACACGGATAACCTCCAGCCGTTCGCTGTCGGACAGCGGCGGCAGGATGGTGGAAAAGCGTTTTGCAGCCATGCTCTTGCCCGAACCGGGCGGTCCGGAAAGAAGCACGTTGTGTCCGCCTGCAGCCGCGATCTCGAGCGCGCGTTTGACCGCGTGCTGACCGAGCACATGCGCAAAATCCAGCGCATCGTCCTGCGGTTCGGGCCTGGGCGGAGGAGCACACGGCGTGAGCGGCTTTCTGCCGTTCAAATGTCCGAGAAGCTCATTTAATGTACGGATCGGAAACACTGTCACACCGGAAGCATAGGATGCTTCGGCGGCGTTCATCGCGGGAACGAATACGGTTTTGAAACCGGCATCACGCGCAGCAAGTGCCATGGAAAGCGCACCGCAGACAGGCCGCAGCTCTCCGGTGAGGGAAAGCTCTCCGAAGAAGAGAGCGTTGTCGGGCGGTGCGTCGATCTCGCCCGCTGCCGCCAGAATGGAAAGCAGAAGGGGCAGATCGTATGCTGTTCCTGCCTTTTTGGTGTCGGCAGGTGCGAGGTTGACGGTCAGTCGGGATACGGGCCAGTCAAAGGCACAGGCCTTTGCGGCGGCACGGACGCGCTCTCCGGCTTCGGATACCGCGCCGGTCGGCAGACCGACGACATCCAGCCGGGGAAGTCCGCCGGAGAGGAAGCACTCGACGGTGACAATGTAGCCGTCAATGCCGCTCAGTCCTGCGGAGAATACGCGAGATACCATGCCGATCCCTCCGATACGTATGACATAACCAGATAACTATACATCTAATACTATACTATGTGTCATCAGATTACGCAATAAAAAACACGGAAAAAACACAGAAATTCCATGATAAAAAGTTTGCATACGTTTCACAATACGAAACGGCTTATCAAAATTTGAAAAATAGTGCGGAAAATAGTATATTTACTGTTTACAACTTTGTGCGTGAGTGCTACAATGAAGGGGCAGGTAAGGCTTAGTTTAGGTTAAAATACACCAAAACGAGGGCTTTTAATTCCGATTGAGAATTATAATTTTTTATAGGAGGACATCAACATGGCAAGAAAGATGAAGTCCATGGACGGCAACACTGCGGCCGCGCACGTATCGTACGCGTTTACCGAAGTTGCGGGTATCTATCCGATCACCCCGTCCAGCCCCATGGCAGACAGCGTTGACCAGTGGGCTGCCGCAGGTCAGAAGAACATTTTCGGTACTACCGTTAAGGTAATCGAAATGCAGTCCGAGGCAGGTGCGGCGGGTACCGTACACGGTTCTCTGGCAGCAGGTGCGCTGACCACCACCTACACCGCTTCTCAGGGTCTTCTGCTGATGATCCCGAATATGTACAAGATCGCAGGCGAGCTGCTTCCGTGTGTATTCCACGTTTCCGCTCGTACCGTTGCATCTCATGCACTGAACATCTTCGGTGATCATTCCGACGTTATGGCTTGCCGCCAGACCGGTTTCGCTATGCTGGCTGAGACCAACCCGCAGGAGGTCATGGACCTGTCTGCAGTAGCACATCTGGCTACCATCAAGTCCCGCGTTCCGTTCATCAACTTCTTCGACGGCTTCCGTACCTCCCACGAGATCCAGAAGATCCAGGTTTGGGATTACGAGGATCTGAAGGAAATGTGCGACATGGATGCTGTTGAAGCATTCCGCAAGCGCGCACTGAACCCGGAGCACGCTATGATGCGCGGCTCTCACGAGAACGGCGACGTATTCTTCCAGCACCGTGAGGCTTCCAACAAGTTCTATGAAGCTGTTCCGGGCATCGTTGAGGAGTACATGGGCAAGGTAAATGCCAAGCTCGGCACCAACTACCAGCTGTTCAACTACTACGGCGCTGCTGACGCTGACCGCGTTATCATCGCTATGGGCTCCATCTGCGACGTTGCAGAGGAAGTTATCGATTACCTGAACGCACACGGCGAGAAGGTCGGCCTGGTTAAGGTTCGCCTGTACCGTCCGTTCCGTGCTGACAAGCTGATCGCAGCTATCCCGGAGACCGCTAAGAAGATCGCAGTCCTCGACCGCACCAAGGAGCCGGGCTCCCAGGGCGAGCCGCTTTACATGGACGTTGTTACCGCTCTGGCTGATGCAGGCATCACCGATAAGGTAGTAACCGGCGGCCGTTACGGTCTGGGTTCCAAGGATACGCCCCCGTCCTCCGTATTCGCTGTATACGAGGAGCTGGCTAAGGCAGAGCCGAAGAAGATGTTCACCCTGGGCATCAACGACGACGTTACCTACCTGTCCCTCGAGGAGAAGCCGGCACCGAACACCGCAGCAGAAGGCACGACCGAGTGCAAGTTCTGGGGTCTCGGCGGCGACGGTACCGTTGGTGCGAACAAGAACTCCATCAAGATCATCGGTGACCACACCGACAAGTTCGTACAGGCTTACTTCCAGTACGACTCCAAGAAGACCGGCGGCGTAACCGTTTCGCATCTGCGTTTTGGCGACAAGCCGATCCGTTCTCCTTACTACATCAACAAGGCTGACTTCGTAGCATGCCACAACCCGTCCTACATCACCAAGCACTTCCCGATCGTGCGTGACGTTAAGCCGGGCGGCGTATTCCTCATCAACTGCCAGTGGACTCCGGAAGAGCTGAGCAAGCATCTGGCAGCTTCCGAGAAGCGCTACATTGCTAAGAACGACGTTCAGCTTTACACCATCAACGCTATCGACCTCGCTATCGAGATCGGCATGGGCAAGCGCACCAACACCATTCTGCAGTCTGCATTCTTCGCACTGGCTAAGGTAATGCCGAGCGAGCAGGCTATCCAGTTCATGAAGGATGCTGCTACCAAGTCCTACCTGAAGAAGGGCCAGGACATCGTTGATATGAACCACAAGGCTATCGACATCGGCGCTACCGCATTCAAGAAGATCGACGTACCGGCTGACTGGGCTGACGCACAGGACGAGGCTGATACCCGCGATCTGCAGGGCCGTCCGGAAGTCGTTAAGATGGTCAAGGACGTTATGGAGCCGATCGGCCGCATGGACGGCGACTCCCTGCCGGTATCCGCATTCGCAGGCGAGCATGTTGACGGCTCCTTCGAGCACGGCGCAGCTGCTTACGAGAAGCGCGGCGTAGCAGTTACCGTTCCGCAGTGGAACGAGGCTACCTGTGTTCAGTGTAACCAGTGTGCTTACGTCTGCCCGCACGCTACCATCCGTCCGTTCGCTCTGACTGAGGAAGAGGCTGCTGCAGCACCGGCTTCCACCAAGCTGGTTGACATCAAGGCCGGCAAGGGCAAGGGCGTTTACAAGTACACCATGGCTGTATCTCCGCTGGACTGCATGGGCTGCGGCGTATGTATCGGCGTTTGCCCGACCAAGTCCCTGACTATGGTTCCGCAGGCTGACGAGGCTGCTCAGCAGGATGCATTTGATTACTGCGTAGCAAAGGTTTCCGAGAAGGCTGACATGATCTCCACGAACTCCGTAAAGGATTCGCAGTTCAAGAAGCCGCTGCTTGAGTTCTCCGGTTCCTGCGCAGGCTGTGCAGAGACCTCTTACGCCCGCCTGATCACTCAGGTTTGCGGCGACCGCATGTACATCTCCAACGCTACCGGCTGTTCTTCTATCTGGGGCGGCCCGGCTGCTACCTCCCCGTACACCGTTGATGCAAACGGCCACGGTCCGGCATGGGCTAACTCCCTGTTCGAGGATAACGCAGAGCACGGCCTTGGCATGTACTATGGTCAGGAAGCTCTCCGTGAGCGCCTGATCTCCAAGCTCGAGGTTATGGCTGGCTCTGAGAACGCTACCGACGACTTCAAGAATGCTGTCAACACCTTCATGGATACCAAGGACAACGGCGCTGCTAACGCTGAGCCGGCAAAGGCACTGGTTGCAGAGCTCGAAAAGGGCGCAGCAGCAGGCTGCCCGGACTGCAAGGATGTTCTGGCTCACAAGGAATACCTCGCTAAGAAGTCCGTTTGGATCTTCGGCGGCGACGGTTGGGCATACGATATCGGCTTTGGCGGTCTGGATCACGTTCTGGCTTCCGGCAAGGACGTAAACGTTATGGTATTCGATACCGAGGTTTACTCCAACACCGGCGGACAGGCTTCCAAGGCTACCAACATCGGCGCTGTTGCACAGTTCGCAGCTTCCGGTAAGACCACCAAGAAGAAGAGCCTTGCTGAGATCGCTATGAGCTACGGCTACGTTTACGTTGCACAGGTAGCTATGGGCGCTAATCCGGCTCAGACCCTGAAGGCCATCGCTGAGGCTGAGGCTTATCCGGGCCCGTCGCTGGTAATCGGCTATGCTCCGTGTGAGATGCACTCCATCAAGGGCGGCATGACCAACTGCCAGGCTGAGATGAAGAAGGCTGTTGACTGCGGTTACTGGAACCTGTTCCGCTTCAACCCGCAGCTGGCTGACGAGGGCAAGAACCCGTTCATTCTGGAGTCCAAGGAGCCCAAGACCGAGGATTACCGCAAGTTCATGATGAACGAGGCTCGTTACTCCGCACTGACCCGTGCATTCCCGGATCGTGCAGAGGGCCTGTTCGAGCGTTCCGAGGTAGAGTCTACCAAGCGTTACGCTCACCTGAAGCGCCTGCAGGATCTGTACGCTCCCGAGGCGTAAGATCGCGCAAAGCGCTTGCTGAAATAGCATAATAAATCCCGCAGAGGTTTTCTCTGCGGGATTTTTTTGCGTTTATTTCGTAACATACACGAATTATATCCGATGTTAGACTTTACCATAGGGTGCGGCAAGGTGAATTGCCCGTCAGGGCAAGAGAAGGTGCCCTGGGGTGCGACCTTTCGGCTCACCGCCTGTAAATTCAGCTGCACACGCGCAACCGCAGGGGAGCACAGTGTGCTCCCGCACCGTCGCCAACCGGGCGCAGACAAACGATTTTGCCGCTGCATGATACATTTCTGTTTCAAAATGCAAAGAGATATATCCTTCCGGAAAAATTTATGCTATACTGAAATCAATAAGACAGGCAGGACAATTGGATAGAGAAAGGCGGATGTTTATGAACAGAGATCTGCTCAAACGTGTGGGAATGTTGACGGCGGCAACTGCCGCCTGTACAGCCGGTGTTTTCGGGGCGCTGGCGGTGAATGGCTTACGCTACATGAGGCCAACGACAGATAACTGGTGGCTGCTGCCGTGGGTCGAACCGGCGGAACGCATCGAGCAGTGCGTTATGGACTTCGGTGAGGGCGACCCGACCTACACTGTCACCGGATACGATGCACAGAACCGCGAGATTTGGTCGCGCACGACATTCGGCAAGCTGGCATCGGTCGGCAGCAGCCGTGATGTGTACATCGGCAATACATCGGCGCGGTATTTCTTCGGTCAGGGCGGAAAAGCGGACTCGGTTTGCCAGTATGATGAACAGGGACGGCTTATCCGTATGGAAACCGACTATGGCGGCATATCGACGTATTACTACCGCGGCGATGCGACTGAAACGTATCTGGAGGAAACGCACAACGCGCAGGGCGCGTTGACCGGCCGCAAGATCACCGAAACCGACCCGCAAACAGGCAGTACCGTCACCAATATGGACATATACGAAGACGATGGTACCTATCTTGCCTCGCAGTACTGCATACTGGATTCGCATGGCAACATCGTAAAGCAAGTGCATGTCAGCGCGGGCGGACAGATGAGAACCTGTGACTATCAGTGGACGTATGACGATGCCGCGCGCACGGCCACCTGTGTGGACGAGGCGGAGGGCACGACCGAGAAATACTGGTATGACGAGCAGGGACGCTGGATAAAAAATGCATATAGCTTTTCGGAGGATGGTTTGTCGCGTGAGATTACAACAACATACACCGATGTAACCCGCTGAGGAGGTGTTTGGGTGAAGCTGAACATTCTCAAACGAGCCGGAATGCTGGCGGCAAGCACTGCGGTCTGCTGCGGCGTTGTTTTCGGCGGCTTATCGATGAACGGGCTGCGGTATGTCCGTCCGACAGCAGAAAACTGGACACTTCTGGCGTATATGCAGCCTGCTGCTCGGATTGAACAGCAAAAGACAACGCGCGTGATACCGGATGAGAAGGAATGGTCCTATCTCAGAATCACCGGATACGATGCACAGAACCGCGAGATCTGGTCACTGAATTGCAAGCGTCCGTTCGGTGTGAGTTCCAGCGAACGCAAGGTTTACAGCGGCAGCAAAATGACATGGTATTCCACAACCTGCGGTGTAAAGACGGTTTCTTACACAGAGTATGATGAGCAGGGGCGTATCATTCGCGCAGCGAATGCGGACGGAATAGAGACTTACACCTATCGCGGAGACGAGGAAGAACCGTATCTGGAGCAGAGCTGCGACACGGCAGGCAACATGCAGTCACAGACAGTGTCGGAATACAATCCCAAAACCGGAGAAACGACCAGAACCAGTACGGTTTTCGCGGGCGTGCTGACCGGCACATGGATCACGGTGAAGGATGCACGCGGCTCCACGCTGCACATGGAAAATGATGTGCATAATCCGAATTACGAAATGATGCAGGACAACGAGTGGACATACGACGACGCCGAGCGCACCGCAGTCTGCGTCAGCGAGGATGGCGTAACCGAGAAAATATGGTATGACGAGCAGCAGCGCGTCCTGCGGGATGAATACTACACGCCGGACGGTATTCTGCAGACCTGCACCGTCAATGATTTTTTTGACATTACCCGATAAATCTGGGAACCTTTTGTAGATACCCAACGTCAAATACAATGCAGCGATCAGAAAACAGCGCGCGCAATATCCAAAACAAAGAAAAAATCACTGACCGCTGAATTAAAAGGAGGATTTTCTATGAAACGAACGATTGCAGCGATTTTATCTGCGGCTATGCTGGTGACGGCGGCTGCGGCAGCGGAAGCGCCGAGCAGTTGGGCCAAGTCGGCGGTGGATACCGCGCGGAACGCGGGCATTGTGCCGGAGCAGGTCGATCAGGCGTACACGCAGAGCATCACCCGTGCGGATTTCTGCGCGCTGGCGGCAGCGGTTTACCACACTTGGGAAAAGAGCGGCAACGTAAAATCCGTTGATAAGGCTGTGGTCTCCTTCTCGGATACCAAGGATGAGGATGTGCTGCTCTGCGCGGCTCTGGGCGTGGTAAACGGTGTCGGCGGCGGAAAGTTTGCACCGCAGCAGCAGCTGACCCGTCAGCAGGCGGCAAGCATGCTGCACCGTCTGGGCAATCTGCGCAAGAATGCCAAGGACAACGTAAAGGACCGTATGCCGCACGTTTTCGCGGACGGCGCGGATATTCAGGCGTGGGCACGGAATGATGTGTACTGGGTCTACAATCAGGGCGTAATGAACGGCGTCAGCGGCAATCGTTTTGCACCGAATAACAGCTATACACGCGAGCAGTCCATCGCGACCATGCTGCGCCTGTATGATACCAAGTATGCCGAGGTGCCGAGCGGCGAGACTGCGGCAGAGTACGCCGTTGTCATGGACGATGAGGGCGGTGCCGGTGCACGGTCGCAGATGCACATCGAGAACGCAAAGGGCAAAAAGCTGCTGACCGATTATAAGGATACCAAGGGCACCTTCGAGAATATTACTATGCTCGGTGTATGGGCCGGTGTGACGATGGAAAACGGCACGAAATATGACGTGGTGAACCTCAAAACCGGCGAAAAACTGGAGGATTACCGCATTCTTGTCGCAGACGGCGAGCAGGCAGGCTGGCTGTGTCCGATGGACATCACCAAGGTGACTTACGGTAAGGACTACATTGCGCTGGCTGACGGCACTAAGAGCACGGCGACTTATGATCGCATGACCAACTTCAAGGACGGCAAGGCGGTTGTCAACGTGGACGGCAAGACTATTCGTGCCATCGACACCACCGGCAAGACCCTGTGGAGCATGAATTTTGCGTTTGACCGCAGCAAGATGGAGATTCGTGATGGTGCGGGAGACCGCTTTACTGTGTGGGGCAATAATTCGGCTGCCATTATCGCAGGCGGCAAGCGCATTGCATCCAGCTCGGGCGGTCTGTATCTCAATCAGTACAGTGATACCTACATCTACTCCGAGAATACAGGCTACTATGCGCTGTACAACTTTAACGGCAGAAAGCTGACAAAGACCTATCAGAATGCGTTCGATGAGGTCGGTCAGAACATTTACAGCCACTGGATTAACGACAAGGAATACGAGTACATCCGCTGTGACGCGGACGGCACGAACAAGGTTCTGTTCCGCGTGAAGTGCCCGAACGGCCGTCCGGGCGCACTGCCGACCGACGGCGCAGGCGTGTATGCGCTCCGCACGGATGAGCATACCGTTACCTGCTTTGACCGCTTCGGCACGACGCTCGGCACCATCAAGCAGGATGGTGAAATCACGCTGGAACCCACCTTTGAAAACGGCTGTGTCCGCGTGATGGATAAGCTGTACCTCCCGACCGGCGAGGAAATCTGATAAACATGAAAAAGGCACCGATTCGGTGCCTTTTTCATTTGCTGTGCCTTGTAACCGAGCAATGAAACGGTTATAATAGAACCTGTACGACAAAAGACGAAAAAGGAGGAATTTCCTTGCAGTTAGAACAAACGCTGCGGACGCTGTGCGCGCTGCCGGCGGTCAGCGGCTTTGAAATGCAGGCGGCAAAGGCCGTCGCGGAGCTGTTCCGGCCGTACTGCGACACCGTGGACGCGGACAAGAACGGCAATGTGATCGGCAGCTTGTCCTGCGGTAAAGAGGGCGCGAAAACCGTCCTTCTGGACGCGCATCTCGACCAGATCGGCTTTCTTGTCACCGAGGTACTGGACGGCGGCTTTCTGCGGTTCGCGCCGGTCGGCGGTGTGGACCCGCGCATGCTGCTCGGCGGTGAGGTGACCATTCTCGCAGACGAGCCGCTATACGGCGTGGTATCCTGCATGCCGCCGCATCTGCTCAAGGCAGGTGAGCAGAACAAGTCCGTCCCCATCGACCAGATGGCGATCGACACCGGTCTGCTCGATGCCAAAAGCCGCATTCGTGTCGGCACGCCGATCGTGTTCGCGCAGCAGCCGATCAAGCTGGCGGGCGGTCAGCTTTGCAGCAAGTGCCTTGACGACCGCGCAGGCGTTGCCGCCATCCTGCTGGCGATGGAGAAGCTGCACGCGGCAAAGGACAAGCTGAAGTGCAATGTCGCAGTGCTCATCAGCACGCAGGAGGAGGTCACCGAGCTGGGTGCACAGACCGGCGCGTTTACGGTTCAGCCGGAGTACGCCATCGCGGTGGACGTGACCCACGGCAGAACGCCGGACGGTCCGTCGGACGGTGTGTTCGACCTCGGCAGCGGCGTGGCAGTCGGCATGGGACCGAACCTGCATCGCGGCTTTACCAAGGCGCTCATCAAGACCGCCAAGGCGAACGACATCGACTATACGCTTGAAATCATGGAGGGCAACACCGGCACGAATGCGTGGACGATGCAGATCGTCGGCCGCGGTATCGCAATGGGTCTGCTGTCCATTCCGGAAAAATACATGCATACGCCGGTCGAGGTTGTGGAGCTGTCTGATGTGCAGGCAGTCGCTGACCTGATGGCAGAATTCCTGCGCGAATTTGACGGGGAGGTGGGCGCATGATCGAACTGATGAAGCAGCTGTGCGCGCTGCCGGGGCCGTCCGGCTGTGAGGATGCGGTGCGCGAGTTTGTGCTCGAGAAGGTAAAGCCGTTCGCGGACGAGATAAAGACCGATGCCATCGGCAACATTATGGTGTTCCGAAAGGGCAAAAAGGCGCTCGAGCGTCCGGTCGTTGTGTGCGCACACATGGACGAGGTCGGCGTTATCATCAAGCAGATTACGGACGACGGCATGCTGAAGTTCGGCTTTGTCGGCGGCGTGGACCCGCGTGTTGTCATCGGCCGACCGGTTCGCTTCGGTGATGTGCAGGGCGTGATCGGCATCAAGGCAGTTCATTTGACGACCGCAGCAGAGCGCCGCACCATGCCCAAGACCAAGGATTTGTATATCGACATCGGTGCAGCGAGCAAAGCTGCCGCCGAGGACAAGGTTTCGCTTGGCGATTACGGCGTGTTCGACTCGGCGGTTGTCGAGTTCGGCGACGGTCTTATCAAGGCCAAGGCGATTGATGACCGCGTCGGCTGTGCTGCGCTCCTCAAGCTCATCGAGGACGAGCCGCCGATCGACACCTGGTTCTGCTTTACTGTGCAGGAGGAAGTTGGTCTGCGCGGTGCGGCAAGCATGGCGTATGCGCTCGACCCAGGATTTGCAATGGTGCTCGAGGGTACGACAGCTGCTGATCTCGCAGAGGTGGAAGGCGGCAAAGCTGTTTGCCGTGTACGCGGCGGTGTGGTTCTGCCGTTCATGGATGGCGCGACTATCTACGATGCGGAGCTGTTTGAACTTCTGCGCAATGCCTGCGACAAGCGCGGCATCTGCTGGCAGACGAAAACGCGCGTAGCTGGCGGCACGGACGCAGGCCGCATCCACAAGAGCCGTGCGGGCGTGCGCGTGTGCGCGGCTGCGGCTCCGGTACGCTATATTCACTCGCCGTCCTCGGTGGCGGCAGTAGCCGACTGCGAAGCGGTGCTCGCTGCCGCACGCGCATTTCTGGAAGAACTCGGAGGGAACGACGAATGAGCAAGATTTTTGATTTATGGAACACGGTCGCGGGGGCATTCGGCCCTTCCGGCCGTGAGGATGCGGTCCGCGAGACCATCGCGGAGATTGCAGGCGCGTATATCGACGATGTGACGACGGATGCACTCGGCAACCTCATCTGCCGCAAAAAAGGCGCAAAGAATGGCAAAAAGCTGTTGTTTGCCGCGCATATGGACTCTATCGGTGTGGTTGCCACCTATATTGAGGACAAGGGCTTTATCCGTTTTTCGCAGATCGGCGGCCTGTATGTCGGCGACCTGCTGAATATTCAGGTGAAGTTTGCCAACGGCACGCGCGGCGTGATCTCGTACGAGGAAAAGACGCCGCTCCAGGATTTGACACTGGATAATCTGTTCATCGACATCGGTGCAAAGAATGCCGATGAAGCGCGCAAACTGGTGCAGATCGGCGATTTTGCCGTGTACGAAGCACCGCGGTTCGAGCAGAACGGCGTGCTGTGCGGCCCGTATCTGGACAACCGCATCGGCTGTGTGACACTCCTGCTGATGATGGAGCAGTTGGCGGACAAGGAAATCGAGAACGACCTGTACTTCGTGTTTACGGCACAGGAGGAGGTTGGCCTGCGCGGCGCAGGCGCGGCAGCGTTCGCAGTTGAGCCGGATGCGGCTATCGCAGTGGACGTGACCGATACCGGCGACCTGCCGGAGATGAAGTCCGCGATGGCGGTCGAGCTGGGCAAGGGACCGGCAGTCAAGGTGATGGACCGCTCGGTTATCTGCACACCGGCGGTTGTAGATGCGCTCGAGCAGGCGGCGAAGGACTGCGGTGTATCCGCGCAGCGCGAAATCCTGCTGTGCGGCGGCACGGATACGTCGGCGCTGCAGAAGGCGCGCGCAGGCGTGCAGGCAGGCGCGGTCTCCATCCCGACTCGCTATATCCATTCTCCGAGCGAGCTGTGTGCGGTTTCCGATGTCGAGGACGCGGCAAAGCTGCTGGCACAGTACGCACTCCAAAAATAACCGATAGAGTTACTGGGAATTTTGTAAAAAACGACAGGTGACAAGCTGCCGATTTTGCAGTATGATAAAGACACAGCAAGGGGGCTGATACCGATAAAAGGTGCAGGACTCTTGCTGTTTTTTTATACCTTTTCTCATTTCGACCACATCTTACTTACATACTACTCTTTGCCTGAAGCTGTTCTACCTTATGGTAGAGCGGCTTCGGGCATTTTACGCTCTTTATTCGGCAAAACGTGCACGTTGTCCGTGCTATACTGAATCTTGTTCGGGAGGTGCGGTATGGTCGTCTATCTGGATGTGCTGTTTGCCGTCAACGCGCTGATGGATGGCGCAACGCTGCTTGCGGCGGCTCGCTTAGGCGGCGTGCAGGTGCGGAAAATGCGGCTGATTTTCTCAGCAGCACTCGGCGGCGGTTATGCCGTGCTGGGTGCGGTCTGGCCGGTGCTGACACTCGCGCCGCTGCGCCTGCTTGCAGGACTGGGCCTGTGCATGGTCGCTTTCGGCAGAGAGCGGCACCTTGCGCGGCTGTGTGCACTGTACGGCGTGGTCGCGGCCTCGTTCGCCGGACTGGCGGCGGCGCTGAGTGCCGCAAGCGGCAGGAGGCTGCTGCTCTCGTGTGGGTACTACTTTGCGGTGCCGATACAGGTGCTCGTGCTGGCGGCAGCTGTCGGCTACGCGGCAAGCGGGATACTCCTGTGCGGAGACGCGAAGCACGGCGCGCTGCACCGCGAAACGGAAACGCTGACCATCCGGTTCGGCAATCGGCAGACCGCCGTGCGTGTGCTGCACGACACGGGCAACGACCTGATCGAACCGGTATCCGGAAAGCCGGTCGTGGTGCTCGAGCGCAAGGCCGCCGAGTGCCTGCTGGGCACGAAACTGCCGTTTGGCAGTGCGTCCGCGCAGTTGGCGGCTCTGTCGGAAAATCTGGCTGCACGCTGCGGTCTGCTGCCGTTTCACGCGGTCGGCACGGATGGCGGTCTGCTGCTGTATTTCCGGCCGGACAGCGTGCTGAGAGCGGACGGCACGGCACTCGACTGTGTGTGTGCAGTCGGTGCGGTCTCCATCGGACAGGGCGCGTACGAGGGACTTATCGGGGTGTGAAAGGGAGAGCAAAAATGAAAATTCTGCAGTGGTTAAAGATGGTTTTGCGGCGGTTTCGAGCGCAAGGCGTACATTATATCGGCGGCAGCGATGTTCTGCCGCCGCCGTTGTCTCCGGAGGAGGAGGCCGCCGCCGTGGAGGCGAACAGCGGGGGCGATGTTGCGGCGCGCAACCGTCTTATCGAGCACAATCTGCGGCTGGTGGTGTTCCTGGCGCGCAAGTTTGAGTCGAGCGGTGTGGGAACGGAAGATTTAATTTCTATTGGAACGATCGGACTCATCAAGGCGGTGAGCACCTACCGGAGCGACAAAAACGTCAAGCTGGCGACGTATGCGTCGCGGTGTATCGAGAACGAGATCCTCATGCACCTGCGCAAGATCGCCGGACGGCGGAGCGAGGTTTCCATCGACGAGCCGCTGTCCTCGGACTGGGATGGCAACGAGCTGCTGCTGAGTGATATTCTCGGCACCGAGCCGGACAGCGTCATGCGGCCGCTCGAGGATGATGTGGACAAAATGCTGCTGCATCGTGCACTGGGTCATCTGCCGCCGAGAGAGCGGCAGATCATCTCGCTGCGGTTCGGCATCGGCACGCCGAAGGCGCTGACGCAGAAGGAGGTCGCAGATTTGCTGGGTATCTCGCAAAGCTATATTTCAAGGCTGGAAAAGCGGATTATCGCGCGAATGCGAAAAGACATTTTGAAGTATTCGGCGTTTTAAGGCAATACCGCATAATTGAACAAGAGTGATTTGCGAGTAAATTTTGCGTACTGACGAGGCACAGTTTTGCGGTAATACTTGATGTATTACCGTGAAACTTCGGCAGCGCGGACGGAACTCGCGCAAGGAACCGAAGCCAAAGTCAGGACACAAAATTTCCGCAAAGCACCGCGGCAGCGCGACCGGAGCCTGCGCAAGGAGCCGCCGCTTTAATTGTGCGGTGTTGCCTTAAGAAAGAGCGAGGAGTGAAAAGTTGAGAGGGGAGAGAACGCAATGGGTTATCGTTCGGCAAGTCGCAGATAATTCACAAATGCTGTGCAGAATATTCTCCAGACCAACGAGTTGCGCGACACTGTCATGCATGCCGCGCTTGCGGAGAGTAACCTGCATGTGTAGCAGTAAGGTATCTGACGTTGCGTAGAGGCAGAGAAATGGGCGCACACTGTGCGCCCGCGCGGCGTCAGCGCGTTTCCGCGGTTTGCAGCCGATGCGACAGTTTTCTTTTCTCCTGCACTATGCTATAATAAGAGAAAACCCAAGGGATGAGATACCATGCAGATCGAAATTCGGCAGTACGAGCAGCGTGACGCTGCACAGGCAGCAGAAATTTGGAACGAGGTCGTTGAGGACGGCAAAGCCTTTCCGCAGATGGAAAAGCTGGACGAGGTGACCGGTCATGCCTTTTTCACTGAGCAGACCTATACCGGCGTGGCGTACAATACGGAAACCGGTGAGTTGGTCGGTCTGTATATTCTGCACCCGAACAATGTGGGCCGCTGCGGTCATATCTGCAACGCAAGCTATGCAGTTAAAAAGTCTGTGCGCGGACAGCATATCGGTGAAAAACTGGTAAAGCACTGCATTGCACAGGGAAAAACGTGCGGATTCCGCGTGCTGCAGTTCAACGCAGTCGTCAAGAGCAACAAGGGCGCACTTGCGCTGTACAAAAAGCTGGGATTCACACAGCTTGGTGTGATTCCGGGCGGATTTTTGAACAAGGACGGCGAATACGAGGATATTATCCCGCATTACCATGTTCTGTAAAGAGAAAAGGAGAAAACAATGCTTTTTTGCAACATTGATCTGTTGGATGAGAATTTTGCGCTCAAACGCGGGCAGTACGTCGGTGTGAAGGACGGCAAGATCGCCTATATCGGTGACACCGAGCCGCAGGAGGACTACGGTGAGCGTTACGACGGCAGACACCGTCTGCTGATGAGCGGCTTCTACAACGTCCACAGCCACGCGCCGATGACGCTGCTGCGCGGCTACGCGGAGAATCTGCCGCTGCAGCGCTGGCTGGGTGAGAAGGTATTTCCGTTTGAGGACAAGATCGATGACGAAGCGGCGTACTACGGCACGCAGCTTTCCATTGCGGAAATGCTGGCGAGCGGTACGGTTTCGTTCTCGGATATGTATTTCTTCTTCGACGGCATGATGCCCGCGATCCGCGAGAGCGGCATCAAGTGCAACCTCAGCCGCGGCCTGACCGTATTTGACGACAGCGACTACGAGAGCCTTGCCGCCTACAAGGACAATCTGCGCCTGCTGAACGGGTGGAACGGCGAGCTGGGCGGCCGTCTGATCGGTGATCTGTGTATCCACGGCGAGTATACCTCGACACCCAAGGTGGTCGAGGCGGTAGCCGCTCACGCGAAGGACGCGGGTGCGCGTATCCACATCCACCTGTCCGAGACGCAGACCGAGCACGAGGAGTGCAAGCAGCGTCATGGCCTGACGCCGGCGGCGTACATGGAGGCACACGGCATTTTCGATTCTCCGACCACGGCGGCGCACTGCGTCTGGCTGGAGGACGAGGATTTCGATATCCTCAAGAAGCACAATGTTTCGGTCGCCTGCTGTCCGGCGAGCAACCTCAAGCTGGCATCCGGCTACGCGAACATCCCGAAAATGCTGGAGAAGGGCATCAATATCGCGCTCGGCACGGACGGCGCAGCCTCCAACAACAACCTGAATATTCTGCAGGATATTTACCTGTTCGGCGTGGTATACAAGGGTTTCTATCACGATTCCACACTGCTGACGCCTGCACAGGTGCTGCACACCGCAACGCGCGCCGGTGCGCTCTCGCAGGGACGCACTGACTGCGGCAAGCTGGCGGTTGGATATAAGGCTGACTTGTGCGTCATCGATACCGATACGCCGCAGTTTACGCCGATGACCGATGCCGCCTGCAACGTGGTCTATGCGGCTCAGGGCGCAGACGTTCGCCTGACCATGGTAGACGGCGAGGTGCTGTACCGCGATGGTGAATTCAAGACCATTGACATTGAAAAGGTAAAGGCGGAAACGCAGAAGCGCACGGACGCTATCCTGCGTCGGCTGTAAGGAGGGACAACCTATGCTGACAAAAGCAAATGTAGTGGAATCTGCAGCATATCTTAAAGAAAAGCTGCCGTTTGTGCCCGAAATCGCACTTGTGCTCGGCTCGGGCATCGGCCCGCTGGCAGATGAGGTGGAGAACCCGACGTATGTACCTTACGGCGAGATTCCGCACTTCAAGGTATCCACCGCGCCCGACCACGCAGGACGCATGGTGTGCGGCACACTGGCCGGACGCCGCGTTATCTGCATGCAGGGCCGTCTGCACGGCTACGAGGGCTACGCGCCGGACGAGGTGGCATATCCTGTTTATGTGCTGAAAGAGTTGGGTGTGAAGGCGCTTGTCGTGACGAATGCCTCCGGCGGCATCAACACCGGCTATCATGCGGGTGATTTTATGCTGATCACCGACCACATCAACATGACCGGTAAAAGTCCGCTGACCGGCAAAAACGATCCTGAACTCGGTACTCGTTTTCCGGATATGACGTTCGCCTACAGCCATGAGCTCGGTGAAAAAGCCCTGCAGGCCGCTGCGGACTGCGGTCTTAAGCTGCATCAGGGTGTATACTGCGGCGTAAACGGCCCGCAGTTTGAGACACCGGCGGAGATCCGCATGTTCCGCACGCTCGGCGCGGATGCGGTCGGCATGTCCACCGTGTTCGAGGTCATTGCGGCCGCGCATTGCGGTCTGCCGCTCGTCGGTATTGCCATGATCACCAATATGGCGGCGGGCGTGCTTATGCAGCCGCTCTCGGGCGCTGAGGTCAACGAGACTGCCGAGCGCCGCGGCGCAGAGCTGCGCCGTCTGGTGGCAAAGCTGCTCGAGAAAATTTAAGGAAAATTTCAAAAAAGTGTTGACAGAAAGCGATTTCTGCGATATACTAATAAAGCTGTCACGGAAAAGCGTTGGCAGCTTGATTTCGAGGTGTGGCTCAGCTTGGTAGAGCGCTTCGTTCGGGACGAAGAGGCCGCAGGTTCAAATCCTGTCACCTCGACCACTTTTTTCAAATCAAATAACAATATTTCGAGGTGTGGCTCAGCTTGGTAGAGCGCTTCGTTCGGGACGAAGAGGCCGCAGGTTCAAATCCTGTCACCTCGACCACAGAAACTCTGAAAACCACATGGTTTTCGGAGTTTTTTGCTATCTGATGAAAATTTTACTTACCACTTAATATATCGAAAGAGAGGACGGCATTGATGCAGAACGCAGAACAGAAGACCGCACTCATTGCGATGAGCGGCGGCGTAGACAGCTCGATCGCGGCTTACCTGATGCGGCAGGCGGACTTCCGCTGCATGGGCACGACCATGCGGCTGTACCGCAACGAGGATCTCGGCGCATGTAATTTCCGCACCTGCTGTTCGGAAAAGGATATCGAGGACGCAAGTGAGGTTGCGTTTCAGCTGGATATTCCGTATGAGGTGCTGGATTTTACACTGGATTTTCAGGAGAAGATCATCGGCAAGTTTGTCCGCACCTATGAGGCAGGCGGCACGCCCAATCCCTGTATTGACTGCAACCGCTTTATGAAGTTCGACAAGCTGCTGGATTTTGCCGAGCAGCACGGCCTGTATTACGTTGTCACGGGTCACTATGCCCGCATTGAGCAGGATGAACAGACCGGTCGCTGGCTGCTCAAAAAGGGCGTGGACGCGGGCAAGGACCAGAGCTATGTGCTGTACACGATGACGCAGCGGCAGCTTGCGCACACCAAATTTCCTCTGGGCGACCGCAACAAGCCGGAGATCCGCGAGCTGGCGGAGCAGCTCAGCTTCTGCAACGCACGCAAGCACGACAGCCAGGATATTTGCTTTGTGCCGGACGGCGATTACGTCAAGTTCATGGAGCAGTACACGGGCAAGCACTATCCGGCAGGCGATTTCCTCGATTTAGACGGCAAGCCGGTGGGAAAGCACAAGGGTGCTGTCCGCTATACCGTCGGTCAGAGACGCGGCCTCGGTCTTGCGATGGGTGAGCCGGTGTACGTCTGCGGCAAGGATATGGAGAAGAACACGGTTTCGGTCGGACCGGAGGCGGCGTTGTTCTCGAACACTGTGATCGTAGATGACATGAACTGGATTTCGATTCCGGAGCTGACCGAGCCAATCCACATCAAGGCGAAGATTCGCTACCGCCATGCGGAGCAGCCGGTGACGGTTTCTCCGATGGAGGACGGCCGTGTCAAGCTGGTGTTTGATGAGCCGCAGCGAGCCGCAGCGATCGGTCAGGCGGCGGTGCTGTATGACGGCGATGTAGTTGTAGGCGGCGGCACCATCGTGGATGTGCCAAAGCAGGCAGGCAGGTGAGGCGCGGCATGAAATTTCTCATTGCATCCGATATTCACGGCTCGGCATACTACTGCGAACAGCTGCTGCAGGCGTTCGAGCGCGAGCAGGCTGCGCGTCTGCTGCTGCTCGGCGATATTCTTTACCACGGTCCGAGAAACGATCTGCCGCGCGATTACGCGCCAAAGAAGGTGATTGCCATGCTGAACGGCATGGCGGATACAATCCTATGTGTGCGCGGCAACTGCGACACCGAGGTGGATCAGATGGTGCTCGAGTTTCCAATCCTCGCGGACTATGCCGTCCTGCCGACAGGGGAGCGGCTGGTGTATGTCACGCACGGACATCAATTCAACACGAAAACACCGCCGCCGCTGCGTAAGGGCGATGTGCTGCTGCACGGGCATACGCATATTCCGGCATGGGAGCCGTTTGGCAGGGAAAACCTGTATCTGAACCCGGGTTCAGTGTCCATCCCGAAAAATGATACCGCACATGGCTATATGACACTCGAAAACGGTGTTTTTACATGGAAAACGCTGAGCGGCGAACCATATCACACGCTTGCATTGTAAAAAAGAGGCTGACAGTTCACAGCTGTCAGCCTCTTTTTTATTGAATGTCGGTTTGCTTGCAAACCGCGTCCGCTAAAAGGCTTTGCCTTTTTATCGGAATCAGTCGATTTTTACAGTCCAGCCCAGCTCATCCGGCAGCTTGCCCCACTGGATGCCGGTCAGGGTGTTGTACAGCTTATGGGTAACTTCGCCGATCTCACCGTTGTTGATGTGAGCAACATCGCCCTCGTAGCGCAGCTCGCCAACCGGAGAGATAACTGCAGCGGTACCGGTGCCGAATACCTCTTCCAGCTTGCCATCGTGGGAAGCCTTCATAACGTCAGCGATCGGCAGGCGCTCCTCGGATACCGGAATGCCCCAGTGCTTGAGCAGCTCGATGCAGCTCATACGGGTAACGCCCGGCAGAACGGTGCCGACGGTCGGAGCGGTGTAAACGGTGCCGTCGATCTTGAAGAAGCAGTTCATGGAGCCGACTTCCTCAACGTACTTGTGCTCAACGCCGTCCAGCCACAGGGTCTGCTCGTAGCCCAGCTCGTGTGCCTTTACCTGAGAGATCAGGGATGCAGCGTAGTTGCCGCCGCACTTGGTGAAGCCGGTGCCGCCCGGGCAGGCACGAGTGTACTCATCCTCGACGAAGATCTTAACCGGATTGATGCCGGTGGAGTAGTAAGCGCCGACCGGAGAGCATACGATGATGAACTTGTGGGTGCGGGAGGTGCGAACGCCCAGATGCGGCTCGGTAGCGATGACAAACGGACGGATGTACAGGCTGGTGCCCTCAGCGTGCGGAACCCAGTCCTGATCGAAGGAAACAATGGCCTTGACAGCCTGAACGAAATCCTCTACCGGCAGGCTCGGCAGGCACATACGATGGTTGGTGTTGATCATACGCTGTGCATTCTTGTCCGGGCGGAACAGCTGAATGGAGCCGTCCGGGGTGCGGTAAGCCTTCAGACCCTCAAAGGACTCCATTGCGTAATGGAAAACCATCGCTGCCGGATCAAGCTCAAGCGGCTGATACGGTACGATGCGGGCATCGTGCCAGCCCTGTTCCTCATCGTGATCAATGATCAGCATGTGATCGGTATAATGAACACCAAAGCCGAGGCTGCTTTCGTCCGGCTTTGCCTTAGGAGTAGTGGTGCGCTGTGTTGTGATCTGCAGCATGGTTGATTCACTCTTTCTTTATAAGAATTTGTACTCTTTTATTATAGCACTCGATTCTCACAACGCAAGGTGTTTTTCGGCAGAAAGGGTGACAAACCCGCTGTGCTTTGGTATAATATGTTCGTACGAATTGCTGAAAGGAGTGAGTGCGTATCAAAAAAATCATCAGCTGTGTGCTGTGTGCCGCGCTGCTGCTGACGTTTCTGCCTGCACCGGCGCATGCGGTGACGCTGACAGCGGTAAACGACTCCATCCTGCCGCTCGACGAGAGCACCATGCCTGCACGTCTCGGCGGCGAAACCTATGTGCCGTACAGTGTGTTTACCACGCTCGGTGTGTCTGCCTCGGAGAATGACGGCGTGCTCGATCTTTCCGCAAACGACGAAACGCTCAGCTTTTCGACTGCGGAAGGCTATGTGTACGATCAGAATCTGAACAGCTATTCCACACCCGCGTATGAGATGAACGGAACGGTTTATGTGCCGGTCAAGCTGTGTTGTGCGAAGTTTGGCTTTACCTATTCTTCACTGACCCTGCAGGGGGAAAATGTGCTGCGTGTCGCGGACGGCTCGGCACAGAGCGATTCGGCGTTTATTGCGGCGCATACCAAGGTGATTGAGAACACGATCGACAACTACAAGGGCAGCACTTCCGGGTCGGACCGCAGCAATAACACGAATACCAATCCCGCACCGGCAAAGCCGGTGGACAACGATACCATCGAAATACCGAAGGTAGAGGAAAAGCCGGCGAAGAAGCCGGTCCGCGTGTATCTTGCCTATTACGGCGCGCCGAACGAAAACACGGCGGCTGTTCTGGACAATCTGCATGACGCAGGCAGGCAGGCGGCGTTTTTCCTGCCGACGGATACCTCCGAATGGGACGATGATCTGGTTCGCCGAATCGCAGCGGAAGGACATACGGCAGCCTTTCTGCTACAGGCGGACAGCAAAACCACAGGAGCAGACATGCTGGCCGACCTTGCCGCTGCGAACGAGCGCCTGACACTGCTGACCGGTGTGGCAGCCCGCATAGCCGCCAACCAGAGCGGCAGCGACGCGCTCACCGAAGCACAGCGCAGCGTGCTCATCGGTGCAGGCTACCGCCTGTGGGATGCCGGTCTGGACAGCGGCGATGCCGAGAAAAATGCGGCGGAAGCGTATACGCAGACCGTACAGTATTTCGCCTCCACGTCCGGCGTGGTAGTTGTGCGGCTGCATCACAGCAAGGCAACCCCGAGACTGACCGAAGCACTGTGCTCGTATATCGGACGGCAGGGTATTTTGGCAGGACACATCACATACAGCGTTACGCCGGTCAACAGTGCATCCGATACCCGATGAAGGGAGGACTCTATGAAGCTGATCTTATGTGTGGATGATAAAGGCGGCCTGGCCTTTAACCATCGCCGCCAGAGCCGCGACCGTGTGCTGAATGAGCACATTCTTAGGCACTGCGGTATGCACAGGCTGTGGATAAGTCCGTACACCGCAAAGCTGTTCGGAGCGGATACGGCAGTACGGCTTTGCATCGCTGAGGATTGCCTCGAGCGGGCGGCAGAGGACGATTACTGCTTCGCTGAGGTGCACGATCCTGCACCATACTTAAACAGGGTGCAGCAGGTGATAGTATATCACTGGAATCGTGTCTATCCCGCCGACCGGTATTTCACCTTGCCGGAAACCGGATGGACGAAGCAAAGCGAGACCGAATTTGCCGGTTCCTCGCATGAGAAAATAACAGAGGAAGTATTTGTTAAATGCGAAAATTGACCCGCGCGTTTGCGCCGATTGTATTCGTGCTCAGCCTGCTGCTTTCCGGCTGTGCACTGCCCATGCCGTCGAGCAGTATGGTTTCGATGGACGATCTGCCCGCCTACTCGGATTCTGCTTATGTCGAGATCGATGGCAATCAGCCATTCTTCACCGACGCAGACAAACAGGAGACCGGATCGTTTGAGGAATATTCGGATTTGGATTATCTCGGACGGTGCGGCACGGCATACGCCAATGTCGGACAGGATCTGATGCCCGCAGATGGAGAAAAACGCGGTTCGATCGGTCAGGTCAAGCCAACCGGATGGCATACCGTCAAGTATGACTGTGTGGACGGCAAATACCTGTATAACCGCTGTCACCTGATCGGCTGGCAGCTTACCGCCGAGAATGCCAACAAGCAGAATCTGATCACCGGCACGCGATACCTCAATATCGAGGGTATGCTGCCGTTTGAGAATATGGTCGCTGACTATGTGAAGGAAACCGGCAACCATGTGCTCTATCGGGTCACGCCGGTGTTTGAGGGCAGCAATCTTGTTGCCTCGGGCGTGCAGATGGAGGCGTGGTCAGTCGAGGACGACGGCGAAGGCATTTGCTTTAACGTGTACTGCTATAACGTCCAGCCAGGCGTGGAAATTGATTATGCCTCCGGCGAAAGTCAGGCAGCGTAAAGAAAAACAGCAAGTTCAGTCGGACTTGCTGTTTTTTCTTTCATTGAGAATGGAGAATTGAAAATTGAGAATTTCGGTAACGCGAAAGGGCGTTTATTCAATAACCGCCCTTCGGGCAGTTTCTTTCATTCTCTATCCTCAATTTGTTAAATTTGCTTGCGGATATGCTCCAGTGCGCCCTTCTCCAATCGGGATACCTGCGCCTGTGAGATGTGTATCTTATCAAACGAAAGGATGTGATCTGCAGGATGATTTCTGCGCTTATCGTACGGTAAAAGTGCGGATTTGTCAAGATGGACAGGGAAAATCAAGTGATTGACCAATAGAGAAGCAAAGCCGCAAGAAACCCATCACATCCGTCTTTTTCACCGGAAAAATTTATGCTATAATGGTATCAACTACTAAGGGGAAAGGCGGGATACCGTTGCGCACAAGACCAATCCTTGCGGCAGCGGCGCTGCTGCTGGCGGCCGGACTTGCCGCCGTGACGCATCAGGCCCTATCGCAGGCGGACGAGCCGCTCCGCATTGGCACGACGTACATGACGATGAACAACCCGTTTTACAGCGTCATTGACGAGGAACTGCGGTTGGTGATCGAAAGCCGCGGCGATATTCTGCTGACGCGTGATCCGGCGCTCGATCAGGAGCGGCAGAACGAGGAGATACGCGATCTGCTGCACGAAAATATCGACCTGCTGGTGCTCAATCCAGTGGACTATCGTGAGATCGAGCCGGCACTGCGGGAGGCACAGAAGGCGGGCGTACCGGTCGTAGTTATCGACTCGCAGGTCGGCAACCCGGATTTGGTAGCGTGCACGATCGCGTCCGACAACTACGGTGCGGGTGTGCTCTGCGCGGAGCACCTGATGAACACGCGCGATTCCGCGAAGGTCGTGCTGCTTGAGCACGCATCTACCAAGTCCGGCCGAGACCGTATCCAGGGCTTTTGCGATACGCTGGCATCCGACGTCAACTATCAAATCATCGGTCGCGCGGACAGCGCCGGTCAGCTTGAAGTCGCCATGCCGGAGATGGACAAGCTGCTTGAACAGGGCATTGTGCCGGACGCCGTGATGTCACTTAACGACCCGAGCGCACTTGGCGCGATGGCGGCTCTGCAGGAGCATGGCATGCTGCAGGATACGGCGGTTTACGGCGTGGATGGTGCTCCCGAAGCGAAAAGCATGATCAGCGAGGGCGCTATGACGGCGACAGCGGCCCAGTCCCCCATTCGGCTGGGGCAGATTACCGCGCAGACGGTCTACGCCATCTTAAACGGCGAGGACTACGAAAAGGAAATTACGGTTCCGGTAGCACTGGTGACCAGGGACAACGTAAACAGCTACGACATGGACGGCTGGCAGTAGGGGGGACGGTATGGCACAGAGTTTGCAGTTTTTCCGCCGGATTATGCTGCTGCTGAATATCACCGTGTGCGTATTCCTCGCATGGGTGTTCGGCATGACGCCGGTGCTGGCGGCGCGGCAGTCGGACGGTGTGGCGTTCACGCAGAATTTAAGCGCGCTGCCGGCCAAGCCGTGGACGCTGACCGTAGCGATTCTCAGCATGGCGGCGCTCATTGTGGTTGGTGTACTGCGCAGACGCAGCTATCATTTCGTCGGCTGGACCGAGCCGTTATTCGCGCTGTGCGTGATTTTTGCGCTGCATCTGGACTACAACGGCCTGCTGCTGTATGTGGTTGTGGATTTGATCGACGGCCTGCACGGCAGAACGCGTCGCCGGTTTCTCGGCGTCATGACGGCGCTGTTCCTGCTGACCGGTTTGGGTGCCTTGCAGGGAGCGCTGCACACGGTTCCGTTTTCGGGATATCTGCTGTATTTTGACATGCACACGCGGCAGCTTTTGCAGAGCACGGTGGATTTGCTGGGTGCACTGCACCTTATCCTGTTCGTGGTGTACATGGTGGTGCTCATTGGGCAGCGGACCGAGGAAAACTCGGCGATACGCCGCCTGAACGGCGAACTGGAACAGGCGAACGATCGGCTTTCGGTTATGAACGAGCAGCTCAAGGCTTACGCCGCCGAGAGTGAACGCATGGCCGAAACGCGCGAGCGCAACCGCCTTGCCCGCGAGATTCACGACACGCTCGGCCACGCACTGACTGGCATTACCGCCGGTGCAGACGCATGTCTGCAAATGCTGGAAATCTCGCCCGAGATGGCGAAAAAGCAGATGGAACGCATTGCGGCTACCGCTCGTGAGGGCATGAATGAGGTGCGCCGTTCGGTGCGGGCACTGCGGCCGGATGCACTTGAACGCATGCAATTAACAGATGCGATAGCGAAGCTGTGCACCGAAATGCAGGCGACTTCGCAGGCGGAGATTATGCTCGATCTGCAGGCTGAGGATCTGCGGCTGTCGCCGGACGAGGAGGACGCGGTGTACCGCATCGTGCAGGAGAGCATCACGAATGCTATCCGGCACGGACACGCAACCGCGGTGCGTGTGCGCATTGCAGCGGAGGAGCGTCGGCTTGGCATAACGGTAACGGACAACGGCTGCGGCTGCACGAAAATTGAGCCAGGATTTGGTCTGCGGCACATGCGCGAGCGGCTTAAGCTGTTAAATGGCACGTTAAAGGTGAAGAGTGAAAACGGATTTGAGCTGCACGCGGAAATTCCGTTAAGATGGGGTGATGTATATGATTAAAGTGCTGCTGGCAGACGATCAGGAGCTGATTCGGGAGAGTTTAGGCTTTGTTTTGAACGCACAGAGCGATATTACCATTGTCGGCATGGCGAAGAACGGCCGCGAGGCCATCGAACTGGTGCGCAGCGAAAGGCCGGATGTTGTGCTGATGGACATCCGCATGCCCGAGGTGGACGGCGTGGAGTGCACGCGCCTTATCAAGTCGGCATACCCGAATATCAAGGTCATCGTGCTGACGACGTTCGACGATGACGAGTATGTGTTCAACGCTCTGCGGTTCGGCGCGTCCGGATATCTGCTCAAGGGTGTGTCTGTTGCGGATTTGACCAATGCGGTGCGCGAGGTCGTGCGCGGCGGCTCCATTATCGCGCCGGATGTGGCAAGCAAAGCCTTGCAGATGTTCGCGCGGATGGCCAAGGGCAACCTCACCATCGGTGTGGACGAAAAGCAGACCGAGGATTTGCAGGATAACGAATGGCGCATCATCCGTGAGGTCGGTGCCGGACTGTCTAACAAGGAAATCGCGGCCGCGCTCTGCCTGTCCGAAGGCACGGTGCGCAACTATCTGAGCAGCATTCTCAGCAAGCTGGATCTGCGCGACCGCACGCAGCTTGCCATCTGGGCGGTGCAGACCGGCGTAGCAGGCCGTCCGTTTGGAGGTCCGCAATGAAGGGGCTGGCGAAGCGTCTGACAGCGATCATCGTGCTGACAGCGGTGTGCCTGACGATGGTCGTTTACAGCCGCACACGTCCAGTCGAACTGCGACTCGGCTTTATGGCGGGCAGCTACTGGGATGCGCCAAACGGCAACTGCTACGCCGTCATCGACGCGGCGATCGAGCGGTTCGAGCGGGAGCACCCGAATGTGCACGTCACCTACACAAGCGGCATCCTCAAACGGGATTACTCGGAGTGGCTTATCGACCAGTACCTGCTCGGCAGTGAGCCGGATGTGTTCCTCGTGCTGCCGGAGGATTTCGGTGAGCTGTGCGAACTCGGTGCACTCGCGCCGCTGGACGGCTATCTTGCGCAGGACGAGGCGGTGTCCGACACGGATTTCTATCCGGCGGCGCTGCAGAGCGGCGCGGAGAATGGCGTGCAGTACGCGCTGCCGTATGAGTGCGTACCGACGCTGATGTGTGTCAACAAGACGCTGCTCGAAAGCGAAGGCATTGCTGTGCCGTCCGGTGACTGGACGTGGGAGGATTTTTACAACATCTGCGCCAAGGTCACGCACGACACGGATAGTGACGGCGAAATCGATCAGTTTGGCTGCTATGGATATACCTGGCAGGATGCGCTGATCGCGAACGGCACATCGCTGTTCACTGAGGGCGGCAGCAGCTGTCTGATCTCTCTGCCAAGAGCCGTGCAGGCGGTGGCGTTTGCACAGCGGCTGGACAAGCTCACCGCAGAGACCGCGCCTTCTGCGCGGGACTTTGACGAGGGCAGGGTGGCGTTCCGGCCGTTCCTGTTCTCGGATTACCGGACGTATCAGCCGTATCCGTGGCGCATCAAGCGGTACTCGGATTTCTTGTGGGACTGCATTCCCATGCCGCACGGTCCGGCAGGCGGCAACAGCTCGGAGCTGAGCACCGTGCTGGCCGGTATCAGCAGCCGCTCGGCACATACGACGCTCGCGTGGCAGTTTCTGCGCGAGCTGACCGCTAATGCGGACAATCAGTCCATGCTGTTTACGGATTCGCACAGTGTGTCCGCGTTGCGGAGCGTGACTGACTCGGAAAAAACCCGCCAAATTCTCCGGCAGGACACACCAGGCGAAAGCCGGTCCGGCGTGGAAATGCTGTCGGATGTCATGGAGCAGGCGGTGGCGGCGCCGCGGTTCCGCAATTACGATCAGGCGCTGCTGTTGACCGAAGGACTGGTACAGACCGCGATGGAGGATGAGCATAATTTGTCACTCCAGCTGCAAAGAGTACAGCACGAAGTGCAGGAATATTTACAGAAAAACTGACGATATCGAACGCGATACGCGCTCTGTTTGTGCAACACGCACAGACAGAGCGCATTTTATTTGCATATTTTGATAATCAGCATGACATTTGTCATAGAAAAACAGGACGATTATCACACGAGGGTCATGACAAAATACAGATTTCACGCTTCCTCAAATCCGGTATACTATGCTCAACAAACAGGAAAGAGGGAACGGAAAATGAGATATCTGATTTTGGTCAGTCACGGCACCTTTGCACCGGGTCTGCACAACGCGCTCGGCATGATGGCAGGCAGCGACCGCGAGGACATCCGCTCGACCAGCCTGCTCGACGGCATGGATGTGGACACCTTCCGTGTCAACTTCGCAGAGCTGGTTAAGGACATTACCACAGAGGACGAGATCATCCTCACGGCGGACATCATCGGCGGTTCGCAGCTGACAACTGCACTCGATGTGCTCACCGAAAAGGGTCTGCTGGGCAAAACGCTTGCCATCGGCGGCATGAACCTGCCGCTCGTGCTGACGGCCGCCTTCGCGGATGCGGAGACACCGCTCGATGAGCTGGAACAGGAACTGACCGGCGAGGCCAAGGACCAGATCAAGCGGTTTGATCTCGGCGGCGATGAAGACGACGATATTTAACCACAATAGAGTAGTATAAGGAGGAAAAAGTTATGTCAATCTCTTTTATTCGTGTTGACGACCGTATGATCCACGGCCAGACCTGCACGCGCTGGGCGCTCGAGTATCCCTGCGACGGCCTCATTGCCGTAAACGACAAGGCGGCTACCACGCCGGTGCTCAAGGCGGCGTACAAGAACGCAAGCGACAAGAAAACTTTCGTGTGGACGCTCGACGAGTGGCGCGCCAAGTGCGGCAAGGTGCTCGCCAGCAAGGATCGCTACTTCCTCATCACCAAGGACCCGATCACGATGAAGAGCATCCTCGTGGACGACGGCTTTGATCCCGGTGAGGTAAAGACGGTTATCATCGGACCGTGCAACGACCGCCCGGGCGCGACTAAGCTGGGCAACAATCAGGCGATCACCCAGCCGGAGGCGGACGCACTCGAGGCCATTATGCAGAAGGGCTACGAAGTAGAGTTCGCGCTCATCAAGGAGGCCGCCATCGGCAACTGGAAGAAGTTCCGCGGTCAGTTCGGCTACTAAATTCTATTTCACAAAATAAAAAAGAAAAGAGGGAGAACTTATGCAAGTTCAAGTTTGGCAGGCTGCATTGTTCGGATTGCTCGCATGTCTGGCATCCATGCCCGGTCTGGGCGGTACGGTGTTCGGTAACTACACACTGGGCCGTCCGTTGGTAGCGGGTCTGATCGTCGGCCTCATCATGGGCAATGTACAGACGGGCATTTATCTCGGCGCGGCCATTCAGGTCGTATACATCGCACTGGTAACGCCGGGCGGCACGGTTTCCGCTGACGTTCGCGCGATCTCTTACATCGGCATTCCGCTTTCCATGGTTGCCGTGCATTCCATGGGTCTCAATCCCGCATCCGCTGAGGGACAGGCAATGGCGGTAACGCTCGGTTCGGCTGTCGGCACCATCGGCACCGTGCTGTTCTACGGAACAGCTACCGTAAACCTCGTTTGGCAGCATATGGGCTGGCGCGCTCTGGAAAAGGGCGATCTGCGCAAGCTGTATGTGGTCGATATGGGTCTCCCGTGGATTTCCCACATCCTGTGCTCGTTTATTCCGACGTTTATCATCACCAAGGTCGGCACCAGTATGGTAGATCTGATGAAGGCCTACCTGCCAATGGACGGCGTTGCAATGAAAACACTGTTCACCGTCGGCTCGCTGCTTCCGGCAGTCGGTATCGCCATCCTGCTCAAGCAGGTTGCGACCAAGCCGGTTGATATTCTGGTATTCGTATTCGGCTTCACGCTGGCCGCGTGCATGGGCCTTAACCTGATCGCGGCATCTATCGTCGGCGGTTTCTTTGCGGTCATCAACTACCGCATTAAGATCCTTGCTTTGCAGAAAGCCGCTCCCGCAGCTGCATCTGCTGCCGCAGCGGAATTTGACGACGATGAGGAGGAGATTTGATCATGGCAGAAAAGAAACTTTCCAAGAAAGCGCTGAACAAATCGTTCCGCAACTGGTTTTACGGCCATCTGACCTGCTTTTCGCAGGAGCATATGCAGACGTTCGGCTACCTGTGCGCCATGCTGCCGCTGGTAGAGGAGCTGTACGACACCAAGGAGGAGCAGACCGAAGCCCTCAAGACTTATTCCGCATTCTTCAACACCGAGCCGCAGCTGGGCACCGTCATCGTCGGCATGACCGCCGGTCTGGAAGAAGCCAAGGCCAACGGCGAGGACATCGACGGCGAGATGATCAACGGCATTCGCGCCGGTCTGATGGGACCGGTGGCCGGTATCGGTGACAGCCTGCTGGTCGGCACGCTGATTCCGATTCTGCTGGGCGTTGCGCTCGGCTTATCCTCTGGCGGCTCGCCGCTCGGCGCGATCTTCTACATCATCGCGTACAATGTCATTCTGACGCTCGGCATGCGCCTGCTGTATTTCAAGGGCTATGAGCTCGGCGGCAAGGCCGTTGAGATGATCGTCGGTGAAAAGGCGAACGCCATCCGCGAGAGCATCATCATGCTCGGCACGGTCGTTATCGGCGCGGTTGCTGCAAGCTGGATCTCGATCACGACGCCGCTCGTCCTGCCCGGTGATATATCGCTCCAGAAGGATGTGCTGGATACCATATTCCCCAAGATGCTGCCGCTGGCTACCGTTATGCTCTGTTATTGGCTGATGAGTAAGAAGAAAATGGCACCGACGACCGTTATGCTCGTGCTGGTCGGCATTGCGCTGGTCGGCGTGCTGGTTGGATTCTTTGATCCGCAGCTTGCATACTAAAATCGTTTCACTCAGACTATATCACACTTTCACCCCTCTGGCCGCTGAACGAAATCGTTCAGCGGCCGCCGTACAGGAAAGGAGTTTTCTCAATGAACAAGACCGCATTACTGCACGAGGCCAAACAGCAGCAGCAGGCCCTTCGGCAGCTTTCCCTCTGGAAGCGAATCGCTATACTGCTCTCCTCCTGCGCGGCGGTGCTGGCATGGTGGGGCATCGCGGGCAGCGGATTGCGCTTTGCGGGCGGCGTATGCGGCGTAATTATCGCGCTGGTGTGCGCGGTCTGCGCGGCTGTGATCGGACTGGGCATC
Organism: Butyricicoccus sp. AF35-5AC; assembly: GCF_003477715.1. NCBI lineage: Bacteria > Bacillati > Bacillota > Clostridia > Eubacteriales > Butyricicoccaceae > Butyricicoccus > Butyricicoccus sp. AF35-5AC. Next base: position 127,206 of record NZ_QUDX01000002.1, read on the forward strand.
CGCAACGGAAACCGCAATGTCGCCAACATTTTGTCGGCGGCAGAGCAGGCATAAAGGAAGAAATGCAATGAATCAACAACAATATCGGTTGCTGTGCATGGATATTGACGGCACGCTTCTGAATTCGGCGCACAAGCTGCCGCTCGCCAACCGCGAGGCTGTGCAGTTTGCGGCGAAGAACGGCGTGACCATCTGCCTGATGAGCGCACGACCGCCGCGGGCGGTGTTCCCGATTCGGGATGCGCTCGGCGTGGATGGACCGCTGGTGTGCTGCGGCGGAGGACTTATTCTCTCGGGCGAAAACCGGCTGGCGGACAGCCGCCTGACCCGCGCATGTGCGCAGGCTGTCCTGCAGGAAACACAGGCGAGAGGTATCCACTTGAGCGTTTACCGCGATCTCGACTGGCTCATTTCCGCCAAGGACGAGTGGAGCCGCGCCGAGGCGCAGATAACCGGCGTACAGCCGACCGTCGCGCCGCTGGAGACGCTGTTTGCAGACTGGGGCGACGCAGGCGCGCACAAACTGCTCTGCATGGGCGAGAAATCGCAGATTGACGAAATGCTTCCGGTACTGGAGGCAAAGCACCTGCCGATGACGCTTGTGCGCTCCAAGGACGAATATCTGGAGGTCATACCGGCAGGCGCGGGCAAGGACACGGCCATGCATGTGCTGTGCGATTCGCTGCACATCTCGCCCAATGAGGTGATGGCGCTCGGTGATCACGACATTGACGCGCCGCTGCTCCGCGCCGCCGGACTGGGCATTGCAGTGGGCAACGCTTCTCCGATTGCACGGGCAGCCGCCGACGAAGTGACCGCTTCGTGCGACGAGGACGGCGTGGCGTGCGCCATTTATCGCCATATCGGGGGAGGTACAGGCATGAAATACCGTTTGCTCGCGCTCGATCTGGACGGCACACTGCTGAACTCCCGCAAGGAGGTAACGCCCGAGGTCAAACAGGCGCTCCGGTGGGTCAAGGAACGCGGCGTACACGTTGTGCTCTCGACCGGACGCATTGTCGGCGAAGCGGCGGAGTTCGCCCGTGAGCTGCCCTGCGAGGATTTGATGGTCACGGCGGGCGGCACGGCGATTGCCACTGCATCGGATGAGCGCATTCTGCAAAGCTGGGACATGCCGTGCGAAATCGGCGCAAAGGTGGTCGAGGCGGTGCAGAGCCGGCCGGTGCGCGTGATGATCTATGTTGGCAGCAAAATCTATATCAATGAATATTCTAACCGCGATTTTGTCGCAAATTACCGCGTAGAGGGCTTTCATGCGAATAAAATTGTCGTGGAGGACATCGCCGGTGAGATTCGGAAAAACCATCTGAACGTCACCAAGGTGTACGCACTCGGCGAACGCGAGGTGCTCGAGCAGGCGCTTGCGGAGATTCGGCCGCTGCCGGGTCTAACGATTACAAGCTCAGGCTCGGACAACTTTGAGATTCTGCCGGCCGGTGCGGATAAGGGACGCGCACTCACTCGCTTAGGCGAGATGTTCGGCGTGACGCCCGCTGAAATGGTCGCCATCGGTGACAGCGACAATGACGCGGAAATGCTCCGCGCAGTCGGGATGCCGGTGGCGATGGGCAACGCGGATGCAGCGCTCAAGGATCTGGCAAAATACATCACTGCAGACTGCGACCACGATGGCGTGGCACAGGCGGTCTATCACCTATTCAAATAACACAAGAGGAGGAAGAGACATGCCGTTTATGACCATTCCGGAAGCTGCGGTTTTATGGCACATTTCCGCCGCCGAGCTGCGGCAGCTTTGCGAAAACCGTGAGATTCTCGGCGCGGTACGCGTGCATCAGCGCTGGTTTATCCCGGAGGGCGCGGCCTGTCCTTCCGAAATCCTTCCCGTATCCTGAACCTTGTCGGAGGTCTTTTCATGGCACAAACCGATCTGCAAATCCACAGCAGCCTGACTGCAGGTGGTGAGCTTTCGCCGCGTGCACTGGCCGAACGCTGCTGTGAGGAACGGCTGACGCTGGCGGCTTTGACCGACCGGCGGGCGGTCAGCGGTGTGCCGGAATGCATCTGGCGTGGCGCACAGCTCGGTGTGCGCATTGTGCCCGGCATTGAACTCGACTGCCGTTGGCGGGAACAGGATTTTCTCACGCTCGGCATCGGCATTGACATCACCTGTCCGGCGCTGCTCGAGATTGAGCGGACGCGGAACGATTCGGTGCAGTCGTTTGCAGCCGAGCAGGCGATTCACACGATTCACGAAGCAGGCGGACTGGCCGTGCTCGTGCCGCCGAATGAGATGGACGACACCTTTCCGGTGGCGGCATTCGACGGCATTGCAGCATACGGCAGTCACAGCCGAGCAGATACCGCGCGGTATCACACACTGACACGCAGACACGGTTTGATCGTCACCGGCGGCAGCGGATTTCTCAGCGAGGACAAGCCGCCGTATCGACCGGGTGCAGTGGACTTTTATGGACACGAACCGCAGGTTGCAGCGGCATTTCTCGCCGCAATCCACCATTTGAATGAAGAAAAAAGGAGTTTTCATCATGACAGCATTTGAGTACACCATTACGGATTCCATTGGCATTCATGCACGTCCGGCAGGCATGCTGGCGAAGGAGGCCGCGAAGTTCAAGAGCAAGGTTTTCCTGCATTTCGGCGATAAAAAAGCGGATGCACGCCGCCTGATCGCCATCATGGGCATGGGCATCAAGCACGGCAACACCGTTCGCGTGGAAGTGGAAGGCGAGGACGAAGCGGAAGCGGCAGCGCAGATCGAGGCATTTTTCAAGGCGAACCTGTAAGGAGTGAGCGAGATGGAGCAGATTTTCGGCAAAGGCGTATCCAAAGGCGTAGCGGCAGGCCCGATCAGCTTTTACCGCAGAGCAAGCGGCGTCATTCCGCGCCATGAGGTGAGCGATACTGCGGCAGAGCTGGAGCGATTCCGCGCAGCGCGGGAGACGGCGAAGGAGCAGCTCGCAAAGCTGTACGACAAAGCGCTCGCTGAGGCCGGTGAGGACGCGGCAATGCTGTTCGAGGCGCACCAGATGATGCTGGACGATCTGGATTTCGTGGAGAGCATCGAGGGTATGATTGAGAATGACCGTGTAAACGCCGAGGCCGCCGTCAGCGACACCGGTGCACAGTTCGCGGAAATGTTTGCTGCGATGGACGACAGCTACATGCAGGCGCGTGCAGCGGATATCCGCGATATTTCCACGCGGGTGATCGGCATTCTGACCGGCGAAGGCGAAAGCGGCATCGTGTCCGATGTGCCGTGTATCGTGGCGGCAGATGATCTTGCGCCGAGCGAGACCGTGCAGCTGGACAAGTCGCTCATCCTCGGCTTTATCACCTCGGCGGGCTCGGCCAACTCGCACACGGCGATTCTGGCCCGCACGATGGGCATTCCGGCCATTATCAGTGCAGGAGATGCGCTGCAGCCGGAAATGGAGGGCAAGTACGCCATCATTGACGGCCAGACCGGTGAGGCGGTTATCGAGCCGGATGATGCCGAGCGCGAGCGTCTGCTCAAAAAGCAGGCCAAGGAGAAGGTGCTGAAAGAACTGCTCGATCAACTCAAGGGCAAGCCGAATGTGACCAAGGACGGCCGGAATGTGATGGTCTACTGAAATATCGGCTCTCCGGCAGATATTGATGCGGTTCTGCAGAATGACGGCGGCGGCATCGGCCTGTTCCGCTCGGAATTTCTGTACCTGCAGGGCAGCGACTATCCGACCGAGGACGAGCAGTTCAAGGCTTATAAGACGGTCGCGGAGCGTATGGGCGGCAAACGTGTTATCATCCGCACGCTGGACATCGGCGCGGACAAGCAGGCGGACTATTTCCACCTCGATAAAGAAGAAAACCCTGCAATGGGCCTGCGTGCCATCCGCATCTGCCTGACGCGTCCCGAGGTGTTCCGCACACAGCTGCGGGCGCTGTACCGCGCATCGGCTTACGGCAAAATCGCGATTATGTTCCCGATGATTACCTCGGTCTGGGAGGTGCAGGAGATCAAGCGTATCTGCCGCAATATCCGTGCGGAACTCGCGGAAGAAGGTGTACCGATGGCGGACAAGGTCGAGCTCGGCATTATGATCGAGACACCGGCCGCCGTCATGATGAGTGCAGAGCTGGCGCGTGAGGTGGACTTTTTCTCGGTCGGCACGAACGATCTGACGCAGTACACGCTGGCGGTTGACCGGCAGGGTGTGGGTCTCGACCGGTTTTTTGACGCGCACCATCCGGCGGTACTGCGTATGCTCCGCATGGCAGCCGAGAACGCGCACAAGGCCGGAATCTGGATCGGCATTTGCGGCGAACTCGGCGCGGACGCGGAGTTGACCGAAACCTTCCTGTCGATGGGTATCGACGAGCTTTCGGTTTCGCCGTCGGCGGTGCTGCCGCTGCGGTCGGCGATTCGCTCGATTGATACGACAACACTGGCTCCGCTGGAATTGTAAAAAAGGATAAAAGCAGTGATATGCTTCCAAATTGGAAAGGTATCACTGCTTTTTATTCCAAATGCCAGCGCACGAGATACGTCACCGTGTACTCACCCTGATAACCGGATCGCGCCCGCTGAAAGCGCATTTGCAGCTGCGCGTTAGAGGTTTGCGTCTCAGATACGATCGGCTCTGCACCGGTGGTGAGGAAAATATCGAGCGAGATACGGGTTTTGCTCTCGTCCGAGTCCACGACGATATGGTCAACGAGCGCCTTGGACATCTCACGCGAGAACCCGCAGCTCATCTGCCACCGTTCCTCGATGGTGCGGCGCAGGTTTTCCACCCGCCGGATACGTTCTTCCAGTGTCTTGTCTGCGTTCTGTAGTTCTGTTCGCTGCTGCTCGAGGGCGGCAAGCTGCTCGTTGCAGGCCTCGTTGCGCTGTTTGAATTCGTCGTTGGAGAGCGCACCCGCAAGCACCAGATCGAGCAGCTTGTCCTTGCGTTTGGTGACGGTTTCGATTTCCCGCTCGACTTGAGCAAGCGCAGGTGCGTTGTCCTGCCGGGCGGCAAAGGCGCGGAGATTGTCGATGTACTCCTGCACGGCGGCTGAGCGCTCGTCCGTCACCTGCTCGAACACGCGCTCCAAAATGCGGTCCAGCTCGTGGCTGTAAACCGTCGGGGAATTGCAGCCGCCGGTTTTGCCCTTTTCACGGTACAGCCTGCAGTTCCAGCACTCCATTTCGCCGCGGCTTTTGCTTTTATACACATGCCTGTGGAAAGTTGTGCCGTGCCTGGCACAGATCAGCTTGCCGCTGTAGGCGTAGCGATTCTGAGATGCCTGCGCGTGCGCCTTCATGGTCTTGCCGCGTGAGGCAAGCAGACGGTTAGCCTGCTCCCACAGTGCTTCGGGCACGATGGCAGGCACACGGTCGTCCTTATGCACGAGCCATTTGTCTGCACTCAGGCGGTAGCTGCGTTTGTCGCGGTAGTCGCGCGAGGCGTACCGCCGACCGGCATAGCAGCCCTTGTATTTCGGGTTGCGGATCATGCCGTACAGCGTGGAGTAGGTAAGCGGCTTGCCCTGCCGTCCGCGTATACCGCGGCTGTCCAGGTTGTTGGCAATGGCGCGAAGACCGAGGTCCCCGGCGGCATAGCGCTCGAACACCTCACGGACGACGGCGGCTTCCGGCTCGACAATCTCCAATCGCCCGTCAACCTTGTTGTACCCGAACAGATTGTTCTGTCCAAGCAGCACGCTGTTCTCCTGCGCACGCTTAAAGCCGAAGCGCGTGCGCTCGGACAGCTTGCGCACCTCGTCCTGCGCGATGGAGGACATGATGGTGAGCCGCAGTTCGGCATCCTTGTCAAAGGTGTTGATGTTGTCGTTCTGAAAGTACACGCCCACGCCGCAGCGCAGCAGCTCACGCGTGTAGCGCAGACTGTCGAGTGTATTTCTGGCGAAACGGCTGATTTCCTTGGTGACGATGAGGTCAAAGCGGCCGCGCTTGGCATCCTCCACCATTTTGAGGAACTGCTCGCGTCCCTCGACAGACGTGCCGCTGATACCCTCATCCACATAGCCTCCGGCGAATGTCCAGTGCGGATTTGCGGCGATATAGTCCTCAAAATAGCGTTTCTGGTTGCCGAGACTGTTGATCTGCTCGTCTTTGTCGGTCGAAACGCGGGCGTAGTACGCCACAGCAAGCTCGGTATCGAAAATACTGCGGCCCTGTGCCTGCATTTCGTCCAGTCTGCGGACGTCCATTGGGCGGCCTCCTTACGGCGTGCTGTGCAGCCGGGTCAGCTTGTCCGTCTGCACATGGCGGACAAAATCGTGCTCGTCGCGGGTGATGCAGCCGCTCCTCAGCATTTCGTCGTTGAGTGCGAGAATCTGGTAGATCTGCGCACACAGGAAATTGTTGGTCATGGAAATTCCTCCTTCTGGTAGTTAGGATTGCCGTGATGCGGGCGGTTTAATCATTCATACATATAAATATTATATCAATGACAGGCGTGGTTGATACGCTTATCGAAAGTACTTCGTGATACCCTTCCACACCTTGTTCGGCTCGCGCAGAACCTTTTTTAGCGCCTTCAGACGCTTTTTGCCGCGGGAAACGGTTTCGGGGTCGCGGCTGCTGTGGATAAGGTTTTTCACCACATACTCGTCCGACGGCGCGTAGAGCAGTACGGCGCGAGCTTTCTTTCCGTCGCGTCCGGCGCGGCCGATTTCCTGCGTGTACGCGTCAATGCCGATGGGCAGTCCGGCGTGCACGACCAGACGCACGTCAGGACGGTCAATGCCCAGACCGAAGGCGTTCGTAGCTACGATGATCGGGCGCTTTTTCGTCAGAAAGTAGTCCTGCACGTGGGCGCGTTTGCAGCGTTTCATTTTGCCGTAATAAGCCTTCACTGGATAGTCACGAGAACGCAGCCATTTGGTGGTGCGCTTGGCATCCTTGACGCGTGGGCAGTAGATGATCGTGGCACCGTGCTTGCGGTACTTACGCAGTACATTGTCCAGCATGATGAGCCGCGCGTTCTGCAGTTTGCGGGTCTTTCCGGTCTTATCGCGGATGGTAATTTTCTTGACATAAATTTTGACATTCTTCCGACGAACCGGAAACAGCAGACGCTTAGGGTCGCGCATACACAGCCGCTCGGCGATGTAGTTGAGGTCAGACACCGTGGCGGTCGCGGTGAACGCCAGCACCTGCGGGTGCTTGGGCAGCGACTCGATGAACGGCCCGATACGGCGGTAATCCTTGCGAAAGGCGTGCTCGACCTGCGGCAAAATATGCGCCTCGTCAACGACCACGCGGCGCACATGCGCGGCGACAAGTGCGGTGCGCACATCCTCACGGCGGAGCTGCTCCGGCGCAAGGTAGAGAAGGCCGCCGTTTGCGGCAAAGTCTCGCAGAATATCAGCGTGCATGGACGTGCTGAGGTCGGAGTTCAGCAGGGCGGCGTGCACGCCTCTGCGCTCGAGTGCCTGTACTTGATCGCGCTGCAGCGCGCGAAGCGGAGAGAAAACAAGCGTGAGCGAACCCGGCTCATCGAGCAGTGCGGGCAGATGATACAGCAGCGACTTTCCGCCGCCGGTGCGCAGCCGAACGAGGACATCACGTCCGGCAAGAATCGGCGTCAGTGCACGTTCCTGTTCATCGCGCAGATGTTCGATACTGAATGTCTGCAGTGCAGGATATATATCCTTATTATACATTATTGTCCTCCTCGTTGCCCGCCGGAATGGATGGAATGCTGGAATTTATGAACTTTTTCGTTGGAATTGCAAGATAGCGCCTGCCAGCCCCCTCAGTGTTGATTTTTATCTTTTCAGACGTGCAGAGCGAACGGTCCTTCAATGCCTGTACAACATCTTCGACAAGCTCGGGACCGACTCCGGCACGCTGCAGCAGACCAGCGAAGCGGTCGGGATGATAGACTAGCAGCGGCTTGTTCTGATACGTGTATTCGAACGCCGTTGTCTCAGCAAGTTCCTCGAGTGACTGCGGCCGCGGATGGATCGCGTCCTTGTAACGCTCCGGCTCGAGCAGGAAGGCAACACCCTTATCGATTGTTTCTGCGCGGGAAAGCTGTGCCTCTTTTGCGACGCGCTCAGCCTCGCCGGAGATGCGGTCGAATGCAGCACGGCTGTTTTCATTGGTCAGCAGAGCGTGGCGGATAAACTGCCGTGCAATGGTAATCCAGCGCTCCGGAAGATTCAGCCGGTAGGCGTGTGGATTGCCGGCAAGATCATCAATGGCCTCGTTGAGCGTGCCTGCTGCTCCAGAAATGCAGCACAGTAGCTTGGCAGCCGCCAGGCGAAGGCAGTCTGCGTCGGACTCGCGTAGAGAGTGTGCCTGTTGGGGCACAGTGACGGTGTACGCATACGCCGCCGGAAAGGTACGCGTGGAGATGACGATGGGGAACGCGGCAAACGGGCGTGCCTCGGCGTTGCTGGTAAGCAGCCGAATGCGCGAATGCTGTTCGATCGTGTCAATCAGCAGCTTGCGCGGTGCGTCTCCGATCGGCTCGAGCAGGACAAGACGCCCGCTTGCAGCGGGGCTGTACACCGGCGGCTGGCTGTTTTCGAGGCGCAGCGTAAGTGGGCGCTCGAACGGTGCAGATGGAGAGCGGAGCAGGTCAACCGTATGGAAGTGTTCCTCGAGGTTTTCGCGAACCGAAAGGGCCTGCGCGTTCGGCAGTGCGAAAACCATAAGGAAATTCGGGACGCTTTCCAGTGTCGATTCGCTCCATACGCTTGCGAGCAGTACGGCCTCGAGAACCGGCAGGACAAGCGGGTCATTCTGCAGCAGTTCGATGAATCGGGATTCGTCGAAAGCACCGAGCGACTTGGCAGCGTACGTGTTGCTGAGAATGTCGGCAAAAAGCGTCTTTTCCGTCGAAAAATCTTTCTCAATGTACGCACGATTGCGGGATAAGGTGTCGCACATCTCGTATACAAGGTCAACCTCTCGGTCGCTGAGATCAAGACCCGGAAAGCGCGGTTTCTTGTCCCATGCGGTCGTGCGGACGGCGTACGATAGACGGAGGTACGGCCAGTATACTGTGATAATTTTCCAACGTACGTGCACATCATCGGACGAAATGTCGACCGCGCCGACCTGCTCGGCGAGAAAGGGCACGCGCATGTCGCTGGCGATCACCGCACCGCGGTTCGTGATGAAGTAATCGCTCGCATCGACACGATCGCAGAGCTTGGCGGGAAATGCGTCGTCGGGCCAGATTTTTTCAAGCAGGACGACAGCGTCAGCCGCATGCGCGGCAAGGGTACGGATAAGCTCTTCTTTGTTCATGATTTTGCTCCTTTTTGTGGGGTTGATGATTTGAAAAACGTTTTTCGCTGTTTGTGATTTTATTATACATAATGAAAGAACTCCAATCGAGTTAACGTGCTCACAGCAGGGGAAATATAACAGCTAGTTTTGAAAAAAAGTAAAAATAGATATAATACGATTTTAAATAGAAATATTGTTCGGGAAATGTAATGTGTAATGATATGAGCAGGGAGAAAAGAAGATGTGTGCTCACAGCAGGTAAATTTATGTTATGAAAAAAACGACCGTCTGCACAAGGCAGACGGTCACAGTGAAAAATAGGAAATGGGAATGTTTAATCATTCGCAAAAGGATCTTGATTCTGGCGAATGGAGTTCCAGTAATCAGCACCTTTTGAAAGATAGTCTTCAGCGCGTGAGATAAGCTGATCAGACGGCAACAAGAACCAACATGAATCAAGCAGTTTGTCTTCTGTGGAAAGCAATATATCGTACATCAGGTTAGTTAGAGTATCTTCTGGATAGAACCATTGGATTGTATGGGTCAGTAATGGAAAATCGGTACCGGACATCTTCAGCGGCAGTTTGTGAGGTACTTGTGCTGCATGTCCTTCATAGTTATCCACATACTGGGGATAAGATTGCGCGGTTTTCAAAAAGTTCTGTGCCCATAGCCAGAGATTTGTAACTTCAGATTCTTCATCTTCGTCCAGAAAAGAATCCCCCGGAAAGTAAACTTCATCAAGTGCAGGTGATGGAGCAGAGACCATCTGCTGTTCCAGAAGATGCGCTGTTACAAAAGCACCGATGAAATAGTCCGCGGTGGAGTAAGATGTGTTTGGATCAGAAGATGCCTTTGGCCAAATGATACGATGAAGACGGGTAAAAAACATCTTGGTACAGGGTCCGGTCACATAGTCATTCGGTTCAAACAGTATCGGAACAGATGGAGGATCCCCTTCAAGCATATCGAGGGCATGTGGCTCACATTGAAACCAGAAGGGGTGGGTATATCCATACGAGTGACGTTGTTTCTTGTGCTCCAGAGACAGCTCGAGTGCGTCAGCGGTAAAATCATTTAGTGCTGCAACAAAAGAGGCAACAGAGGAGGGAAGCTCTTTTCTGGCTGCCTGTGCCTGTTTGCGGTATTTGCTGATTTCTTTGTTCAATGTTTTGTTATCCATCAGTTTTGATGGAATTGGCGGTATTTTAAATGATTTCGAATCCGAGAACAATGCACTTAGCGTACAGAAGATATCATCATACTGATGGCTGCGTTTTGCAGATTCCAATGCGGTCTGCAGTTTTTGCAAATAAACATGCAGATTGGTATCGGTATCTTTATTGGAATCCGAGGATACTTTTTTTAAGCTGGCTTCATTTAAAGTATAGGCCAATCGTCGCGTGATCTCTGGGGAACAAACCAGTTCACGGAATTGGCGTAATGCGGAGAATTGAGGATTTTCTACGAATTCAAGAGTGGAAAAGCAAAGGTAAAATAGTTTGCTGATATTGGTAGGAATATCGTTTTTATGTAGTTGCTTTTTTAAGCTGCAAAGAATCTTGTATCGATCCTCATCATAGCTTGTACAGAAAAAAGAATAATAGAGTTGCTTGTCCAAGTCGGGAGAGAGTGAATGACCACGCTTTTTGAGAAGATTAACGGCAAAGCGGTAATGCTTAAGTCGCTCTTTTGTAGTAAAGCAGTTGTATATCAATGGATCGATTGCGACAGCATCATCGGCGTTTTGAAAGCGGAGAAGTGAATTGCTGTTGCCTTCATCTTGAAATGCGAAACTGTAATACCGATTGGAAAATAGTCGGAGCCATTCTCGCAGCAGCTGAACAAGTTGGAAAAGCGAATAATAGTAATCACGGGTTGCATCTTTGAGATCGTATGAAGTTTCTGTTTGAAGGGCTTCATATAAATCTGTGATATCGTCATAAGAGGTTGGCAAATCCTCGCATACGACCGGAAAATCGTTATAATAGGCCAGAAGATTTTCATAAGAAGTAGAGAAGTCTTGATGAGCAGTCTGAAGATTATCGTATAAATCAAAGTCATCATAGCGTAGCTGATTTTTTTTTACATACAATGGAGAAATCCTCATAGTAAGATAGAAGATCCGTATATGAAACGCAGACAGACCTATAGAAGGCTTGCAAGTAATTGTAAATATGTGGAGAATAATCATAATCATCATATAGAGAACGAATAAGTTCGTCACATGTAGAAAGAGAGAAATCATTTCGCTTGCAATGTGTCTGGTAATAACCAAAATATTTTTCAAGTGAATAGACGAAATAGGGGTGCTGTTTCATCAGAGGCAGGAAACAGGCAGGTGATAACATATAGCGCAGATCGCCTTTACGCAGATAGTTGTTATACAGAACGGTTATTGCTTGGAGAAATTCCATGTCCAGCGTTCGCGGCAGGAACGAATTGTCGTCTGTGTCGTTATAATAGCTGTGCAGCGGTTTGCGTCGGAGATTTGACATTTTGATGCTGTCGGATAGGTTGGGGAACAGCCAATCAAAATAGGCTTTGGATTCCAGAATATAGTTATTCGGGGGATCCTTTTCAGTAGTTTGTGGGTGCAGGACAGTGCGAAATTCTTTTATACGGTACTGCTTTTCATATTTTTGAAGCGCAGCCATGATCCAGTCTGTGATGACACAGCTGATCAAAATGTCGTATAAGGATTGTTGTGTTCCGTTAAAAGTTGAGGTTTGTGTGTGCAGAAAAGATAGGAAATTTTTTGTATGTTTCTGCAGATACGGAAATTTTTTTAGTTTTTTATCAAGCCAATTTGGCAGAGTCTTAGCGTTAGATTTAGATGGTTTCCAAGCAAAGAAAAACCGCAGATCATCTTCGACCTCTTGAATATTTTTTCGGAGTTTAAACGATTCGGAAGGTGATAGAAATTGAGGAGTTTCTTTAAATGTAATCATAAGAGTATCACCTCTATATATAAAGTATATTTATTCCAATCCTATAGGATAGAAATGATCTATCCATAGGATATTTTCAATTCTCAGTTATAGTATAAACTGACAGGATAGTAATTGCTATATATTTCTATCTTGTATAACAAATATCGTTCTTGAATGATTACTGTTTATTACTGTATTGTTCGGACGATATAACTTTTTATCTGTGCACAACAGTCTGATAAAATTATAAAAGAAGAAGGTATATGAGATGGACATTTATCATTCTATACATACAATCACGTTACAGCGGAAGATTCCGCTTGAGGAAGTAAGCAGCTATCGCAGTCTGCTGTATGGCTTGTCTGACAGATATGGAACAGGCAGCTATCGAAAATCAGAAAATGAATACTATTTTTACATGTACGCACCGCAGGGCGTGATGATCAGCCTGCGGGCCGCACGAAACTGCGGCTTTATCAAATTAACAATCAATCTCAATTCGCTGCTCTATATGGAGATACAGAGAGTAGCATTATTCAGCCCGTGCCGAGATTATATGAGAACACTGGACTGCAATCTGCGCGATATACTGCGGGATGCACAGCTCGGCACACCGGAGACCTTCATGTTTGCGCGGGTGGATTTCAGTGTGAACGCCCAAACGTCGGACCCGCTCGCATATATTGCGCTAGCGCACAGAGGCGGTGTGCCGAACGGCTTTAAACAGACCTATCCGCGGTTTGACAACAAAAAGCGGAATAGACCCATTCGATACGCGTATTCCTACGATTTAACGTACAGCATAGAGGAGTATGCCATCTCGCTGTACTCCAAAGCGGATCAGATGCGGGACGATTACAGCGCACAGCTGACCGACTATCAGCAGGCACAGGGTATACTCCGGCTGGAGGCGAAATACGGCGCCGCCATGCTGCAAAAGCACTTCGGCATAACCGATCTGTCGTATTCACCGGAATTGCTGTACCGGTTCCTGCAGGAATCATCGTGTATCCTGTGCAAAGCTATGCAGGACTGCTTTCCGGCGGGAACATATTACTCGCTTGCGGCGGTGCAGGAGCAGCTTGCCCAAGCGGGAAAATCCGTGCAGAGGAAGCGGCTGGGCACATGGATTGCGCAGACCTCACGCATGGGCAGCGCCTGCAAGGCACGCCGTGCGCTTTGCGCGGAACTTTCCGGCTCGCAGTATGATGCGCTGATGAAATATCAGCGCGCAAGCGGGATCAATCCGGTAACAATCGGCCGCAAGTGGAAACAGCGGGCATTGCCGAGTCTGCAGAGTGTGTTCGGTTTTGACGAATAATGCAGGTTTCTATCAATTGTACAATAAACAAAATAGGAATCGTACAACATCGAACACGAGCGCACAAAACTCCTGCGTATCGTGCAACAATTCTGGCTTTTCTTCATTTTCGCTTTGGTACGAACACGGTACAATAATGCCAGTAGGGAAACCGATGAAATTCGGCCGACACGAGTAAAGAAGGGAGAATGAAAATGAAACGCAAACGGATATGTGCATGGTTTATCACTGTGGCAATGCTGCTGACGATGCTGCCGTCAGCTTTTGCCGTATCATTTGCGGACACCCGCGGACACTGGGCGGAAGACGAGATCAACCGCTGGAGCGACCGCGGTGTCATGCAGAGCCACGACGGCGATTTTGAGCCGAACAGCCCGATAACAAGAGCGGATATGGCGGTCATAATAGACCGCGTGATGGACTACTAGACCAAGGCGGAGAACACTTTCGCTGATCTGGGTACGGCGTACTACACGGACCCGATTCTGCGTGTGGCGCAGGCAGGCGTGATGCAGGGCGACGGCAAAAATGTCCGCCCGAAGGACAAGATCACCCGCGAAGAGGCGGTCAGCATGCTGGCACGCGCGCTGTCGGTAACAGCAGGCGGCAGCTCGACGAATTTTGCGGACAACAGCCGCATTTCCTCGTGGGCGATGGCAAACGTGGCAGCGTTTGCGGAGAACGGCTACATCGCAGGCCGCAGCGGCAACCGCTTTGAGCCGCAGGCGAACATCACCCGCGCAGAAGTAGTCAAGTTGCTCGACAACATGATTTCGGATTATATCACCGAGTCCGGCACGGTAACGCCAAAGGGCACCGGCATTGTCATCGTCAAGGCCTCCGGCGTGACGATGAACAAGGCGAAGCTGAGCGGCACGGTCATTCTCGGCGGCAAGGCCGGCGAAGTCAAGGCGACCGGCTGCGAAATCACCGGCAAGGTGGTCAAGATCCATAACTCTACTCTGACGACCGGCAGCACGGGCGGCTCCTCCGGCGGTTCTTCGGGCGGTGGCTCGTCTGCACCGGCAGCACCGAGCGCGTACCCGCGCCCCAAGGGGCAGGAGACCTCCAAGAGTCTGGGCGTATTCAACTATGACATGACCTATTTTGTCACGCTGACCGCACAGGACGGTGCAGACATTTACTACGAGATCGCGGAAGGCGCGGACAAGGCAGCCGTTCCGACCACGGCAAGCAAAAAGTTTGAAACCTACCAGTATCGTCAGATCGAGATCACCCAGCCGACCGCAAGTGCGGATGGTCCGGTCACCAAGACCTATAACGTCAAGGCGATCGCGGTGCAGAACGGCAGGACCAGCAGTGTTGCAAACTGGAATTATGATGTTACCAGCATTCCGCACCACGAGCTGAAGGTAGGCGCACCCAAGGACTGGAACGGCAACGAGGTTCCGGACGTAACGCTCATTCAGGATTACGACAGCGATAAGATGTATCTGGTGCAGGGCACCGACCGCGCAATGGTTCTGGATGCCGGCTACTTTGACGCAGATGACGCGGCAAACCTGTACGAGACCGCACGAAAGATCGTCGGCGAAGGCAAGCCGATCGACCTGATTATCGGTCACCCGCATCCCGACCACGTGCAGATGACGCACCAGTTCCTGTGCGCAGAAAACAAGGCGCTGGGCGCTAAGGTTTATGTCAATGAGCGTGGTATCGAGGTTCTGCGTGATTATGTCAAGCGGTTCGGCATATCGTCGAAAATGTTTGCGGATGAGGCTGCAGCAAGCGAAGCTTACGACGCACAGCTGGAAACCCTGAAAAACGGTGACGTTTACGACATGGGCGGCACCAAGTTTAACGTGATCGAGCTGCCGGGCCATCAGGTAGCAGGCATCATGCTGTTTGATACCGCGACCGGCAACCTGTTCACGACCGACCAGATCGGCAACAACCGTGCACACATCATGGATTCGTTCTGGATGCAGTTCGCAAACCTGTCTTCGACGTTCTTCGCAGACTCGATGGACGTTTACCTGTCCTCGCTTCAGATCGCACTGGAGCGCGTTGACAGCCTCGGCACGGTAAAGCGCATTCTCACCGGTCATAACGATGTTGTACTGGACGGTACGGCAAGCTATCTGGATATCCTGCAGACGGCTGTACAGAAGGTTGTTGATGAGGGCACAGATGCTATGACGCCTACTCTGCGCACGCTGGACAGCATTAACGGCTACCTCGAGAACACCAAGACCGTGGTCGTCGGCGACCGCCTGAAGGACATCAACTGGGTCGGCATCAATGTCAACCTGCAGAATTACCTGTCCGACGGCTATCGCAACGGCAACGAAGATAAGATTGCAGACCTGTCCAATCTGTCCGTACACAAGCAGGGCGAGAAGGGCAATCTGCTGTGGAACGACCCGAATTTCGGCATCAATGTAAACTGGCAGTACCCGACGGACGGCACCAAGCCGACCTGCAAGACCACGACCAGCTTTGTCGCTGAGGTGGACGAGAATACGACCTCGATCGAGATCGTTCCGACCGCAGCTTCCTCCGGTGCGAAGATTACCGTGAACGGCAATGCAGTAGAGTCCGGCAAGGCTTATCAGGGCACACTCACCGGCGGTACTACGCGCTTCGTTATCAAGGTAACGGCGAAGAACGGTTCGGACAGCAAGACCTATACACTGAACGTCAGCAAGAAGAACAGCAATCAGGTCGCAGCACCGTACACCTACACGGATTATGACAGCTATACCGACCCGTACTATCCGGATACGCCGGGCAACTTTACGGTAACGCAGTATATGGCTTTGTTTTCGGATACCGATGGCGCTGAGATCAAGTACACAGTAGATGGTTCTGACCCCAAGACTTCGGATACGGCGAAGGTTTTTGATCAGACCAAGTTCAAGGCTGATTCTGGTTTCGGCGGTGCAGAAGTGAAAGAACTGATCACCATCGGTGCAGATACGGATAACTGGGACGGTACTGCAAAGCAGACCAAGGTAGAACTGAAAGCCTATGCCTCTAAGGAAGGCATGGAGGATAGCGATGTTGTAACCTTTACCTACACGATCGATCGTATGTCCAAACTGGAGCACAAGAGCCGTCTGATGTACGATATGGACGGCATGAAGGTCTGGAGTGTTATCGATTACGACAGCGATAAGATGTATCTGATCAAGGGCTCCAAGGGCGCACTGCTGATCGACGCAGGCATGGCATCGGCAGGTGCAAATAACCTGTATGAATACTGTAAGCAGCTGGCAGGTACGGATAACATTGATGTTTACATTTCGCATGGTCATCCGGATCATACCACACAACTGGGCGATTTCGTTCAGGCAGGCCGCAAGGTCTACATCAACGAAAAGGATATCCCGATGGCGCTGAAGTATGTGAACGACAAGACCGTAACGGCAGGCGGCTTTACCTGCATCAGCGAAGGCTATCAGTTTGATCTCGGCGGCGTTGTGCTGGATAACTACGACATTCCGGGTCATACGCCGGGCTGCATGATGCTGCTCGACAAGGCACACAACGTTCTTTATTCGTCTGACCAGCTGGGCTGCAATCGTCGCAGCGTTGCAGATTCGCTGACTCTGGTCAACAATGACGTTCGCGTGCTGCTTTCCAGCCTGCGCATCTTCCGCGATAAGGTAACTGCACTGGCGGAAGCGGGCGAGATCGACCTCGACAAACTGGTCGTCTGGAGCGGCCATGATGACTACGAGATTCACGATCTGCTCGGTCATCTGGATACGCTGATCACCGCCGCACAGAACATCGTGGACTACGGTCCGGCAACCGCGATGCGCGTTTCGGTACGCAATACCGGCGGCTCGGACGGCGCTTCTTTCGCGGGCGACCGTTATGCAAACGGCGGCACCGGACACTTCATCTGCATGAACGGCAGCAAGGCGAACGTTCTGGCAGGCGAGGATTACACCGCAGTAGACGAACTGGACAAGAAATACCGTTCGGACTATTCGGGCGGCATGTCCGGTGCAAGCCGCGCGGTGCAGGGCATATGTGTCCGTGCGCTGGCCATGAGCGGCGATACGCTGTTTCGGTTCTTTGATCGGTTTGAACAGTTGGTGTGAGCAATAACAAAAGGCTCCTGTGTCTTATGACACAGGAGCCTTTTGCACCACTGTGGAGGGACACAGCGGCGCTGTCTAACGGCAGCAGCGCACGGGGAGTCGGACGTTATGCGCCGATGCCGAGAGGCGAAAAGATGAGATACATGATCGCAACGACTGCCGCACCGGCAATCGCCCAGACCTTGCCGTTCTTCCACGGGGTCATATCCATGACCTTGGCATCCGGCATCTCCCACGCCAGCTGACGCGGACTTACCTTGATGCAGATTGCATAGATGATACACTCGAGAACGAACAGTGCGAATACAACATACAGATAGTGGAACTGGCTGAAGAACGGGATGACCTTGGTCAGACCGTACAGCACGATGTGGACCGGAATAACGATCTTCGGGGCGATAGCAGGCGCTTTTTTGCTCAGCAGACCGAACAGAACCGCGGTCAGCAGCGGCATGGAGAAGAAGCCCCAGCACTCATTGATGAAGTTCATAATGCCGGTGCCGAAGAACATAACGAACGGTGCAATGGCGATGGAAACCACGCCGACAATCGTACCGAAGATCTGGCCGACCTTAACAACCTTGTTGTTGGAGGCCTGCTTGCCCCAGATGGGCTGCCAAACGTTCAGCGTGAAGATAGTGGATGCGGAATTCAGCACCGAGTTGAACGAGGACAGGATCGCGCCGAACATAACGGCTGCGAAGAAGCCCATCAGCGGCTTGGGCAGCACTTCCATAACGAGAAGCGGGTAGGCCTGGTCAGCCGCCATGCCGACCGAGGTGTCCATCTGGCCGTTTGCAGCCAGCAGCTGGAACGCGATGATGCCCGGCAGAACGATGACAAATACGTCAAGGCACTTGAAGAAGCCGGCCCAGATCGCGCCCTTCTGGCTCTCAGCGAGGTTTTTGCCGCCCAGAGAACGCTGGATGATGGACTGGTTGGTCGCCCAGTAGAACAGGTTGTTGACGAACATACCGGTCAGCAGCAGCGGCCACGGTACTTCCGGCGGAAGTGCGTTCGGCGCGGACCATGCGTTCATCTTTTCCGGCGTTGCGGAGATGAGGTGATCCAGACCGGCCATGAAGCCGCCGCCGTCCAGCTTACCGAGGGCAAGAATGCCGAGGATCGGGATAGCGAAGCCGCCGATGATCAAACCGACGCCATTGATGGTGTCCGAGTAGGCAACGGCTTTCAGGCCGCCGAATACCGCATAACACATACCGATGATGCCGGTGCCGATGCAGATAATGGTGATGGCGCTGAAATAGCTGATGCCGAACATACTCTCGAGGTCAAAAATCTTAACCAGTGCGACCGCACCCGAATACAAGATGGTCGGCAGCATAGTAACGACATACGCGATCAGAAACAGCAGCGAGAACAGGCGCATGGTGAAGGTATCGTAGCGCATCTCGAAGAACTCCGGGATGGTGGCGATGCCGCCGCGTAGCAGCTTGGGCAGGAACACGAACGCCAGCACGATCAGCGCGAACGCCGAGGTGGCCTCCCAAGCCATCGTACTCATGTTGCCCGCAAACGCCTGTCCGTTCGTGCCGACAAGCTGTTCTGCGGAAAGGTTGGTCATCATCAGAGAACCGGCGATAACGATGCCGGGCAGTCCGCGGCCTGCGAGGAAGTAGCCTTCCTTGGTGGACAGGTCGTCATCGCGTGTTTTCCACCACGAGAGCACCGCGACAAGCACGGTGAACGCGATAAAGGTTGCGACAGTAAATGCCATTTTGTTGTTTTCCCCCTTGTTTTTTTTACTGTGTGGGCTGATTTTTGGGCGCGGAAAACCGCCTCCCCCTTTTGAAGAGGCGGTTTTCCGCGGTATTTCGTTGGTGCGAGTTTGATTAAGAGGTTCCCAGGCGCTTTTCTACCTCAGCGCGGCGTTCTGCGGCGTTGTCAGCCGTTACAACGGTAGCATCAGTTGCAATGAACTCATCCAGCTTTTTGCCGTTGAGCGCATCGACTGCGGCCTGCACGCCGAGATAACCAACATCGTAGCCGTCAACGGCGACGGTCATGGTCTCCTGACCGGCAAGAATAGCATCAATGCCCGCCAGATTGCCGCCGACGCCGACAAAGATGGTGTTCTTGTACGCCGGAAATGCGGCTGCTGCACGAGCGGCACCGGCTGCCATATCATCGTTGTTCGCTACGATGATGGATACGCCCTCCGGATGTGCCTGAATGATGGCCTCCATGCAGGTAACGGCCTTGTCCGCTACGCTGTCTGCGTACTGCGTTTCCGCAGAGAGATACTCGCCGCCAGCTTCTGTAATGCCCTGCTTAAAGCCTGCAATGCGTGCCTCCGAGGTGGAGTCGCCCTGCACACCCATGATGCCGATGGCGGTAATCTTATCCCAGCCCTTATCCTTTGCTGCCTCAACAGCGGCCTTGCCGCCCATTGCGGCCAGCTCCTCATTGTTGAAGCCGACAAAGCTGAGCACCTTGTCCGAGTCGATGGCGGTATCAATCGCCACGATTGGCAGGTCGGTATTTGCAATTTGTGTTACAACGGTTTCCGCCTGAAGCGGCGCAACCACCATTGCATCACAGTCATTCGCGCTGAGCGTGGTTTCGATCATGGAAAGCTGCTCGTCATATGCGGTCTCCGAGCTTGCACCCAGAACATCAACAGTTACGCCCAAATCCTTGCCGGCCTGCTTGCAGCCGTTGCCGACATACTGCCAGTACTCGGATGCGAGCGTTTTCAGAATGACCTTGATATGGTAATCCTGCTGTGTGGTCTGGTCGGCCGTGTCACCGCCGTTATTTGTCTTTGCGGTGCTGCCGCCGCAGCCTGCGAGTGCGCTCATCAGCATTGCACTGGACATCAATACAGCAAGTAATCTCTTTTTCATAATCTTTTCCTCCAAAATCAGTTCTTTATCTTTTTTCTTTACTTTTGAGAGAGTTGCCGGAGAGAAGAGAGAGGTGCTGAGAAAACAGCGTTGGTTTTATTCGTAATCGACCCAAGCAGAGCCGTTATTTGCGGATTCTACGCACTTTTCAATCCACTTGATACCCTGTGCGCCGGCCTTGACATCCGGATACCAGAAGTCGCCGTAAGCGCCCTTGTCCGCGTCAGCCATAGCGACTGCGAAACGTGCATACAGGTTGCTCCACGCCTCGAACAGACCCTCGGCATGGCCGCCGCCGATACGATCCTCGACACGCGCCTCGTCGGTCAGGTAGCCTGCGCCGCGCTCGAGCACGCGGGACGGCTCGCCTTCTACCTCGTACAGCATCTGGTTCGGGCGCTCGTCATCCCACTCGAGGGATGCCTTGGAGCCGACCACGCGGATCTTGTGGTAGTGGCGTGCGCCGCTGTTGATCGAGCTTGCCCAGCAGTATACCTGCGCGCCAGCCTGCACATTTTCGCTGCCCTTGAGGTTCATGATAACGAAGGCGTTGTCCTCCAGCTCGCGGCCCTCAACGAAGGAACGCTTGGTGCACATCAGGTTGTCGATTTTCATATCCGGGATCATCGCCTCGATGATGAACAGCGGGTGCGTGCCGACATCACCGAGTGCGAACGACGGACCTGCCTTGGACGGGTCAAAGCGCCACTTTGCGGACGGCACCTTGTCCTCGATCTTGAAGTTGTAGCCGCCGAACGCGAAACTCATATTGATAACGCGGATTTCACCGAGATCGCCGTTTTTGATCATCTGGCGCGCCTGCTGGATCAGCTGATGGCCGGAATAGCCGTAGGTCACGCCGACAACGCGGTGCTTTTCTTCTGCCAGCTTGACCAGCTCGTCTGCCTGTTCAGAGGTGAAGCACAGCGGCTTCTCGCAGACAACGTGCAGACCGGCTTCGAGAGCAGCCTTGCAGACCTCGTAGTGCATGCCGTTCGGCGTTGCGATGGAAACGGCCTGCACGCCGTCCGGGCGTTTGGCCTCCTTGGCGAACATGGTCTTGTAGTCCGGATAGCAGCGGTCCGGGTCAACGTGCAGCTGCTTGCCGAAGTCCTTGCCGCGCTCGGGATCGATGTCGAACGCACCGGCAACCAGTTCGAAGTTGAAGTCGCGCAGTGCAGCCGAGCGATGGATGTAGCCGATCTGGCTGCCGCGGCCGCCGCCTACCATGCCCCAGCGAATGGGATTGTCTACTCGTTTTTCACCGTAATACATAAAGAAATCCTCCTTAAAAACTACATGAATATTAAAATATTGTGTTTGAACTATTGAGAGAGTGGAGCGGGAGCACGGGAGAGAAGAGCCGTGCTCCTCGCTCGGGTGTGATCAGATTTCGTAGCCGACCGACTTCAGATAGTCTACACTGGCCTTGACATCGCGCAGGCTGGTGTCCGAGTTGCGCGGATCGCGCTCCTGCTCAATGGTGATGTAACCGGAATAACCGATATCTGCAAGCGCCTGCTTGATGGCCGGATAGTCGAGCGAACCTGTGCCGATGGGACACATCGCGCCCTTGCCGCAGCCGTCGAAGAAGCGGATGCGCTCATCGAGCACCTGACGGTAAACGGTTTCGTTTACGTCCTTGAAGTGGACGTAATCCAGCTTGTCAGCGTACTTTTTGAGGTACTCCACCGGGTCCATGTGCGAATAGTACAGGTGACCGGTATCCAGACACAGACCGGCAACCTCGTACGGAATATCGCGGACAACCTTTGCAATCTCGTCTGCAAACTCGATGTAGCCGCCTGCATGCGGATGGATAACCGGACGAACGCCCCATTTGTTTGCGCGTTCACATACAGCGCGGACGTTGCCCATGAATTGCGCCCATTCCTCATCCGACAGGCGCGGTGCGGTGTCCGGATGGCCTGCGGCGTAGTCGCGCTCGTCGTGTCCCCAGTCCATAACAGTCATGTACGGCGTGGGGAACTTCTGGCCGTCGTGGGTCTTGAGTACCGGCAGCTTGGGGTCGGTGATCAGGCGGCAGATGTCGTCAACCGCGTGCAGCACGCTCTCCTGATTGTCCGCATCGAGCAGATCGTGGAAAATGGTGCCTGCCACGATGGCAAGACCGTTCTTTTTCAGCTCATTTGCGACCAGCTCAGCATCGATGGGCAGGTAGCCGTAGGGGCCAAGCTCGATGGCGCTGTAACCGGCTTTACCGGCTTCCTCCAGTACGCGCGTCCAGGGCGGTAAATACGGATTCTTGGGGTCGTCCACACCCCAGCAACAGGGTGCGCCACAGATTTGAATGCTCATAATTGAAAACTCCTTTCGCTGTTTCCGTGAAGTTTTTGTTCTTTTTGATGATTTTATTATACTATTCCGGCGGGTATGGTGTTTCTTTCTTCTTGCGTTTTGTTTTGCGGAAAATATTGAAATATTGCACAAAAAGCAGGGGTAGCAATTTGGTTTATACGGATTCTTGCGGTCTGTGCAAAAATACGCTATACTATACCCATATTTACACAGGGGGAAAGAGCATGGCGGAAGAAATACGTTTTGTATCCGGTCAGATGCCGAGTCTGCTGTACGCCACCAAGCAGATCGTAGCGGCATCGGCTATCACGCGCGCCATTCATCGGCACGAGCGGTTCACGGAAATGCTGTATGTTTATCAGGGGGCGGGTCAGTACATCGCAGGCGGCTACAGCTATCCGATCCGCACGGGTGATATCTTACTATATAATCAAGGTGATCTGCATGAGGTCACCTCGTCCCTACAGCACGAGATCGGCACATTCTGCTTTGGCATTTCCGGTCTGCAGCTGCGCGGACTGCCGGAAGGGCATTTCACCAGGGCAGAAAACGGATTCGTGCGTCCGGCGATGGACGAGATCGACCACATGCAAGCACTCAGCGAATTGATTTACGAGCATGCGGAACGGAGAACGTCCTACTCGGATGAAATCGTCTCGCAGCTGCTGCCGGCGCTGGTGTTGCTGTCGGCCAATCTGCCGCCGGATGCGCGCGCCGCCGATCAGCCGCATAATCTGGTGCTGGCGAACCGCATTCGGCAGTACATCGGCACGCATTTTCCCGAGCAGCTGACGCTCGAGGATATTGGAGAGGCGATGTCCATGTCGCCGTATCATCTGGCGCATATATTTAAAGAGATCACCGGTATGTCGCCCATCCATTATATGATACGCTGTCGTGTCGGTGAGGCGCAGAACCTGCTCATTTCGACCGATTACAGCGCAACGCAGATTGCCGCTATTGTCGGATATACCAATGTCAATCACTTCAACGCCATTTTTGCGAAGCTGGTCGGTCTGCCGCCGATTCGGTATCGCAGGAAGTATCTGGAGAATATGCAGGGCAGCAGACTGCAGTAGCGCAGTACCGCAACAACCGACTTTTCGTTGATATATTATCTATATATAACGGAAAGGAGGGAGAATCGTGGCGGGAAAGTGCTTTATTTGCTCCTGCTGCGGAAAAAGCAAACCGAGCATGCAGCGTATCCTTCTCGGCGGGGATGCGCTTTGCTATGCCTGCGTCGAGGAGTACACCACACTCTGCGACCGCTGCGGTGAGCGGGTGTACCGCAGAGATGCTCTACAAGTCAATAGTCGCACAATTTGTCCACAATGCTGTGGACAAATCCTGAAGAAATCTCACTGAGAGCAAATGCTTTCAGTGGGATTTTCACGTTTTGAGGAGGAAATTATGTTTGAAAATCCAAAGTATATCACATGCGGCGTGCAGAGCGAAATACCAGACGCTTTGATGGTTCTCATGTGGCAAATGATTGCTGCTATGCAGACTGCACAAAAAGATTATCTGCAAGTGTTTACATTGATGAAAACGCCGACCGGTCAGCACATCGTCCACGAGCAGGAGCAGCCACCGTACCATTACGAACTCGATGTGCCGTGTGGCGATGCCGTAAACGCGAAGGTGTTCGTCATCGACGATTTAACGCATTCCACTATGCTGCTTGCTGAAGAGTATTAACATTCACCAAATGAAACGGAGGAACAGACAATGAACGAAACAAGGATTTGTGCAAACTGCGGTGAAGAGTACCAGATTGAGGATATGTATCAAGCGGAAGGAGATTGGCTCTGCGAGGACTGTGCGGAGCGTTTGACCGTAATCTGCGACCACTGTGCCGAGCGGGTTTATGAGGAGAATGCCGTCGAAGACGATGCGCACATATTCTGCGACCACTGCTTTGATGAGTATTACGTCCGCTGTGAAGACTGCAACCGCATTATTCACCGCGACCGTGCCTATTGGGATAACGATGACAACGTCTACTGCTCCTCCTGCTGGGACGATCATAACGACATTATCCATGAATACAACTACACCCCCGATCTCGTGTTTCACGGCAAGAGCCTGCGACACTTCGGCGTTGAGCTGGAGATTGATAACGGCGGTACGGTAAACAATAACGCTCAAAAGTTGCTCGACATCGCTAACGCTAGCGCCGAAAACCTGTACATCAAGACTGACGGCAGTCTTGATGATGGTATGGAACTTGTCACACACCCTATGACGCTGGAATACCATTTGAGCGAAATGCCTTGGGAAGAGGTGCTTCGCCAAGCGCAGAGCATGGGCTATTTGAGCCATGCCGCCGGCACCTGCGGCCTGCATGTTCATATCTCCCGTCTGGCGTTCGGCTGCACCTATGAACAGCAAGAGGCTGCGATTGCACGCCTGCTTTACTTCGTCGAAAAGTTCTGGGCAGAACTGCTTCGCTTCAGCCGCCGCACCCAGTCCCAGATGAATCGCTGGGCGGCACGGTATGGAATCCGTCTTACGCCATCCGAGCAAATGAGCCACGCAAAGAATTCGTGTGCCGGACGTTACACAGCGGTCAACCTTACCAACTCGGATACTGTGGAAATTCGCATGTTCCGCGGTACGCTCAAGCTGAACACTCTCAAATCCACCCTGCAGATGGTCAATCATCTCGTCGAGGTGGCTGTTTCTATGTCCGACTGTCAGGTTCAGGACATGAGTTGGTTTGACTTTCTTGACGAAATCACCGAGCCGGAACTTATCCAGTATCTCAAGGAACGCCGTTTATATGTCAATGAACCCGTTACTGCTGGCGCAGAGGAGGAATAATATGTGCAGTTTATTCGGTTTAATCGACTTTAAGGAGTGCCTGAGCACCCACACGAAGAACAAAATCTTGAACACGCTCGCCAGAGAGTGTCAAGTGCGCGGCACGGACGCGACGGGCATCGCCTACAATTTCAACGACCGTCTGCGGATTTACAAGCGTCCGATTCCCGCTCGGAAGATGAAGATTCATATTCCGCACGGTGTAAATGTCGTGATGGGACATACCCGTATGACGACACAGGGCAACGCGCAGTTTAACCAGAACAATCATCCGTTTCTCGGTAAAGTTGACGGCAATTCATTTGCTCTTGCACATAACGGTGTACTCTGGAACGACAAAGAACTTCGTATAGCGGAAAACCTGCCGCTGACGAGCGTTGAAACGGACAGCTACGTTGCGGTGCAGCTTTTAGAGAAAAACAAGGCCCTCGACTTTGACTGCCTGCAGCATATGGCTGAAAAAGTCGAGGGTTCTTTCGTCTTTACCGTTCTGGACAAAGATAACTCTATCTGGTTTGTTGTCGGTGATAACCCGCTATGCGTGATGTTCTACGATGGCTATCTTATCTATGCCTCCGCGCAGGAAATCCTGTGCAAGGCAATCAAAAAGCTGAAATTAAAAGCGCCCACCGATATTCTCGAACCGAAGGAGGGCGAGATTTTGAAAATCGACCGAGCGGGACAACTCACGACCGGAAGTTTCACACCGCACACGACTTTCGAGCGTTGGTGGCGTAAGTATCCGTACTATCGCAGCTACTACGAGGATACGCCCGCAAACTACGATGACCTGTTCAGCGTTGCCAAGGCATTTGGCGTTTCGGCTGATGAGATACAGGCTTTACTCGACTACGGCTGCTCGGAGGAGGAGATTGAGGAAATGCTCTACGATCCGACCCTGCTCCACGAAATGACCGGTGAGCTGCTTTACGCATATTAAGAAAGGTGGTGACCCAATGAAGGTAATCAAAAACACATTGCTGTTCGGCATTAAGATTGTCGCGGCGGTGGCGGCAGCAATCCATGTGCTGCGTGACAAGGATGTGTCCAAATAACAAATCAGCCTTTTCTGTGCAAAACAGTACAATAAACTGCATAGAAAGGCTGATAAGCATGAATCTGGACCAATATCCCGATGTTTTGACACTGTATGAGTGTCAGCAGATTTTGCAGGTCAGCCGCGGCACCATGCTGCGGCTTCTGCATGAAAACGAAATCCCGGCGTTCCGCGTCGGGAATCGCTGGCGTATTCAGCGTAAGGCAATGCTCGAATTCATCGAGCGTGACGAATACTGAAAGTAGCGAAAATGAACAGTTCTGCCCGAGTAAAACGGACGGAACTGCTGAGAATGCTCTCGTTTCGGCTGATTTGAAATTTTACGGAATTTGAATCAGCTGAAACGGGAAATTCTTTTTTGTCCATAGTACGAGGGTGAAAACTATTTTTCTTCTTTATGATTCATCGCGCGGATGACAGTTTGCATCACGGATTCCAGATAGGGGAGCTGACTGGGCGTTACGCTCTCCACCATCGGAGAAAGCGCCTTGAATACCCAGGATTTATCCTTTTTTTCTTGTTTTCCGAACAGAATGTAGTCAGTGGATAGGCTGAGCGTGGTCGCGATACGGCACAGCGTCGGCACGGACATGCCCTTGAGCCCCAGCTCAATATCCGAACAAAACTTGGGCGTAATATCCAGTTTTTCGGCAAACTGCTCGCGTGTCAGTCCCAAATATTCGCGTTGCTTGCGGATGCGTCCGCCGATGGCTACCCAGTCCATGCTGTCCCTCCGTTTCGTTTCTGTATTTAGTGTACCCCGTACAGTTGCAATGAAGAATAAACTTTTAGGGTAGAAATATATAAACTTATAGGGTATAATGGAAGTAACTCACAGGCGCACAATAAAAGAGACGGAGGAAATTAGTATGATAGGAACAATTATGGTGCTTGCGGTCGTAGTGTATCTGGTATGGATGTTCTGGGGACGTGCTTTCCATGTGATTGGACAGTATCGAAAAGGCGGAAGTCAGTTTATATTGCCGGAATTCATGGATTATGAAACGATTTACCAGAAACTGCGGGAAGGACTGCAGTATCCGGATAACCGCAATCTGTTTTATGACGAATACGGACAGCCTGCCATTGCGGGTCGGTACGGCACGTACACTATTCACATGGAGGACACACTGCTGACCGTGCAGGCAGAAACGAACGGCAAACTGAACAGAAACATGCGGCAGACCGAGGAAGCGATGTGTCTGACAGCGTATGTCCGTAAGATTTTCGAGCCTGCGGCACCGGTCAATCCGTATCAGCTGTACAAGCGCATGCGGCATGCACGGCGCAACGGCTTGATCATCAGCGCTGTGCTGATCATTGCAGCGGCAGCCT
Source organism: Butyricicoccus sp. AF35-5AC (assembly GCF_003477715.1). Classification (NCBI taxonomy): domain Bacteria; kingdom Bacillati; phylum Bacillota; class Clostridia; order Eubacteriales; family Butyricicoccaceae; genus Butyricicoccus; species Butyricicoccus sp. AF35-5AC. The sequence goes on from NZ_QUDX01000002.1 coordinate 155,172, forward strand.
GCACGCTGTCCGCGCTGTCTCCGGCGCTGGACGATACGGCAAAGGTGCGTAATGCGTACCTGTCGCAGTATAGCACAACGGTTACGGTAGGCGATGCGTTCGATAATTTCTTTGGCTCGCCCAAATGGAAGGCGTACGAGGAAGGTACGCAGGAGCGAGTCGATTTTCAGGGAAACTGCACGTATTCCGGCGAGCAGGTACAGGTTCGCATTGTGTTTGGCATCTACGGGGATACGTTCCAGGTAGATTCGGTGCAGATCAACGGCAAGGAGGCACCGGCGCTGATTTCGGCAGGTCTGTTCTCTGCGGTTTACGGAGAGACGGATTCGTCCGGAGGAACGGTATCCAGTGCAGAATGAATATAAAGCAGGTGAAACCGTATGTTTTTTAAGAAAAAACAGGAACAATCGGCAGAACCAGCGGTAGTGTCAGCAGAATCGTCTGCTGAGCGAAAACTGCCGCTGATTCTGCGCTGGCCAATCAGTATCATACTTTTGTTCGTCATGCCTCCATTCGGCACGGCTGTGGGCATTGGATTAGCAGTTGCACGGCTGATTTTTAACCACAAATATCCGAAATATAAGCTGAAGCTGTGGACAAAACTTATTATTTCGGCACTCTGCATTGCGTTCGTAATATGGGCTGTTGTCACAGCGCCCGAGAGCAGCACGACCACATCAGCAGAGGCAGTACCAACAGAACAGGGTGAATCGCAGGCCACCGAAACAACATCTGAAGCGACAGAAAACAAAACCGTAGAGCAAGAAACAACTTCTCAGGCGGAACAGCAGGCGGCCTCCGAACAGAAAAAGCAGGAAGAGGCAGTTCAGGCGGCGAAGGCTGAGACAGAGAAACAGCAGAAGGAGGCAGAAAAGCAGCAAAGGCAGGAGGAGAAAGCTGCTAAGAAGCTGGCGCGCCAACAGAAACGCGCCAACAAAAAAATAGAGAAAGCGCTGGGCAAGGATAACATCGAGAAGGCAGCGAAAAAACTCTCCCACGTGAAGGAGAACTGGGTGTACGCCTATTATCAGCAGATGCTACCGGATTTGATCGAACAGGACGATCGCACACAGCTCGACCGTTATCTCACAATCTACAGGCAGACGTTTCCGGAGACAGAGCAGATGAAGGACGTGCTCACGGCGTGGGATCAGATCTGTGACGACCAGAAGAAGATGGACGAACTGGACAAGAAATACCGTTCGGACTATTCGGGCGGTATGTCCGGTGCAAAGAGCGCCGCAGATAAAACCGAAGAGCATGCGTTTTATCTGCAGTACAAGTTGAAAAGTTCTGCCGCAAACAGCAAAAATAGCGTAATCAGTGCTGTGGGAGAGGCAATCGATGCGGCGCAGGAGTCTATGACGGGCACATATGAGTATCTGGCGAATAATGTGACGAACGACTTTATTTCATCGTTGATACAGGGCTACATTGATATGAACACCTATCCGGGCGATGAACAGTATGTTCTGATCACCACCAAACCATTTTCCCAGTCAGGTGCAACAACGGTGTATGCGTATCCGAGCGGAACGCGCACGCTGACGACTTCGGACGGATTTGAGAAAGAGGTCGAGTGCTACCGAGTGATGGACAGTGCTGTGCGGGATGAAATTCTACGGGATTACGAAACGTATTCGGTGGCCGGCATGTCGATCACAGAGGCAAGCCAGCACATGCAGGAATTATTAAACAAGTAAAAGAAAGCAGGGAGAATCATGAAACAAAAAATTTGCGGTTTGCTTGCCATGCTGCTGCTGTTATCCGGCTGCGGCTCAAGCACACCGGCCGACACCTCGCCGATGAGCGAGGACGAGATCACGCAGATGTACAGCGATCCGGATTCGTTCAAGGGCCGCACGCTCGAGCTGTACGGCCGTGTGTTCAACGAGCCAGAGTACGATGACGACGGCGTGTATTTCCAGATGTGGGGAGACCCGGAGAACGGAGAGCGCAACACGATCGTAGCCTGCAAGGACACCTCGCTCAAGCTGCAGGATGATGATTATGTGCATATTTTAGGCAGTGTTTCCGGTAAACACGAGGGCGAAAACGCACTGGGCAGCAAAATCACCGCGCCTGCGATCGTTGCGGATTCGGTAGAGGTGGTAACTTATCAGGAGGCCTGTGCGCCGACGCTGTACACCGCGACGGTGCAGACAGCGGCGCAGACACAGTGCGGCTACACGGTTTCGGTCGACTCGGTGGAGCTGGCGGAAAAGGAAACACGCGTTGCGGTTACGGTGACGAACAACGGTGCAGCGGCGTTCAGTATCTACGATTCCAGCGCAAAAATCGTGCAGAACGGCAAGCAGTTCGAGCGGGAGTATAACTCCTATGCTGATTATCCGGAGCTGCAGTCGGATTTGATGGTCGGCGCGAGCACGACCGGCATCATCACCTTCCCGGCACTGGAAAAGGCGGATTTTGACATCACGCTGACTGGCTCGTCGGATGATTGGGACGAAAGCATTGCGCCGTTTACGTTCCATTGTACGTTCGGTGACGCGGCAGCGCAGACTCAGCAGGAGCTAGCGGCGGAACAGGCGGCGCCGACCTACATGCTGTACGAGGGCACAGCGACCAAGTCTATCGACCTTTCGCTGACCGATACCGTAATTGGCAGCAATAAACTGTGGCCGACGGACACGAAAACCATTACCACGGATGATCTGTCCAAGCTGACGCAAAATGAGGTTGCGGCTGTGCGCAACGAGATTTATGCGCGGCACGGCTATACTTTTACCACGGATGAATGGAAAATTTTCTTTGCCTCGGCGGAGTGGTATCATGCGGACAGTGCGTACTCCAACAATATGCTGAATGCCACGGAAAAAGCGAATGTGGATACCATTCTGAATTACGAAAAGAGTGCAGGCGGACAGCAGGAGAAGATCCGGCCGGAGGATATGGCATCGCAGGCCGCGCTGAATTACTGCCAGACAACCGGCTGGACAAACAGCCGCGTCAATTTTGTGGAAAGCCGTCCGGCGGGCGGATATTATGTCAATGTGATGAAGATAGACGACTCGGATAACAGTTATGAGGAAAATTATGTGGTGACGGTCGAAAACGGAAAGGCAATCGTGACCGGCACCGAGCAGTTAGGCGAATTTACGCCGATCGATTAATTAACAGAATAAATCAAAAAATCAGGACGGAAGGCTCGAGAGACCTTCTGTCCTGATTTTATTAGAGGGGTGTTGGTGATATGGTTTGGTTTGGAAATTTTTTAACTAAGTGAATTGGTAGTTTGTGTGAGATTGGTCAGTCGATGCGCTTTACCAGATCCTCCGGAATCTTGGCAGTGCCCTGACCGTAATACTGGAATACGTCAACCATCTGCTGAATCTGCGCGTCACTCATTTGCTTGATCTCGCCGTTGACGCAGGCCGCGCGGGCAGCCAGATAGCATTTTGCGGCTTCTTCGAGGTAGACCGCAGCGTAAAGCGCCTGATTGAGATCCTTGCCGACCGTCATAACGCCGTGCTGAGACAGGATAACGGCATGACCGTTGCCGACGTACTTAACCGTATCAATGCCCATATCAATCGAGCCGGCAGCCGAATAGGGTGTGATCGGCACATTGCCGCCGGCGGCATTGGCCAGCGCGGTAATGCATACGCGGAACTCGGTCAGACCCGGAATGAGCGAAACCGCAGTTGCGTACGGCTGGTGGGTGTGGATAACGGCGTTGATGTCCGGACGCTCGCGGAAGATATGCAGGATAGCCGGTGTGTCGGACGAAGGCTTGCGGGTGCCTTCGATGACATTGCCGTCGATATCCATGACGATCATATCATCCTCGACCATCTTCTCATACATCATGCCGGACGGCGTAACGAGAATCTCGCCGGTCGGCATGCGCACGCTCAGGTTGCCGCAGGTCAGCGATACCAGCTCATAACGGTCGAGCAGGATACCGGCTTCGATGATTTCTTTTTTCATTTCCGAAAACATGGTGAATTCCTCCTAAAAAAATCGTGAGCAGCTGTTCCGGTCTGCGGACGATGAATTCTGGATGGTAGGGCAGCAGCATTTCGAGCGGCTGATAGCCCCATGCGGCAGCAGCGGCTGCCGTTTGCGTGTTGCGTGCGGTCTGCATGTCCACATCGGTGTCACCGATGTAGAGTATCTGCTCACGCGGTATGCCCAGCTGCTCGAGCACAGGGTCCATCGAGTGCGGATCGGGTTTAGAGATGGTCTCCGGCGTCTGTCCGACGCACAGCTCCATCGCATCTCCGAAAAATCGGTCGATGAGCGCACAGGCAACGGCGTTGGGTTTATTCGTCAGAACGGCGTTCTTGATGCCGCGGCGGTTCAGCTCTGCAAGCGTTTCACACACCCCTGCATACGGCTGGGTGAGATAGGTGAAATCGCTGAGGTATGCGGCGCAGTCGTAATCGCGTATCGCGGGCTGAAGTGCGGCAACCCGATCAGGCGGGCAGCCGCCGAGCTTCAGCAGCTTATGGTAAAACTCCGCGATAGAAAGGCGGCACAGGTCACGGCACTCGTCGAGTGTAATGCCGTGAAAGCCGAAATGACGAAGGGACTGGTTACAGTAATGGTGAATTGTCGGCAGGGTATAGAGCAGCGTGCCGTCCAAATCCCAGACGCAGGCGCGAAAGCCCATTTATACCTCCAGGAAGTCTACAAAGCGAACGGCTTCCAGATCGGACTCTGCAACGCCGAGCTTCTTGCCGGTCAGGTCCTCGACAGCGGATACGAGGTGCATGGCATCAATGCCGTACTTCTTCATCAGATACATCTTGGACGCACCGTGCGGATAGCCCGGCAGACCGATCTTGACCAGACGCTTGCCCAGTCCGTTCTCTGCGATAACATCGGCAACAGCGGAGCCGAGACCGCCGATATCCAGATGGTTTTCGATGGTAACAACGCCGTATTTGCTCTTATTGATGGCCTCAACGATGGTCGGGTCGGTGAACGGCTTGAGGGTGGAAACGTGCATATGCTGTACGGAAACGCCCTTTTCCTTCAGAACTGCGGTAGCGCGCATTGCTTCCTCAGTGCAGATGGAGGAGGACAGCAGAACGATGTCATCGCCTTCACTCAGCACGCGGGCACGGTTGAACTGCATCGGCTCGTTTGCCGGGAACAGGCGCGGAACTTCCTTGCGAAGCATGCGGATGTAAACCGGACCGTTGTAGTTGTATGCCAGATCGAGCACGCCTTCGATTTCGGTTGCATCACCGATGTCGAAGATGGCCATGTTCGGCACCGTGCGCAGTACGCCGATGTCGTTGATGGACTGGTGGGTAACACCGCCCGGCGTGGTAATGCCCGGCACAAAGCCGACGAATACAACCGGCAGATTCGGATAAGCAACACTCATTTCCAGCTGATCGAGGATGCGGCGATACAGGAATACCGCAAAGGTGTGCAGGAATGGACGGTAGCCTTCACGGCACATGCCGGCTGCCCAGGAGCACATGTTCTGCTCAGCGATACCCATGGTCAGATAGCGGTCCGGGTAGGTCTGGCGGAACTTTTTTACTTCGCAGGAGGAGCCGAGGTCGGCCGACATAACCAGAACCTCCGGATGCTCGGCTGCGAAGCGAATCATATTTTTTTCATGTGTATTAACTTCGATCTTCATTTTGAACTCCTTCCTTCTCACATCTCGTCATAGATCTTCTGGAATTCATCACGCTCGTCAGCGCCGATGCGGATAAAATGCATCGAACGCGGCTTTTCGAGCGGCTTAACGCCGGTCCAGCCGTGCGTGCGTGCGATAACAACGAGCGGCTTGCCCTCATGCGGGGTCTCACATGCTTTGCAGAAGTCCTCAATGTCATGGCCGTTTGCCTCAACGCAGACCGCGCCGAACGAGGTGAAGCGGTCGATCAGCGGCTCCTCGGTCATCTGATCCTCAATCTTGCCCTCAACCTGCTGGTCGTTTGCATCGATTACAACGATGAAATTATCCAGCTTGTAGTAACCGGCTGCCTGAATGCACTCCCAGGTCTGACCTTCCTGCAGCTCACCGTCACCGAGCAGAACATAGCACTTGCCGGTGTCGCCGCGGCGCTTGCGGGCATGAGCCGTGCCGCCTGCGATCGAGATGGTCTGGCCGAGCGAGCCTGCGGTATTCTCAAATCCGGGAGAGTGCTCCGCACCGATCATTTCCATGTTCCAGCCGTCTACATTGAATTTGTCCATGCAGTCCGGGCTGATGCGGCCGGTCTCTGCCAGTGCGGCGTAGATAACCGAAGCATAGTGGCAGCAGGATACGAAGAAACGGTCCTTATCCGGTGCGGGAGCGCCGTTGTAAGAGGAGCCTCGCTGATAATCCATATTATCCGGCCCCGGAACGCCGGGGAACGGAATCGGCTCCCAGCTGCCGACGGACGGACCGAGGTTCATCACACGGGTGTACAGGGAGGCAATGATTTCTGCCGACGAGCACGCCTGTGCCAGATAGCAGCCGCCGGTTTTCAGTGCAACGCCGAGAATCTGCTTGCGGATTCCGTTAGCGACCGCCTGAATATCGGCGGTGGAATAATTTTTTTCACTCATAAGAGCATGACTCCTTTCTGAATCCAATACCTATACGAACAGTCGGTGCTGTGGGTTGTGGTGTCGATCTCTTAAAAACATTATTTCATATACAAGCACAAATGTCAACGATAGAAAACTTGTCATTTGTGCCAAAAACGAGTTGATGAAATTGGTTAAATAGTGAGAAATGACGATTAAAGCGCGGAAATGGCTTGACGAGACTGTTTATGTTGCCTATAATGAGATAAAAGGAATTTAGAAAACGGTTCACAACAATGAACAAAATTTCAAACATTCCCGCGAGTTCCATGAAAGGAAGATGAATTATGAAAGCTGTTGTGAAAACGGAGACCGGTTTTGATCATATGCAGTATACAGATATTCCGGAACCCCAAGCGACCGGAGATCTGGTAAAGATCAAGATCGCGTACTCCGGTATCTGCGGCACTGATCTTCATGCGTTCAAGGGCACCTACGCGAGCACTAAGCCGCCGGTTGTACTCGGCCATGAGTTCTCCGGTGTAGTCACCGAGATCGGTCCGGACGTAAAGAATGTTAAGGTGGGAGATCGCGTTACCAGCGAGACCACCTTCAAGACCTGCGGCGTATGCCCGATGTGCAAATCCAAGGATTACAATCTGTGCGGCAACCGGCAGGGCATTGGCACCCAGATTAACGGCTCGATGGCTGAGTATCTGGTCAGCAGAGAGGAAAGCGTTCACGTCCTGCCGGATAACGTATCGCTGCTGAGTGCCGCGCTCACTGAACCGCTTGCGTGCGGCGTACATGCTGCTATCGAGAAGGGCAATGTACAGCCTGGCGATATCTGCGTGGTATTCGGTGTTGGCGCAATCGGCCAGATGGTTATGCAGGTGGCAAAGAGTCAGGGCGCGACCGTTATCGTTGCCGGACTGAGCCACGATGCGGAACGCTTTGAGATTGCAAAGAGTGCAGGCGCGGACCGCTGTGTTGATCAGCAGACCGAGAACATCAAGGATATCGTGATGGAGATGACGAACGGTGTCGGCGCGGACAAGTGCTTTGAGTGCTCGGGGGCGGTTCCGGCAGCCAACAAGGCGCTTGAGCTGGTACGCCGCAAGGGCACAGTTGTACAGATGGGCGTGTTCCCGCAATCGCATGAGAGTATCTGGACCGACCTGATCCTGCATCACGAGATCAACTATGTTGGCTCCCGCAGCCAGAAGCCGTCCTCATGGGTCAAGGCTCTGGAGCTTTTGGCGGCAGGCACAGTCGTACCGGAAAAGATCGTCACCTCGATCGATCCGCTGGAGAAATGGCGCGACGGCTTTGACAAGATGATTCGCGGCGAAGGCGCCAAGGGTGTTATCGTGCTGGATGACAGTCTGCAATAAGCAATCCCACGACGGATAAAGAATGAACTGATTATGATAAAGAAATGAGAGAAAAGAAAAAACCAATACCGCTGTTGCGGTATTGGTTGATTCTAAAAAGGGGTGCTTATTCGGGAACGGCAACGCCTTCCATTTCCAGCATGCGGCGGGCGAGTGCCTCGTCCGCGACCAGTACGTTGATGTACTTTCCGCGCACGGCGGCAAGCGTGCACTCTGCCTTTTCGGCGCTGGCGTTGATGCCGATCGACCACGCCGGAGTGCGCATTGCCTCCAACGGAGCGGAGATGACGTAGCGGCTGTCCAGCTGAACCTCGTTGCCGTTGATGTCAAACATGCGGCCGAGCAGACTGGAAACCGCACCGCGGCGCATCAGCTCCTTGCGTTCCTCAGCGTTGTAGCAGCCGGATTTATAAAGTGAGCCGTTGGCGTCATTCAGCGAACCGATGCCGGTGAGGATGATATCTACCGAACCTGCCTTCTTGAGTGTTGCTTCAATCTGCGGCTCGGCGGTGAGATAGGAGTAAACCAACTCGCTGTCCACATAGACCGGTGCATAGATGTTGGAATAGGTGCCGTGCACCTTTTTGGAAAGCCGGAGCGCAAGCTCGAGGCCATCCACACGCGGATTGCCGGTGCCGAGGCAGCCGACCATCTGCACAACAGTTACATTATAGTAGTCGGAATAATCGGTCGGTTCGAGGACATCGCACAGTGCTTCCAGTGCACGTCCCCACGAAATGCCGATAGACATGTTGTTTTCCAGTACGGTCGAAAGAAAATCTACTGCACAGTGTGCACAGCGTGTCAGGGACTGGTCGAATTCATAATCTCCGGCAACGATGACCGCATCGCGTAAACCGAAGGTCGTACGAACAAGGTGCGAAAGCTGCGGATTTTTGTTGATCGGACTATGAACGATGATTTCAACCACACCGGTCTCCTTCGCTTCATCGAGAAGGCGGGAGATGGTGGGACGGGAAATGCCGGTGATTTTGCTGATATCCTGCTGGCTGAGATTCTGCTGATAATAAAGCTCGGAGATTCGTACGAGCAAATCGGTACGGCTGCTCATAATAGGCCTCCTTAAAAATTTGAAAAGTTAGATGAACATTTGTTCACAACACAAAGTATAGCGTTTTTCGTATAGAATGTCAATAAACGTATTGACAAAAAGCGAAAAATCCAATATGATATTGCCCATAGGAATTGCGATAATATTCCATAGGAATAGTAGGAATAGGAGGAACATCCATGTTCACCAGTGAATTTGTTGTAAAAAATCCAACCGGTCTGCACGCACGTCCGGCCAGCCAGCTGGCCAAGCTGTGCAAGGATATTCCGGATGATATTCGTCTGATCTGCGAAAAAGGCACGATTAACCCCAAAAATGTAATTGGAATTTTGACCGCAGGTCTGAAAAAAGGTTCAGCGATCAAGATCGAGGTAGAAGGTGCCAGCGAGCAGGAATCCGGTGCAAAGATTATGGAGTTTCTGGAAGGCTTGACCGACTAAGAACAGCAGCTAAGAGAAAAGGAGAGCAAAGATGGAACAGGCAACCTTTCGCAATCTGATCCTGCGGGATGTGGAAGCGGCAAACGCCGAGGAGGCAATCCGCAAGGTCGGTCAGCGTTTTTACGATGAAGGCTTCGTAAAGGACACCTATATTGATGCAGTTGTTGCGCGTGAGAAGAATTACGCGACCGGTCTGCAGCTGGCGGATATCGCGGTAGCTATGCCGCACACCGATCCGCAGCATGTTAACCGCCCGGGCGTGTGCATCGCACAGCTTAAGCACCCGGTCGAGTTTGAACATATGGGCGATCCGGATACCAAGGTGCAGGCGGAAATGCTGTTCATGATGGCCATCAAGAATCCGGATGAGCAGGTCGAGCTGCTGCAGAAGGTGCTCGGCGTATTCCAGCAGCCGGAGGTCGTTGCTGCATTCCGCGCAGCAAAAAATGAAGACGAGCTGTTCGAGGCGGCTCAGAAGTACATTGGTTGATTACAGGACTGCGGTTCTGTTCAAAACACGGTTAAATCTAATTTATTGGAGGGTCAAATGATGAAAACTTGTAACATTCTGTGTGTATGCGGTTCGGGTACCGTAAGTTCCGCAATGGTAGCAGGCAAGCTCAAAGAGCGCCTGAAGGAAAAGGGTTGGGACGCTGCCATGGTGGAAGCAAGTCCGAACAGCATTTCGACCGAGATCACCGGCAAGAAGTTTGATCTGATTGCATGTGTAAGCCCGGTTTACGAGGACTTCGGCATCCCGAAGGTAAAGGCAGTCGGCATGCTGACCGGTCTGTCCGAGGACAAGGTAGTCGATGACTGCCTGAAGATCCTGGAGGCAAATGCGTAAAGGGTAAGGCGCATTTTCTCATAGTCATCCATAGCAAAGAGTAAAGGCAAAAGGGTAAAAAAGAAAGGTGGTTCCAAGCATGGCAAGTTTCTTTCAAACATTAAGTGATGTGTTCAGTGCATTCGGTGCTGCAGTATTCGTACCGGTTATTCTGTTTATCATCGCAAAGTGCATGGGTGTTACCGGCAAGAAGGCATTTAACACGGCACTGCTGTGTGCAGTCGGCTTGACGGGCTTCAACCTCGTTATCAACAGCTATTCCGCGATTATCGCACCGGTTGTTAACCAGATGGTTACGAACGCAGGCGTAAATCTGCCGACGCTCGATACCGGCTGGCAGTCCACGTCGGTTATCGCATATTCGACCAAGGTCGGCCTGATCTTCATCGGCGTTGCAATCATTCTGCAGCTTGTGCTGTTCTTCACCAAGTGGACGAACGTATTTATGGCATCCGATCTGTGGAACAACTACTCCTTCATGGTTTGGGGTTCCATGCTGTATGCTCTGACCGACAACATGATGCTCTCCATGGCTCTGATGGTCGTTCAGCTGCTTTACATCCTGCTGTTCTCTGAGGCTTGCGCAAAGCGCTGGTCTACCTATTATGATTACGATAACTGCTGCATGACCGCTCCTCATCATCTGGAGAGCCTGCCGTTTGCGGTATTCATGAACTGGTTCCTCGGCAAGATCGGCTTTGACAAGATCAAGCTGAATGCACAGACCCTGCAGAAGAAGCTCGGCATCCTCGGCGAGCCTATGTTCATCGGTCTGGTTGTCGGCGCTCTGATCGGCATCATCGGCAACTTCAACGCTCTGGTTGGCGAGGGTGCGCTGACGGCCTGGGGTACGGTATCCTCTGCAGCCGTTTCCACCGCAGCGATCATGGCAGTATTCCCGAAGGTAGCCGGTATCTTCGCAAGCGCATTTACCACTCTGACTGATGCGTACAAGTCCAAGGCTGCCAAGTCCGGCGAAGGCCGTGAGTGGTATCTTTCTGTTAACGATGCATGCGGTTACGGCGAGCCGAATACACTGGTTACCGGCATCCTGCTGATCCCGATCATGCTGGTTGTAGCATTTGTTCTTCCGGGCAACACCATCCTGCAGATGGCTGACCTGTGCGCTCTGCCGTACATGGTTGAGGTATTTGTTTGCGTATCCAACGGCAATATCGCAAAGAGCGTTGTTTCCGGTGCGATCTGGTTCTCTCTGGGTCTGGTTGTTGCGTCCGCTCTCGCGCCGACCTTTACGCAGGTCGCTGTTGACGCAGGCTTCCAGCTGGCACAGGAAGGCGTATTCATCATCAGCTTCGGTATTATGTGCCATCCGCTGATCGCCGGTCTGTTCTACGCATTCTGGTCTCAGAATCCGATCATCATCGGTGCGGTTGTCATTGCATACTTCGTGCTGTACTTCCTGTTCAAGAAGAACAAGGAGCGTTTCGTTGGCTATCTGGAGAACGCTGCTGCTGCTTACTCGGCATACTAAGCGATTGCTTCTAAACTGAAAACAGCTGGCTGCTGCTGCAAACAAATGCAGCGCAGCCGGCTGGTGTTTTATTCCGAAGAGGAGGAAAAGATGAAGGAACTGATACAAAAGCCGCAGAATATCGTACTGGTCGGTGATGCTTTTGTTTCGCCGGACACGATGGAGCAGGCGGTGCAGCAAAGCGCACTCTGCTGCGGCAGGATCACCAAGCTGATGTGGGGCGGCTCCGACAAGCAGGAATTCACCTCGCGGCAGCTCAAACTCGAGCGGAACGGTCCGGAAGCCGTACCGTATGCGGACGGTCTGGACGAGGTGATCGGCGAGGCAGAGGTTCTGCTCGTGCATTTCAATCCGGTGCCGCGTGCGCTGATTGAGAAAGCGCCTAACCTCAAGGTCATCCTGACCTGCCGCGGCGGCATGGAGCACATTGACCTTGCAGCTGCAAGTGAGCGCAATATTCCGGTGCTCAACGTTATCCGCAATGCAGAGCCGGTCGCGGACTTTGCCCTCGGCATGATGCTCGATCTGACGCGCGATATCGCGCTATCGCACCGCAAAATGCGCGAAGGTGTATGGATGAAGAGCTTTTACAACTCGGACCATTTGATGACGCTTTCCAGCCATACAGTGGCGCTGGCCGGTATCGGCAACGTCGGCAGCGCGCTGGCGCGCCGTCTGCTGGCACTCGGCGTGCCGGTGATCGCGTATGACGCATACACCAGTCCGGAAAAGCTGGAAAAGGCCGGTCTCGGTGCAATCAAGCTAGTCGATTCACTTGAAACCCTGTTTGAACAGGGCGATATTGTATCGCTGCACCTGCGGCTGACACCGGATACCGAGCATATGATCGGCATGCAGTATTTTTCCCGCATGAAAAAAACGGCGTACTTTATCAACACCGCGCGCGGCGGTCTGGTCGATCAGCCGGCACTGGTCGAGGCGCTGCAGCAGGGCTGCATGGCAGGCGCGGCGCTGGATGTGTACGACAGCGAGCCGCTCGCCGTGGACGATCCGTTGCTGCAGATGGACAACGTGCTGCTCACACCGCACATTGCGGGCACCACGGTAGACGCGATCCCACGGGCGCCGTTTTTGCTTATGCGTGAGGTCGATCGGTTCCTGGCTGACGGAGTGACCGATCGAGTGGTAAATCATGTGTCCATCACACTGGAGTAAGGAGGAAACGCAATGCTTTTGCAGGAAGAAAGAGAGAAAATCGTTGTATACGGACAGGAAATGCTCAAGCGCGGTCTGACCGCAGGCACCTTCGGCAACCTGAGCATTTACAACGAAAAGGAGAACCTGTTTGCCATCAGTCCGAGCGGCATGGACTATTTTAAGACCGACGCAAGCGATGTGGTCGTTATGACGCTCGACGGCGAAAAGGCGGACGGCGACCGCAAGCCATCTTCCGAGGTGGACATGCACCGTATTTTCTACCAGAAGCGCCCGGGCATCAAGTCGGTCGTGCACACGCATCCGCGCTACGCTACTACACTGGCGTGTCTCGGCTGGAGCATTCCGCCGCTGCACTATCTGGTGGCGTATTCGGGCAGAGAGGTGCCGTGCATTCCGTATGTGCCGTTCGGCACTTATGAACTGGCACAGGCGGCGCTGGACGGCATGGGCGATAATTACGCCTGCATTCTCGGAAATCACGGTCTGCTGTGCGTCGGCGGCAATATCAGCTACACGCTGGATGTGTCCGAGCAGATCGAATTCTGCGCACAGCTCTATTATAATTGTAAGGCAGCCGGTCAGGAGCCGAAGCTGTTGAATGACGAGCAGATCAGCTCGGTGCTGGAGGCATTCCAGACCTACCGACAGAAATAAATTTTGCAGGAGGGGACCATTATGGAGGAAAAATGCGTATACTGCGGCGGTGATCTGCCGGAAAAGCCGACTAAGGTAAAGGTGCGCACGCGCTCGTTTGAGGTGTGCTGCGCGGATTGTGCGGCAAAGACCGAACAGTATATCAAGCTGGATAAGCGATTCAAGACCGCGCTGTATCTTCTGGTCTTTCTGGGCGGCATCGGATTTGTTATCAGTGCATTTTTCGGCGGTGACAGTCCGCTGCGCATGATCGGTGCGTATGCCGGTCAGCTTGTTGCGGGACTGGCGTTTATCGCGTTTCCGTATCCGGTCACCTCGTTTGAGAGCTTTCACGCGATGAGCATCCGCGGCGTAACGCGGCTGACGCGCATTATCGGCCTTGTGCTGAGCGTGTCGGCAGTTGTGCTGGTGGTGCTCACGCTGCGGTAAAGACAAGTGCGATCGGTCTGGCGAAAGTCAGGTCTTTCCAAAACCCCAAAGGGCGCTCAAAGGAGCGCCCTTTGGGGTTTTGCAGGATTGTCTGATGTGATGGAAAGCAAAAGGACGGAAGGGTCCAAGTACCTTCCGTCCTTTTGTGGAGAAAATTATATTTGTATTCTGTTTGGAGACTTGAATATAAATAAGAGAGAATAAATTGAATGTGGAATTTGATCTGCGATTCGGGAAAATTAGCCGAGGAACGGACGGGTGGTTTCCGCGCCCATGCGGATCACATCCTCAGCAGGCATTCTCCAGTATTCCGGACGGAACAGCTCAAGGCACGCAGGGCCGTCGTAGCCGACTGCCTGTACCGCATCAGCAACCTCCTGCACCGGAATGGCACCCAGACCGGGCATCAGACGGTGGCAGTGGTCGAGGATGCCGAGCGGCAGGTCCTCGCAGTCGTTGATGTGGAACACGAACAGCTTCTCCTTGGGAATTTTGCGGATGAAATCAACATCCGCGCACTTGTCGTGCAGGTAAACATTGATGCAGTCCACGGTCAGACCAACACTGTCGCGGTTGACGGCGTTTACGATCTCAAGCGCCTGACGAACGCTGTTGACGCACCATTTCTTGTCACCGATCGGCTCGAAGGACAGCTTGACGCCGTACGGTTCAGCAATGTCAGCGAGTTCGTTCAGCACCTTCACCGAGTCGTCGAAGATCTCCTTCTCGTTCTTGGTGCAGATCTCGTTGGTAACAGTCGGCACAACAATAATGTACGGATTGCCGATCTGCTGAGCCACCTTGCAGCCGAAGGTGAACAGCTCTACAAGCTTTTCCCACTCCTCCGGCGTGCAGAAGTTGATGTTTTCAATGGAGTTGAATGCAAACGGCTTGATATGGCTCTTTGCAAAAAACGCCTTGAGATCGTCTGTGGTGTGGGTCTTGAGATACTCCTGCAGCATATCGAGACGCAGCTCGATATAGTCATAGCCGTACTTTTCACACAGCAGCAGGTCGTTTTCAACCGTGGAATTTTCCTTGCAGGTTGCTTCGTTATATCCGAGTTTCAGCATAAGACAGTCTCCTTTACATTTCACCGCGTGCTTCACGCTCGGTGAGTTCCTTCATAATAGTGGGGTAAATCTTATCCAGCTTGTAGAACAGCAGGACGATGATGGCAACGATCCAGACCAGAATCGGACCGAACTTAAAGATAGAGGAAATCATTTGCTGGGCGGAAGTCGGCTGCATAGCACCGCCGGTAACCGAGCTGAGGAAGCCTGCGCCTTCAAGCATGGCAGTCATAACCGCACTGGTGATGCCGGTACCGATCTTAAAGCCGAGCGAGCCGCCGCCGAAGATCAGGCTTTCCTGACGCAGATGGCTCTTCCACTGACCGTACTCTACAACGTCGCCCATCATGCCGAATACCAGAGAGGTCAGCGGAGCCTGACCGAGCGAGCGGATGATGGTCATTACCAGAATCCACCGGAAGCTCATCGGGTTTACCATAATGAGTGCATGGGCGATAACAACTACGATACAGCCGGCGAGCGACAGGTTGCGCTTGTTGAATTTCTGCAGCAGTATTGGACACAGCAGCGCGCCAACGATCAGTGCGACGATCTCGGAGGTGTAAATGACGCTGTAATACCATTCATCGTTGCCGAGAACATATTTGCAGTAATACGGCAGATCGGTGCCGATGATGGTGGTATGTACGCAGGTGACGGTCCACAGAACGAGCGTTGCCCAGAAATACGGGTTGCCCAGCAGGGCTTTCAGCGCACGGGAAGCGGGAACCTTGGGCTGCTCCTGCTGCGCGGCCTCGAAATTGACGGTTTCCTTGCAGCGGACAAAGCAGATGACAAGCAGAACAAGTGCGATGGCGCACCAGATGCTCATGGTCTTGATCCAGGCGGCCTGATCGTTGCCGAACAGCTTGACGACCGGCATGGTGAAGGTTACGGCAATGATCTTGCCAATCGGAGACAGTGCCATACGCACAACGGACAGCAGGTCGCGCTCGTGCGAGGAGCGGGTCATCATGGTGGACAGGGTGCCGTAGGGCACGTTGATTGCGGTGTAGCATACGGTGGTGCACAGGTTATAAGTAACAAAAATGTACCAGAATTGAACGGTCGTGCTGCTGCTGTACGGCACACAGAACATCGCAACCGCGCACAGAACATACGGTACGCTCATCCACAAGATCCACGGACGGGCCTTGCCCCATTTGGATTTGGTCTTGCTTACGATGATGCCCATGATAACGTCGGACGAGCCATCAAAAATACGCGAGATCAGCATGACCAGACCGACGGTAACGACCGGAATACCGCAGTAATCCGTATAGAACAGGGTGAGCAGCGCGGTGATCATACCGAACACAATGTTGCAGGCGGTATCGCCTAAACCATAGGAGATACGGGTTCCCCAGCCAAGGGAGGCAGTGTTGTTCTTTTCACTCATAAGGAGCAACCCCTCTTTCTTTTCTCAAAAAACGGAAGCCGCCGCCGAGTGCGGCGGCTTGCCGAATAACTCTTTTTCTTCTCTTTTCGTGTGATATGCGGGGATAAATTACTCGATTTCGCTCAGCTTGACCGGACGGCCTTCCTTCATGGACAGGTTTGCTGCCATTGCGATCTTGACCGGCTGCAGACCGTCAAAGCCGGTAACCAGCGTGTCGGTGTCGTTCAGAACGGCATCGGTGAACGCCTTTGCCTCTGCGATGAATGCGTTGTTGTAGCGCTCGAGGAAGAACCAGGTCGGCTTTGCAACCTCGACGCCTGCGGCGGAGGAGATCATGGCGGTGTTGTTCAGATCGTTTGCAACCTGCACGCAGCCCTGGTCGCAGTGCACCTCGGTGCGCTGGTCGTAGCCGTAGTGTGCGGCACGGGAGTTGTCGATCACGCCGAGTGCGCCGTTCTCAAACTTCAGCATGACGATTGCGGTATCCACGTCGCCGTACTCCTCGTAGCCGGCGCCGGAGAGCGCTGCACCGTAAGCGGTAACCTCGGTAACCTCGCTGCCTGCCAGATAGCGGACCATGTCGAAATCGTGAATGGTCATGTCCATGAAGATACCGCCGGAAACCTTGATATAGCTCATCGGCTGGTGATCGGGATCACGGGAGGTGACCTTGATGAGATTGGGCTTGCCCAGCTTGCCGGAAGCGACCGTATCGCGGACGGCCTTGTGGTTGTGGTCAAAGCGGCGCACGAAGCCGACCTGCAGCTTAACGCCTGCCTTCTTCACCGCAGCGAGTGCTTCCTCGATCTTTGCCAGCTTGGTGTCGATCGGCTTCTCGCAGAAGATGTGCTTGCCGGTCTGCGCAGCGCGCATGATGAAGTCTGCATGCGTTGCGGTGGAGGAGCAGATGAACACGGCCTCGATGGTCGGATCGCCAAAGATCATCTCGGGATCATCGTAGCACTTCTCGATACCCATGTCCGCTGCCCATGCGCGGGTCGCATCGTTCATGAACGGATCAGCCACTGCGTAGAGGTCTGCGTTCGGCACTGCATGTGCCAGATTTTCGCCGTGCAGCTTGCCGATTCTGCCTGCACCCAGCAGACCGATTCTTACCTTGTTTGCCATTTTTTCTTGCACTCCTTTTTTACTCTGAAACCTGAATTGACGCGTTTGCTCAAAAAGCAGTATGTTAGAAGTTTTTTTCTGTGCTTCTATGATATAATAATTGCGCACAGAGAAAAACAATGTTAAAATATCGAATATAACAACGATATAAACTGCTGTTTTTGAATCATTTGCGCTTTTCTTGTGATTATTATACAAACAAAGTCCGTGAGAGCGTTATCGTGTTCTTGTGGAAAAAACAGCAGGATTTTCCGAGGGGAAGAAAGAAAATCGAGGGAAGGCTTTCGTAATCTTGCGATTCTTGGGAGGGAGCATACATGGGAAACAAGCCTTGTAAACTGAGCGGAACATTCTTCAACTGCATTTCGATCGATCGCAATTACAACAACCAGCAGTCTATACTTCCGCATATGCACGACAACCGTCTGGAGCTGTTCTATGTGTGCAGCGGACAAGGACAGTACATGGTGGATAACCGGTATTATCCGATTGGAGAGGGCGACATTGTTATCTGTAATCAGGGTGTGCTGCACGGCGAGGAACCCGATCAGGTGCGGCAGATCCGGTCGTACAGCGTCGCAATTACCGATGTCAATGTAGAAGGTCTGCCGCCCAACTGTCTGATCGCAGAAGGGGAGTGTCCGGTCGTATCGTGCGGACAGCTTGCCAGGCAGGTAGGCGAGACCATGCACCTGCTGTATCTGCTCAGCGCCGATGCGGGAAACCTGCATGCCGTGTGCTGCAGTCTGGCAGAGGCAATGCTGAATCTGACCGATTCCCTGCTCCGCAGTCGTATCCACCAGCAGGAGCAGCAGCGTGAAATGCCGTCTGTGCTGGCGCACCGCGTGCGGCGCTATCTGGATGCACACCACTGTGAGCCGATCACGCTGCGTATGGTGGCGGAGCGACTGCGCGTGAGCGAGTATTATCTGGCGCATGTGTTTAAGCAGGAGTTCGGCGTGCCGCCTATGCAGTATGTGATGAAGCGCCGGATTGGTGAGGCGCAGGGTTTTCTGATGAATACCGGCATCCCGATCGCCGAGATTGCGGACACACTCGGCTTCAGCAGTATCTGTCACTTCAACACCATGTTTAAGAAGTACACCGGCACGCCGCCCGGTAAGTTCCGGCAGTCGTTCAAGCAGAGCATCACGCACAGCGAAAAAGTAAAAAGTGAAGAAGAGGAATCGTAAAACGGAAAACACCGTGCAGAGCAGTAACGCTTGGCACGGTGTTTTTCTATCTACTTACAAATAGAAGAATGGCGCAGCCGAGAGAGAGCGGCTGCGCCGGTGAAATGGGGATGTGTGTGAAATTAGAGAGTGTGTGTGATGATCGTTTGCCGGAGCATAATTATCTTATTTATACAGCGCGGTCTGCGTAATGACCATGTTTGCAAGGATAACTACTACAGAAAAATGGTGAATAACATATTTATTCCTCCGTTATCCGTTCTTTCGCCGTTTGCGTTCGGCTTTCCTTTGATGATTCTATTGTAGTCCCTTGGACGCGGTTTTTCTTCTAACTTCTTGTATTTCATAGAGTTGAGCAAGAATCTATAATTTGACCGGCACAGACGGTCAGCATACGCGGAAAACGGCAGCAACAACCTATAAAAAGTGGTGAAAATGCAGCCTGTGAGTGAAAAATAAAGGCGGGAGAAAGATTGCGTATTTTTATAAAATATTGAGATATATGCTTTTTTGCTTGTTGTTTAGGACGGAAAATGCGAAATTCTGTAATGACAGTATGCCGCGTTTTCCGCACGATAGCGAGATATTAAAAAAACAGGTGCAAAACGCAGGCCGCAGGCGGGAGCGGCAGACACGGAAAACAATGCGGTAGGGGAGAGAAAAGTTCTGGATTCTATAATAAAATGTGAAAATGTTCGTATGTAACGTAAAAATATAAGAAAAAAGGCGATTTCTCAAGATGTTAGAAGAAAAGCAAACGCTCAAATGCTAAACTTAAATCATCAAAAGAGAACACCGCCGGGAGCGAAAAGAAAGAGCCTCGGCAGGGAAAAAGAGTAAAGCATTTGAGGAGGAAAACACAATGAGCAAAACCAGAATGACAGTCGGTCAGGCAATCGTAAAGTTCCTGAATCAGCAGTACATTGAGATGGACGGCAAAGAGGAACCCTTCGTAGATGGCATGTTCACGATCTTCGGTCACGGTATGGTAGTCGGTCTCGGTCAGGCACTGGAGGAGGATCCGGGCCACCTGAGAGTTTACCAGGGCCGCAACGAGCAGGGCATGGCACACGCCGCCATCAGCTACGCAAAGCAGCACAACCGCCGCAAGATCATCGCGTGCACCTCGTCCATCGGCGTCGGCGCAGCAAACATGGTAACTGCAGCACTGACCGCTACCATCAATAACATCCCGCTGCTGCTGTTCCCGTCCGATTACTTCGCAACCCGTCAGCCGGATCCGGTTCTCCAGCAGCTCGAGGTTCCGAACGACCTGTCCATGTCCGCTTCGGACTGCTTCAAGCCGGTTGCCAAGTACTGGGACCGCATTTCTCGTCCGGAGCAGCTGATGAGCGCGATGGTCAACGCAATGCGCGTCCTGACCGACACCGCAAACTGCGGCACCGCTGTTATCTCGCTTCCGCAGGATGT
Organism: Butyricicoccus sp. AF35-5AC; assembly: GCF_003477715.1. Taxonomy (NCBI): domain Bacteria; kingdom Bacillati; phylum Bacillota; class Clostridia; order Eubacteriales; family Butyricicoccaceae; genus Butyricicoccus; species Butyricicoccus sp. AF35-5AC. The sequence continues at coordinate 175,407 of NZ_QUDX01000002.1, forward strand.
ACAGGGTGAGAGCTTCGACTTCCCGGATTACTTCTTCCAGAAGCGCGTACATCACGTTGCACGCCGCGTAGCGGATGACTACGATATCGAGAAGGCAGTTGAGATGATCAAGGCTTCCAAGAAGCCGATGTTCATTGCAGGCGGCGGCGTTCGTTACTCCGAGGCCGGTCAGACCGCAATGGACTTCTGCAAGGCGTTCAACATTCCGGTTTCTCAGACACAGGCCGGCCACTCCTGCCTGCCGGATTCCTTCGAGCTGGCGGTCGGCGGCATCGGCGTAACCGGCGGTCTGGCGGCGAACGCACTGTGCAAGGACTGCGACCTCGTTATCGGTGTCGGCACTCGTTTCAATGACTTCGTAACCGGCTCTAAGTGGGTGCTGTTCCGCAACCCGGATATTAAGGTTCTGGCAATCAACACCTCCGAGTTCCACGCGGAAAAGCTGGATGCAACCCGCTGCATCGGTGACGCAAAGGTAACGCTCGAGGCTATCATGGAAAAGCTCAAGGCAGATGGATACAAGTCCGGCTACACCACCGAAATTCAGGATATCCGCAAGGTTTGGGAAGAGGAGCGTCTGCGTGTTCTGGGCGTTCAGTACAAGGGCGAAGGCTTTGGTGAAGGCAAGTTCGTGCCGTGCGTTCCCAGCTGGACCGAAAAGATCATGAACGATTTTGTTGACCAGATCGGTGGCACCATCACTGAGTCCAACGCGGTCGGCATTCTCCGCGAGGAGGCAGACGACGACGCAATCGTGGTTGCAGCAGCAGGCTCGCTGCCGGCAGACCTCGAGCGTCTGTGGGTCACCGACGCACCGAACTCCTACAACATGGAATACGGCGCATCCTGCATGGGCTATGAGATCGCAGGTGCATTCGGCGCCAAGCTGGCTGAGCCGGATAAGGAAGTTTATGCACTGGTCGGTGACGGCTCGTTCATGATGCTCAACTCCGAGATCCCGACCGCAATGCAGGAGAACGCAAAGATCACCGTTGTTGTATTCGACAACTGCGCGTTCGGCTGCATCAACAATCTGCAGATGGGCAACGGCGTTGGCTCTCTGGCGACCGAAATGCGTCACCGCAACGAGACCACCGGCAAACTGGACGGCGATTACTGCTACACCGACTTCGGCAAGAGCGGTGAAGGCTTCGGCATGAAGGCGTTCTACGCCAAGACCCCGGACGAATTCCGCAAGGCCGTTCAGGACGCCAAGAAGGAAAGTGTTTCCTGCATCATCGACGCAAAGGTTCTGCCCAAGACCATGGCTGAGGGCTACGAGTCCTGGTGGCACATCGGTGTGGCATCTACCTCCAAGTCTGACGAGGTAAAGGCTGCACGCAAGCGCATCGACGATCATCTGGCAGAAGCACGCATGTACTAATTAAACGCAGATTCAATATGAGCCGCCCGTTTTCGGACGGGCGGCTTCGCTTATATAATCTTATATAATAAGGTATCGAGCAAAGAAAAGAGGAGCAAGAATTATGAAATATACGCACAAAGCCCCCTTCGATAAGGGCTACAACGGCATGGTCTCCGCAGTCGAGAACCCGGAAATGATGGGCATGGAGTTCGGTGTTGTCAAGATGGCAGCGGGCGACGTGATGCACTTCGACTACGCGCAGGAGGTCGTTTACGACCTGATGAGCGGCAGCGTGACCTTCGAGTGGAACGGCAAGTCCGAGACCGTTACCCGCCGTGACGTGTTCCACGAGGGTGCAATCCTGCTGCACGTTCCGCAGAACACCAAAGTGACAATTTCTGCCGAAAACGACGTGGAAATCGCCGTTTCCCGCACGGAAAACAAGCGTGATTTCGCAGCTCGTCTGCTGCGTCCGGAGGACTGCCTGTGCGCGAATGAGGAGCGCGGCGCCGGTCAGATGAACGAGTGCTCGACCCGTCTGGTACGCACCTTCTTTGACCGCTCCAACTGCCCGGAAACCAACTTCTTTATCGGTGAAGTGGTACATTTCCCCGGAAAGTGGTCCTCTTATCCCCCGCATCAGCACGTTGAACCGGAGCTGTACTACTACAAGTTCCTGCCGGAAAACGGCTATGGTCTGGCAGAATATGGCGACGATGCCTTTAAGGTAAAGAACAACGACCTGACCGGCATGCCGGAAAACGTGACCCATTCTCAGGCTGCGGCTCCCGGCTACGCGGAGTATTACCTGTGGTGCATCCGCCTGCAGGACGACAAGAACATCGTGACGACCGTTGTGCCCGAGTATGAGTGGGTAACTAAGACCGACGCGAAGTATTTTCCGGATATTTAAGGCGGTGAAATAACATGAAAGCCTTCAAAATCGTACCTTCTATTGCGGAATACGTCGATTTTCGCACGCTGGCGAAGGAATTAAGCCTCGGCGCGAAAGACCTGATTCTGACAAATGAATATATTTACAATCCGACAATCGCGGCGCTGAATCTCGGCTGCCACACCTGTTTTCAGGAAAAGTTCGGCGGCGGTGAGCCGACCGACGTCATGGTTGACGCCATCCTCGACGACCTGCGCGGCAAGGAGTTTGACCGCATTATCGCGGTCGGCGGTGGCACAGTAATCGACATCGCAAAGGTGCTGACCGTTGCCAAGTCCACCGACCGTGTGGATGATCTGTACGACCGCATGGCAAACCTCGAGAAGGAGCATGAGCTGATCATCGTGCCGACTACCTGTGGCACCGGCTCTGAGGTTACCAACATTTCCATCATCAACCGTACAACTAAGGGCGTCAAGGTTGGTCTGGTGTCTCCGGCGATGTTTGCGGACGAAGCGGCGCTCGTGCCGGGCATGCTGCTCAGCCTGCCGTATCCGGTTTTTGCAACTTCTTCCATTGACGCCATGGTCCACGCGGTCGAAAGCTACCTTTCTCCGAACGCCTGCGCACTGAGCGAGCTGTTCTCCGAAAAGGCGCTGCACCTGATCCTGTCCTGCTGGAAGGACGCGGTAGCAAGCGGCGGCAAGGATGCGTGGAAGAAGCATGCACTTGAGTTCCTGCGCGCCTCCAACTATGCAGGCATCGCGTTTGGTCACGCGGGCTGTGCGGCTGTTCACGCGATGGCATATCCGCTCGGCGGCGTACACCACATTCCGCACGGTCAGGCAAATCAGCTGATGTTCGCGGACGTAATGCGCAAGTATCAGGAAAAGAAGCCCATCGGCAAGTTGAATCAGCTGGAAGAACTTCTGAGCGCAGAACTGGATGTTGAACCGGTATTTGCACTCGAAAATCTGTACGAATTGATGGACGAGGTACTGAAAAAGGATCCCCTGCACGAACACGGGGTAACCGCTGATGAGCTGCCGGTCTTTGCAAAGAATGTCATCGAAACCCAGCAGCGCCTGCTCGGCAACAACTATGTGGAGCTGACCGAGGACGACCTGCTCGACATCTACCGCAAGGCATTTTGAGCGCGGGAGGGACGAGAAATGGATTGGAGAGCATACTATAAAGAGCACACGATGACGCCTGAGCAGGCGGTTGGTGTGATCCATGACGGCGACCGCGTTGTGTTCGGTCACGCAGTTGGCGAACCCATTGTATTCCAGCGCACAATGGCGCGAATGGCAGAGCAGTTCCATAACGTGGAAGTTGCACACATGGTGTACCTTGGCTCGGGCGAGTATCTGCAGCCGGGCATGGAAAGTCATTTCCGCCACAACGCGTTGTTTGTCGGCGGTCCGGCCCGAAAGCCGATCGCGGAAAACCGTGCAGACTACACCCCAGCGTTTTTCTCGGACGTGCCGCGCATGTTCCGCGACAACACGCTGCCGGTTGATGTTTTTGCGTTTACCTGCTCGCCTCCGGACGAGCGCGGCTATGTATCGCTCGGTCTGTCCTGCGACTACGGCGCACAGGCGGTCAAATCCGCGAAAACGGTCATTGCCGAGGTCAACCCGAACATGCCGCGCACCTATGGCGAGAGCTTCGTTCATGTATCCGAGATTGACGGCTTCCTGTGCTCGTGGGAGCCGCTGCCGGAGTCCGCGCCGCCGAAAATCGGTGAGGAAGACCGTGCAATCGGCAAATATATCGCTGAACTCGTGCGTGATGGTGACTGCCTGCAGCTAGGCATCGGTGCGGTACCGGATGCGGTCTGCTCGTTCCTCGGCGACAAGCACGACCTTGGTCTGCATACCGAGATGATTTCGGACGGCGTGCTGCCGCTGCTTGAAAATGGAAACATCAACGGTAAGCGCAAGCAGCGCGACGTCGGAAAGGTGAGCGTAACCTTCCTGATGGGCACGCGCAAGCTGTATGATTTTGTGGATAACAACCCAATTATCAACATGCTTCCGGTGGATGTTTGCAACAATCCGGCGGTTATCGCGGAGAACGACAACGTGGTTTCCATTAACTCGTGCGTTGAGGTGGATCTGCAGGGTCAGGTCTGCGCCGAGGCAATCGGTCTGCGCCAGATTTCCGGTATTGGCGGCCAGATGGACTTTGTGCGCGGCGCAAACTTGTCCAAGGGCGGTCGCTCCATCATTGCGCTGCACTCGACCACCAAGGACGAGTCTGCGTCTAAGATTGTTACAACCATCACCACCGGCGGTCCGGTTACCACCAGCCGCTGCGATGTCAATTACATTGTCACCGAGTACGGCGTGGCGCAGCTTCGCGGTCAAACGCTCCGCGAGCGCGCAAAGCGTCTGATTGCTATCGCACACCCGAAATTCCGAGAAGAACTTGCCGAGGAATTCGAGAAGCGCTTCGGTGAAAAACTCAAGGTGTAACCAATTAAAATTCAACGTACAGCAGGAGGTCATAACGATGAAAAAGACATTCTCGCGTTTTCAAATCATCTATATTCATGTGATTTTGCTGCTGCTGATCGTGCTCTCCGGCTGCTGTGTTTACCTCACACATCTGCTCATGGGCGTATAAATTCTGTGGATATGCGCCGAGAAACCGAACTTTTCCATTACAAAGACTATTCCCTTCATGTCTCCTCAAATATGTTATATAAATCGGTGAATCGGCGCTTTTTCCTATTGAAAAGAAAAAGGACAAGGAAGATGATATCATGATGACAAAAGACCAGTACATCGAATCCCTGCGAAAGCTGCACCTCAATCTGTACAGCTTCGGCAAGAAGGTCGAGAACGTAGTGGACAACCCGATCGTTCGTCCGTCGCTCAACTCGTTTGCGGCAACGTACGAGCTGGCAGAGGACCCGCAGTACGAAGATCTGATGACGGCAACGTCCAATCTGACCGGCAAAAAGGTAAATCGTTTTACCCATCTGCACCAGTCCACCGACGACCTCATTAAAAAGGTAAAAATGCAGCGTCTGCTCGGTCAGAAGACCGCAGCGTGCTTCCAGCGCTGTGTCGGCATGGATGCAGCAAATGCGGTTTATTCGACTACGTTCGAGACCGATGAAGCGTGCGGCACCAAGTACCACGAGAATTTTGTCAAGTTCTGGACCGATGTACAGAATAACGACTGGGGTGTTGACGGCGCCATGACCGACGTCAAGGGCGACCGCGGACTGTCCCCGTCCAAGCAGGCGGATCCCGACCTGTTCCTGCACGTTGTAGAGCGTACGGCAGACGGTGTTTACGTTACCGGCGCGAAGGCGCACCAAACCGGCTATCTGAACAGCCACTACGTTCTCGTCATGCCGACCATTTCCATGCGTGAAGGCGACGAGGACTACGCGATTTCCTTCGCGTGTCCGACCGATGCGGAAGGCATCACCCTGATTCTGGGCCGCCAGTCCTGCGACACGCGCAAGACCGAGGAATACAACGACATTGATGTCGGCAACAAGGTTTACGGCGGTCACGAGGTTCTGGTTATTTTCGACCGCGTGTTCATTCCGAACGACATGATCTTCCTCAACGGCGAGACCCAGTTTGCAGGCATGATGGTAGAGCGCTTTGCAGGCTATCACCGTCAGTCCTATGGCGGCTGCAAGGTTGGTGTAGGCGATGTGCTCATCGGCGCTACCGCACTGGCAGGTGAGATGGCTGGCTCTGCAAAGGCTTCTCATGTTAAGGATAAGCTGATCGAGATGACCCACCTGAACGAAACCCTGTACTGCTGCGGCATTGCGTGCTCGTCTCAGGGCACCAAGACCAAGAGCGGCAACTACCTCATTGATCTGCTTCTGGCGAACGTCTGCAAGCAGAACGTCACCCGCTTCCCGTATGAGATCGCTCGTCTGGCACAGGATCTGGCCGGCGGCATCATGGTTACTCAGCCGTCCGAGGCAGATTACCGCAACCCGGCAACCCACGATTACATCGAGAAGTACCTCAAGGGTGTGGCTTCTGTCCCGACCGAGGACCGTATGCGTCTGCTGCGCCTGATCGAGAACATGACCATGGGCACCGCTGCTGTCGGCTACCTGCCCGAGTCCATGCACGGCGCAGGCTCGCCGCAGGCACAGCGCATTATGATCGCTCGTCAGTCCAACATGGAAATGAAGAAGGAACTGGCGAAGAAGATCGCGCGCATTGGCTAAAACATAAAGTAAATTCTGTGAGAACTGCTGCATAAGGAAGGTCTGACGGTTCCATGTCAAAATGGAGTATGTCTAACCGGCAGACCGATACGAAAGCGGCAATATCACCGATAAAAACTAACAAGACCCGTCCTTTTTATTGCGGAAGGGCGGGTTTTGTTCTGCAAACCGTAATTTCAAGGAGGAAAGCAATGGATAAGCAAAAACTGCACGAGCTGCGTGTGTTTGCGGCGGAAATCCGTCTGGAAACGCTCAAGGTGATCGCGTCGCGCGGCTTCGGCCATGTGGGCGGCTCGATGTCGATGGCGGATGCTATGGCGGTGCTGTATGGCGAGGTTATGCATATCGACCCGAAGAATCCCCGCTGGGAGGACCGCGACTGGTTCGTTCTGTCCAAGGGACACGGCGGCCCGGTCATGTATGCGACGCTCGGTCTCAAGGGATATTACCCGATGGAGAGCGCGTACACGCTCAACCAGCCGAACACGAATTTCCCGTCGCATACCGACCGCAGCAAGACCATCGGCGTTGACCTGACGACCGGTTCGCTCGGTCAGGGCATGAGCGAAGCCATCGGCGCGGCGCTCGGCAATCGTGCGCAGAATCGTCCGAGCCGTGTTTACGTTGCCGTAGGCGACGGCGAGTGTGACGAGGGCCAGATCTGGGAAGGCGCGCAGTTTGCAGCGCACTACAAGCTGGATAACCTCGTTTGTCTCGTGGACAACAACGGCCGCCAGCTGGACGGCGCGGTTGCCGACGTTATGAGTCACGGCAAGGGTATCGGCGCCAAGTTTGACGCATTCGGCTGGAATGTTATTGACGTAGCCGACGGCAACGATGTTGAGCAGATCTATAACGCGCTCGAGCAGGCGAAGGCGTGCAAGGGCAAGCCGACCTGCCTGATTTTGAACACCGTAAAGGGCAAGGGCGCAACCTTTGCCGAGCCGTCCGGCGCACATTCTTCTCAGCCGACCAAGGAGCAGTGGGATGAAGCGATCGCCGCATCCGAAGCCGCTCTGACTGCAGTGAAAAACGAAAAGTAAGGGAGGGGAACACAATGAGTTTTACTTTGATCGGCAAGCATGAAAAGGACAGCCGCGCCAACCGCGACGGCTATGTAGAAGCCATGCTCGAAATGATGGCGGAAAACCCTAAGCTGATGCACGTTGACTGCGACCTGATGGGCTGCATCAACACCGGAAAGCTGCTGAAGGCGTTCCCGGCCCAGACCTTTAACGCAGGCATCGCGGAGCAGAACGCCATGGGCGTTGCCTCCGGCATGGCCGCCACCGGCCTGACCGTATTCGCGCACTCGTTCGGCTGCTTTGCTGCCCGCCGCATGTTCGATCAGGCATTTCTGGCAGCAGGCTACTCTGAACTGCCGGTGCATGTGATCGGTTCCGACCCGGGTGTCTGCGCAGCGTTCAACGGCGCAACCCACATGCCGTTTGAGGACTGTGCGCTGTACATGAACATCCCGAACGCGGTCGTTATCGACTCGTGCGACTTTGCACAGACCAAGGCACTGACCAGGAAGCTGGCAGCCTGCGGCAGTCCGTCCTACATGCGCCTGATCCGCAAGGGCTTCACCACCGTGTATGCGGACGGCTCTGATTTTGAGATCGGCAAGGGTGTTACGCTGCGCGACGGCAAGGACGTAACCATTATTGCCTCCGGCATTCTGGTAGACGAGGCACTCAAGGCAGAGGAGCAGCTGGCAGCAAAGGGTATTTCCGCTCGCGTGATCGACATGCACACCTGGAAGCCGCTTGACGAGGAGCTGGTGCTCCGTGCGGCTGCAGAGACCGGCTGCATCGTCACAGCGGAGAACCATCAGGTCGGCACCGGTCTCGGCTCTGCCATTACCAACCTGACGAGCACAAAGAATCCGGTTCCGGTGGAGCGCATCGGCATCCAGAACCGCTTCGGTCAGGTAGGCCCGCAGGATTTCCTTATGCAGCAGTATAACCTCACTGCAGAGGATATTGCGGCGGCAGCTCTGCGTGCCATTGCCCGCAAGCAGGGATAATTACAGAAAAGCTCCCGTTGGAACGGTTGATCGGTTCCGGCGGGAGCTTTTCTGCGCGAAGCAGCGGACACGCGTTGAGGAAGAAATGCATAATTTTTGCTTGAAAAGATTGGTGAGAAGTGAGATTGCTTTTCTGACGGAACAGGGATAGAATTATAAGTACAAGTTACGCAAACGTTTGCGAGAAAGAAAACGGAATGCATGACCACACGAATCTGTTGCACGGGGAGGAGGAATGAGATTTCGCTGCAGAATCGAGAAAGAAACAAAATTTTAAGAAAGAGGGTCCGAGATACATGAAAAAACGCATACTCAGTTTGGCACTGTCTGCTGCAATGGCTTTGACGATGCTCCCGACGGGAGCCTTTGCTGCCAGCGACAAGGGAAAGCCGCCGGTATATAATAAGGCAACAGGCTGCTATGAAATCTCTACCCCGGACCAGCTGCTCTATCTGTCCGGCAGCTGGAGGGACGGCGCTCCCCGCGATGGACATTATGTTTTGACTGCCGATATTGATATGACCGGCGTCAAAGGATTTAAGCCGATTGCTTCCAAAAAGGATCAGGGCTTTACCGGCACATTTGACGGTCAGTTCCATGCGATCAAGGGACTGCGCGTAGAATATGAAAAGAAATATGCCGGTCTGTTCGGCTATGTCGGCAATCAGGACGATCAGGCGTATATCAAGGATGTTGCGCTGCTCGACTGCTACGTTACCGGTCAGCAGAACGTCGGCGCGCTGGCAGGCGTCAACTACGGTACGATTACCGGCTGTGTTGTCACCGGTGAGGTTAAGTGCCTGGATCTGTCCAACTCGCACACCGCAGGCGGTATCTGCGGCAAGCTGAAGGAGGGCGAAGGCCCGATCGTCGGTCATGTTGAGGACTGCTACGTCAACGCAGACGTTTCCGCTCCGTATGATGCGGGCGGCGTTGCCGGCATTCAGGACGGCGGCGGCTATCTGGCACGCTGCTTTGCAGCTGGTACGGTCGATACCATCGCAAAGAGCGGCACGGTAGGTCATGCGGGCGGTATTGCAGGCTCGTTCAACGCCGGTGAAACGCTCAAGGACAGCGTTTCTGCACAGACCGTTATCAACGGCGTTGCGGACGTGGATAAGATCGTCGGTCAGCTCGACGACGAGGCAGCTACCAACATCACCGGCAATATTGCATGGGAGGGCACGCTGCTGTCCGGCAACGAGCCGACCGAGCAGCCGATTAAGTGGGAGGATGTTTCCGCCGCAAAAATGCAGGATAAGTCCACCTATGAAGCACTCGGCTGGGATATGAGCAAGGTTTGGGACTGGAGTGCCTCCGGCAAGCAGCCTGTTCTGCGCGGCTATGATGCCTCTATCTTCCCGGCAGTGGATTACACCGTCAGCGGCACGCGCATCATCTCCCGCGCGCTGAACACCGCACCGCATAAAGGCAAGGCCGAGGTCTCTGCCCGCATCGTCACCAGCGACAAGGTACAGAGCGCGACACTGTACTACGGCTATGATTCTTCCAAGGTCGATACCGCTGTTGCCATGAAGGAATCGAATGGCACCTACACCGCTTCTCTGCCGACTGATAAGACCGGCGATATGTTCTACTATATCGAGGTTAAGACCAACAAGGAAACCGTAACCAAGCCGTACACCAAGTCCGAGCCGATCGTGCTGAATATTGATGACGGCAAGGTAAAGGGAGAACCCGATCAGATCACCATTACACCGGATACCAAACAGGGCGGCCTGCGCTTCAGCTGGCTGACTGACCCCGCTGTCACCAAGACCGTTATCCAGTACAAGGTCAAGGGCACTTCCAAGTGGGAGAGCAAGTCCGGCACCTCTTATGTAGAATCCGTAACCGCAGGCTATAAGGAAAAAGCCGCACATCGTGTGGAAATCACCGGTCTGAAACCGTCTGCCGAGTATGTATACCGCGTAGGCGACGGCGGCAGCTTCATGAGCGAGGAAAAGTCGTTCACCGCACCGAAGTCCGCAGAGGATAAGAGCTTTAAGGTGATTTTCTACTCGGACCCGCAGTCGGAATCTGTTGAAAACTACATGAGCTTCAAGGACTCCATCGACCAGGCACTCAAGATCTGTCCGAAACCGGATCTGATGATCTCCGCAGGCGACACCACCCAGAACGGCTATAAGTCCACCGAATGGGAGGCATGCTTTGAAGTTATGGGCGATTACTATGCCAAGTATCCGACCGTTACCGTTGCAGGCAACCACGAGATGAAGGGCGACTGGAATTTCGTATCGTTCGCACAGCGCTTCAATATGTCGGGCGCAAAGACCGGCTATCCGCAGTTTGACCGCACGATGGGCTACTTCGAATATGGCGATGCTATCTTCGTTATCCTGAACGGCGAAGTCACTCCGGCGGATCAGAAGGCAGAGATCATGAAGAAAGAGCTGCAGTGGTGCAAGAGCGTGCTGGATGCTTCCGACAAGAAATGGCGCATCGTTATGACGCACGCAGGCCCGTATACCTCCAACCACGATCCGCTGGATGTACGCGACTATTACATCAACGACAGCGAGTATTCGCTCGACGCCATGGGCGTTGACCTGTTCCTCAACGGCCATGACCATATCTATATCCGTTCTACCGTGAAGAACGACATCAAAGTCAACACCGGCGACGGCACGACCTATCTGACCGGCGGCACGGTCGGCAACAAGTTCTACGAGTACATTCCGGCTCGTTCGGACTACTCCACCGACTTCTACGTCGATGAAGAGGATAAGCAGGTATTCTCTATCATCGAGTTCAGCGAGGATTCCATCAAGGGCACCGCTTACCAGAAGCAGGATGCGGACAACTGGAACAGCTTCAAGGCAGTGGACAGCTACGAGATCCGCAACACCCTGCGCGAAGGCAAATCCGTTACCGATTATACCGACGTTCCGGCGAACGCATGGTACTACAAGGCGGCGGATTACGTCACCAAGAACGGTCTGCTCTCCGGCGATAAGGCGTATACGTTCGGCGCGAGCAAGGCACTGACCCGCGCACAGGTCGCACAGGCACTGTACAATCTGGCAGGCCAGCCCAAGACCAAGCTGACTGACAGCTTCAGCGATGTTCCGGTAACGCATCAGGCTCGCACCGCGATTGCATGGGCAGAAAAGACCGGTATCATGCAGGGTGTCGGCGGCGGCAAATTCTCGCCCGACCGCAGTGTGACCCGTCAGGAGGCGGCAACGCTTCTGACCCGTCAGCGCAAGCTGAGCGGTGAGGATACCGCGGCAGACAGCAGCATCGTCAAGCAGTTTACCGACGGCAGCACGATTGCCGACTGGGCAGCAGCAGGCGTAGCCTACTGTGCAAAGACCGGTCTGGTGCAGGGCAAGCCGGGCAAGGTATTTGCGCCGAAGTCTACCATCACCCGTGCGGAGATGGCGACCATCATGCAGCGCATTGCAGCATGATCCTTTGAAAGATAAACCATAAACGGGGGCGCAGCCGGCGGCTGTCGCTGCCCGGAACAGAAAAAACTCCGCAAGCGTTTTCGCTTGCGGAGTTTGTGTTTTCTGAGGAGCAGCTTACTTGCGGCTGGTGCGGTGTGCAGTGAACAGCTTAGTGGTGCCGGGATCGCAGGACAACTCAAACATAGCGGTGTTCATCAGAAACTTGGAAAAATTCTTACGCATTACAATTACCTCAATTCAGTCTTGTTTTTTTTACTGATGATATTCTACCAGATTACTTTGTGCAAAACAAGCGCAAACGTATACGGAATATACAATGAAATAAAAATACTTTTATGCAGAATGAACAATAGAAAAGGCAAACTGCATGAAACAAGAAGAATAAAAGGTGAAATACAAACGGAAAACGTTTGCGGTGCACCGGGGATAAAGCGTGATGTACGACAAAAAAGCTGCTGTTGCGTTGGGGCAACAGCAGCTTTTACATGGTATCGTTTTGTCTCAATCCTCGGTGCATTCGGGACGGATGATGGTATAGTTGCCCGAACGCAGCAGATCTGCAAGACCGAAGCTGTCTTCGGGGAGGGTGTCGGACAGAATACCGGTCGTACCCTGATCGCCGGGACGGTGGCAGTCCGAGCCGGCCGTCATGATGAGATGATGCTCCTTGGCATAGGCCAGCGCAAGATCGTTATGGCTGTCATGGCGGGGGTTGAGGTTGAGCACCTCGACGCCGTCCAGATATTCCGCCGGAGCGGGGGTGCATTTTTGGCGGAACGGGTGTGCCTGCACGAGCAGTGCGCCGTCTGCGCGGTATTGCGGGGCAAAGGCCGCCAGACCCTCGCGCATGACGCGATCCGGATCGGCCAGCAGGGCATCGTGAAAGCCGTACAGCAGGTAATCGTTGTCCGATTCGTCAAAACGCAGTTCAGCACCCGCATACACGCGGATATTGTATTTTTCGGACACTTTTTTCAGCCGGTGATAGCCCTGCAGGAAGGCCTGCGTTTTACTGCCGGGGGTGGTCAGATCAATTTCGGCATAGTCGAAGCATTCGCGGTTGTAGTGGTCGGTGACGCAGATCGCGTCATAGCCGCACGCGGTATAATACTTCATAATGGCCTCTGCGCCAAGCCAGCCGCAGCGGGAGATGTAGGTGGTATGCAGATGGGTTTCAATGCGGTACATAAGATCCTCCTTTTGGTGTATGAGAATGCCGCAGAATCCTGCGGCATTCTCAATCAGCAGCGCTGCGGTTGACCTGTTGGTGTATTGTGTGTGATAAAAGGGTTAAGAGAGAAAGGCGGTCGGTGCGCAGTGCTGTGGATTTATTTTTTTGATGCGCGGCATGAGCTGCGCGAAACCAGTGTCGGACGGATCATGCGGTGCGTGAACTCGTCCTGCTCATCCGAATCAATGATGCGCGTGAGCAGATCAACGGTGGCTTCTGCAAGAAGCTGCTTGCGCTGATCGACGGTGGAAAGCTCGATCTTTGGCAGTGCGGAATAAATGATGTTGTCAAAGCCGAGCAGGGAAATATCATCGGGGACAGAGATGCCGTATTCGTCTGCTGCCTGCAATACGCCGAGCGCCATGGAATCGGTCGAGGCGAAGATCGCAGTGGCGGAACAGCCGTTTGCGAACAGCTCCCGGCTGAGTGCACAGCCGATGTCGATCGAGGAGCAACCATGCGGATTGTCGATGACCTGCGGGGTGATACCTGCTTTTTCCAGTGTTTCGGTAAAGCCGCGCAGACGAAGCTGGTGCGTCAGGCTGTTGGGGCGGTTGCCCAGATAGACAATGTCACGGTGGCCAAGCTCCAGCAGATGCTCTGCTGCCAGACGGCCGCCTGCCAGATTATCAATGCAGACCGAGTTGACCTCATCGCCGCTGACGAGTGCCGGCGTTCCGAGCAGAACGGCAGGCAGTCGGGGAGCGAAATTCTGGATCATGGTTCCTGCATCCTGCTGTGAGCTGGCAAGGATGATGCCGTCAACCTGATGACTGATCAGGAAACCGAACAGATCTTCGGTCACTTTGGTGTCATTCTGCCCATTGCACAGGATCACGTTGTAGCCGAGGCTGCGTGCGTGCGTTTCGATGCCGAGAGAGAGTTCGGCATAGAACGGATTGGTCACCTCGGGAACGATCAGGCCGATGACGTTGGTTTTATTGCAGATCAGACTGCGTGCGAGTGCATTGACACGGTAGCCCTCCCGTCGGCAGATTTCCAGGATCCGCTGGCGGGTTTGCTCGCTCAGTTCAGGCGAATTGCTGAGTGCGCGGGAGACGGTAGAAGTCGAAACACCGGCAATGCGGGCGATATCTTTGATGGTAATGTGCTGTCGCATAGATGCCGCTTCCTTCCCATAGTAGTTTTAATAAGAATATAATACCGTATTTGCCGGGGAAAGACAAGGATAACGGCAGAAGGCGGGAAAAATATCAGATATGTTCCGGGTGCCGAAGCGGTTCCGGATGGACTCAGGCGTAAAATTCCTTGATATAGTCGAGGACAGCCTGTTCGGGACCCTGCAGCGGACCGGGGGTTTCCATTTTGAGCGAAACGGCTGCGGTAGCGAACAGCAGCGCGTCCGGGATGGAAACGCCCATCATGCGCTTGGCAAGATAAGCACCGAAGGTGGTATCACCGCGTCCGGTACGGCCGGACAGATTGCGTGCCTTGACCGGGCAGGTATAATAGTCCTTGCCGTCATAGACCAGCATTTCGCTGTTGTGCGAGATCAGGATCTCCTTTGCGCCCCATTCATAAAGCTGCTTGGCAGCAGCGCGGCGGTCGGTCAGACCGGTGAGGATCTCGGCTTCTGCCGCATCGGTTTTGAGAAAATCAAAATAGGGGAGATAGGTCAGCTTGTCTTTCCAGTCGTGGAAGTTCATCAGGCCGTTTTCGTTGTGTCGGAGAAATCCCTGAATATCTGCGGATACCTTGCCTTTTTTGGAAAGCGCGGGGATCAGCTCGTTGGGGAAATCGCCGTACAGCAGACCGGCCAGATGATACAGGCCGCAGTCCACATCGGGGATCTGATCGGGAGTGATGGCATCCGACTGTGCCAGGCATTCGGCCTTGCGGCGTTCACGGTCGGCGGTGAAGTAGGTGTTTTGCATCAGGGTGGTGCATTGGGCGGGCAGCACGGCGATATGGTCGCCGTCCAGATGAAATGCATCCAGTACATCGGTATCGTCCGGATGGATCTTGACTGAAGCGAAAAGGTTTGCGGAAGCGGCTGCGGCAGCGTATGCACAGAAGAATACAGCGCCGCCGATTTCGCGGACTTCCTGACCGGTATAGTCGATATTGATGTCCCGCGTGGCGGGTCCGATCAGCATAAGATCATATTTCATACGAATCCTTCTTTCTCATTTCTACGGAAACGTTTGCGTTGATTACAGTATACGGGAATATGGAGAGAAAAGCAACTGTGCATAATTAACGAAAACACCTGGATGTAAATTGTGAATATCATAAAACTTTGATAGGAGAATGTGATTTTTTATTGACATAGCCGGGAGATAGTGGTACGGTTGAATCAGGAAATGAAAACGTTTGCGTAAAACGCGATGCAAATGAAAATGCAGGAGTAAAGAAAAAAGGGAAGAGAGAGGAGTTGTTATGATACAAGCTGTTTTCTTCGATATTGGAGGAACCGTACATACACAGGACGCTACCCCGGAGAGTGACCGCGATTATATCCGCCGACTGTGGTGCTTCCTTCATATGAATCATATTTACACAGCAGAAACGCCGGAGCAGCTTCTGGAGCACATCAATGCAGGCGCCAAAGCATACAAGTCCTATACCGAACAGGAACTGATCGAGCTGCCGCCGGATGTGATCTGGCAGAAGTTCTTCCTGAAGGACTTTGACATTCCGGCAGAAAAGCTTGCGGGACTGGGCGAGGAGCTCTGCTACATGTTCGACCGATACCGCAAGCACATCGTCAAACGCGAGGGGCTGAAGGAAACGCTGGAGGCTCTCAGGCAGCGCGGGTATCGGCTGGGTGTAATCTCCAACATTATGAGCACGACCTTCGTACCGCGCATTCTGGAGGAACACGGCATAGCGCAGTATTTTGAAACGATTACGATGAGCAGTGTCTGCGGTATCCGCAAGCCGCGGCCGGAGATTTTCGAGATCGCGCTGAACGAAATGAGAATCGGGAAAGAACAGGCGGCCTACGTCGGAGATACCATCTCCCGCGATGTGCGCGGCGTGCGGAACGCCGGATGGCCGCTGATGATTCAGATCGATAACCCTCGCATTTATCACAAGGACGAAAAGTACCGCGGCATGGGGTATGAGCCGGATGTCAAGATCGGCTCGCTGCCCGAAGTGGTGACCGCGGTGGAACAATACAATCGGAATTTGAAGGAGGGGCAAAACTGAAATGAAACCAAAAGATCAGAACTACTCCAAATCCAGAAGATTAAAGAACCAGATCAAGGCGGTTGTCACCAACCCATATAACCTGATCGTGCTGATCGCGATCGTGCTGCTGACCTACTTGATCGTTCTTCCTCTGCTGGATATGATTTCGACCTCGTTTACGCTGGCACAGAAGGATGCACGACTGGCGGGCGGCACAGCGGGATCGTTCACATTGTATTACTGGCAGCGCCTGCTCGGCAGCGCACTGACCAAGCAGATGCTGCTCCAGCCGCTGTTCAATTCTCTGCTGATCGGTGTCTGCGTATCGTTCTTCGCCATCCTGATCGGATCGGTTCTTGCATGGCTGATGGTCCGCACGGATCTTCCCTTCAAGCCGTTCTTCTCGCTGGCGGTTATCATTCCTTATATGATCCCGAGCTGGTGTAAATCGCAGGCATGGCTGACCATGTTCAAGACCGAACGCATCGGCGGTTCGCCAGGCTTCCTGATGAGTCTCGGCATCAATGTTCCCGACTGGCTGGCATACGGCCCGGTCGCGATCATCACCGTGCTTTCGCTTCATTATTACGCATATGCGTATCTGCTGGTTTCCGCAGCACTGAACTCCATCAACTCCGAGCTGGAGGAGATGGGCGAGATCCAGGGTGCCGGCAAGGCGACCATTCTCCGCAAGATCACCTTCCCGCTGGTACTGCCGGCTATGCTTTCCGCCGTTATCCTGACCTTCTCCAAGGCGATCGGCACCTTCGGCGTTATCAACTACTTGGGCTCTAAGGTCAATTTCGTGACCCTGTCCAGCCAGCTGTACATGAACAGCAAGTCCCAGAATACCCAGACCGCGTTTGCCATGGCACTCATCATGATCTGCATCGCTTCGATCTCGGTAGTCGTCAACCAGAAGCTGATCGGCTCGCGCAAGTCCTACGCCACCATCGGCGGCAAGGGCGGCCGTTCCACCCCGATCCGTCTGGGCAAGCATAAGCTGCTGATCACGGCCGTGCTGTTCCTGTTCTTTGTTTTCGGCATCATTATGCCGATCGCACTGCTGATCCTCGAGTCCTTTATGCTCCGGCAGGGCGACTACTCGCTGTCCAACCTGACGCTGCACTACTGGATCGGCGATCCGATCGCAACGGTAATGGAAGGCCAGCCGGGTATCTTCAAGAATGCTAACTTTATCAATTCGCTGATCAATTCCCTCAAGCTGACGTTTGTAAACGGTGTATTCGGCACCATCTTCGGTCAGATCATCGGTTATATCTGCGCCAAGGGCCGCGGCAAGCTGCACGGCAAGGTCGTAGAGCAGTTGGTATTCATTCCGTATCTGATCCCGTCCATCGCATTCGGCGGTATCTTCCTGTCGATGTTCTCCACTCCGCAGCAGCTGTTCGGCGTAACACTGGTTCCGTCCCTGTACGGCACGTTCGCCCTGCTGACCATCACCTCTGTTGTAAAGCATCTGCCGTTCGCTTCCCGCGCCGGCACCTCCAATATGCTGCAGATCGGCGGCGAGCTGGAGGAAGCAGCCGAGATTGCAGGCGCAGGCTTCTTCAAGCGCTTTATTCGTATTGTATTCCCGCTTTCCAAGGGCGGCTTCATTTCGGGCTTCATGCTGATCTTCGTTTCCATTATGAAGGAACTCGATCTGATCATCCTGCTGATGACCCCGAAAACCTCCACGCTGCCGTATTTGGCATTCCAGTATCAGAACAGTAACTCTCCGCAGGCTTCTGACTGCGTGGCAATCGTCATGTTCTCCATCGTATTCCTGGTATACGCACTGGCGAATATCTTTGGCGACGCAGATCTGGCGAAGAGCATGGGCGGTTGATCCGCATGGTATAACCGGAAAAAAGGAGTTTGGAAAATGAGCAAAATTGAACTGAAGCATATTGATAAATTCTACGGTAAGAACCACATTCTGAAGGATGTAAACCTCACGATTGAAGACGGTGACTTTATGACGCTGCTCGGCCCGTCCGGCTGCGGCAAAACCACCACGCTGCGTGTAGTATCCGGCTTGGAGAAGCCGCAGAACGGCACCATTCACATGGACGGCAAGGAAATCGTAAACGCTGCGGAGGCTCATTTCGCGCCTCCGAGCGAACGTGACCTTAACCTGGTATTCCAGTCCTACGCATTGTGGCCGCATATGACGGTGCGCGAGAACATCGCGTTCGGTCTGAATATCCAGAAGCTGCCCAAGGATGAGGTAGATCGCCGCATCAAGGATGCCCTTGGGAGAATGCAGATCGGCCAGTATGTAGACCGTTACCCGTCCGAGTTGTCCGGCGGCCAGCAGCAGCGTGTTGCAATCGCCCGCGCTATCGCTTCCGAGCCGCATCTGCTGCTGATGGATGAGCCGCTGTCCAACCTGGATGCAAAGCTCCGCGTGGATATGCGCAGCGAGCTTAAGCGTCTGCACACCGAAACCGGCACGACGATGATCTACGTTACCCACGATCAGGTCGAGGCGCTGACCATGTCCACCAAGATCGCGATTTTCCGCGAAGGTATCATCATTCAGGTGGCACCTCCGCTGGAGCTGTACAACAACCCCGCAAACCTGTACGTTGCGGACTTCATCGGCAACCCGCGCATCAACTTTGTTGACGGCAAGGCAGAGGTTTCCGCTTCCGGTCTGACAGTAAACAGCGTGCTGGGCCGGATGACATTCCCGACCGATCATCTCAAGGACGAGAATATGCCGCGGGAAGCATCGTTCGATGCAGTGCTCGGCATTCGTCCGGAGCAGGTTACCATCAACACCTCGCGTCAGTCCCCGTCCGACATCGAAGCGCATATCTACACCTCGATGCCTGCCGGCTCCGAGACTCTGGTCACCGTCAAGGTCGGCGGCGTGAGCATGGTCATCAAGGCACTCGGCATTACGCATTACAGCCCGGATCAGGTGGTTTATCTGTCGATCGACACCACCAAGATCAACGTATTTGATAAGAAAACCGAAAACCTCATCAAGTATTCGGTTGAATAAGCACCATACCATCAATGCACACTTTCACAAGAAACGAAGAGAGGAAACTGAAGGAGGAAAAACAAATGTTACAGCACAAGCGCACTTTAGCAGGTATTCTGGCAGCAACGATGATGTTCTCGCTGACCGCGTGCGGCGGAGGCGGAGCGACGACGGATCCGGGCAGCGATGCTGCACAGGATCCGAATGAGGCAGCGGCAGCGGGCACGCTCCAACTGAGCGAGTGGGAAGAGTCCTCCGGTATCTTCAACACGGATGAGACCGATGAGGAACTGTACGAGAAGGCGAAGGAAGAGGGCAAGGTAACCATCTATTCGATTTCCTCCCGTATCACCAAGGTCGCCAATGCCTTTATGGAGAAGTATCCCGGCGTTGAAGTAGAGCCGTTCGATATTTCCACCAACGAGCTGCTGGAAAAGGTTACCCGTGAGTATGATGCCGGTCAGCACGTTGCCGATGTGGTGCATATCAAGGATCAGGACGGTACGCTGTACAACGAGTATATTCTGCCGCGCAAGTTCTATAACTACAAGCCGGCAGATATCCTGTCGCACATTGATGAAAAGTACACCAAGACGCAGACCCCGATGTATGTCGAGCTGACGCAGCTGTTCTACAACAGTGAAGCTTATCCGGACGGTTCTCCGGTGACGAATATCTGGCAGCTGACCGAGCCGGACTGGAAGGGCCGTGTCATGATGCAGAACCCGCTGGATAATCTGGCATGGGGCTCCTGGATCACCGGTTTCTGCGTAGGCGATGTTCCGGATGAGCTGGCTGCTTCCTACAAGGAGCTGTACGGTAAAGAGCTGACGCTGTCCGACGGCTGCGAGAACGCAGGCTATGAGTTCCTCAAGCGTCTGCATGACAACGAACCCATCTTCACCTCTTCTTCTGACGAGATCGCGGAAGCTGTAGGTACCAAGGGTCAGACCAATCCGCCGATTGGCTTCTGCGCTTCCTCCAAGCTGCGTAAGAATGAGGATAACAACTGGTGCCTCGCTCCGGTAAACCTCGAGCCGACCACTGGTATCCCGCAGATCAACACCCTGTATGTTGTCGGCGAGTGCGAGCATCCGAATGCTGCCAAGCTGCTGGTCCGCTTCATGATGGGCGGCGCAGACGGTGATGTATCCGGCTACAAGTACTTCAATACGCTGGGCGGCTGGCCGGTACGCGATGATATCGAACCGGCTGAGGGTTCCACCCCGTACAGCGAGCTGCATGTTTCTGATTTCAACGTTACCGATATCTATGAGAACATCAACCCGGTTCGTGATTTCTGGACGCTGCTCGGCTAAGACGTAATCAAAAGAGAAAACGATACGGACGCGGGAGGGGGGAAAAACCGGCGCGGGGGGGGAAAAAA
>NZ_QUDX01000002.1:196128-393817 GCF_003477715.1 Butyricicoccus sp. AF35-5AC
AAAGCCTGCCGCGGATAGTAAAAGCGGAAGGAGCATACAGAATGGCTTTATTCGTAACCAAGGAAGGCAAGCGCAAGAGTCCGATGGCAGTTACCTGCTTTTTCGTGGATCTGCTGTTCTGCCTGGTATTCGGCGGTATGTATGCACTGCTGACCGGCGTACTGCATGACAATCTGCCTCTCGGCGGAGGCATGGCAGAGAACTGGATCCACTGCGGTCTGATCTCTGTGGTGGGTACTGCGGTCTGCTGCATCCTGTTTCTGCTGCCGGATAAGCGAATCGTGCCGTACAGCTTTGCGAGCCTGCCGGTTATCACGATCATGTGCGTGGTCGCAGCGTTCCAGCTGGAGCCTGCTGCCCGGAATATGATGCTGTATGTGACCTTCCTGTATACCTTGATGCCGATCCTTGTCGGCAACGCGGTATCGTGGACGCTATATTTCAAGCTGTACAAAAAACCGATGCCGCGCCGCCTGTAAAGGGGAGCAGTATGGAAAAACTGACAAAAGAGTGCGTGCTGCAATCTGCGGCACGGTTGGAGCAGGAATCGCAGGATGCGGTGATGCGGGATATTCCGCAGTTTTTTGAGGCAGAGATCGTGACCCGGTTTGCGGGTGCGGTGCCGCAGAAGAAAGAACTGAATCCGCTGGTGTTCAACATGGAGCGGGGCATATGTCTTGCCGAAACAGTAGATTTTCTCCGGGAATGCCCGGCGCTGCGGCCGTATGACCTGATCCTGGCCAATGAGTTGGATAGCGGCTGTGCCCGGTCGGGCGAGCGGGATACTGCCGCAGAGATCGCCCGTGCGCTGGGAATGCAGTATGTGTTCGGGCTGGAGTTTGTCGAGCTGAAGGACGCTGCACACGGGTTTCACGGCAATGCAATCTTTTCGCGCTGGCCGATCCTGTGGGCAGAGGTGCTCCGTCTGCCGGAGCAGTATAACTGGTATCATGACCGACAGAAGCGCATCGGCGGCCGCAATGCGGTTTTTGCAAAGCTGGATGTGCAGGGGCAGGAGGTCGGCGCGGTATCCATCCATCTGGAAAACCGGACGAGCGGCGCGGGACGCCTGCAGCAGATGAAGGCTGTGCTGCAGGAGGCCGAGCGTGTATTTCCGGGGATTCCCGTTGTGCTGGGCGGCGATCTCAACACTAATACCTTTGACGGACGCGACAAGGCGGTGATTCGTCATCTGTGTGACGAGCCGGAGGAGCTGGCTGCGGCGATCGAAATGATCGACCTGTATGAACCGCTTCTGCAGGACTGCACTGCAGCAGGCTATGCATGGCGGGAGGCTTCGGGCGGTGCGGACTGCACACGGCGCAAACCGCTGCCGGAAGGCGGCTGCCTGCATATGAAGCTGGATTGGCTGCTGCCGCGCGGCTTTACCGTGCAATGCAGCAGTGTGATTTCTACACTGACGGCAGACTGCGGCTTTGCTGCGCCGGACAGTGCGCTGGCCCGGTATGCACAGCCGGAGCTGAGCGATCACAATGTGGTTCGTGCCTCCCTTGCACTGCCGCAGAAGGAGGAGTAAACGTGATTAACACTATATTATTTGATATGGGAGGAACGCTCGAGGATATCTGGTATAATGATCAGACGATTCACTCGGTTACCGGAGAGTTGCGGACGTTCCTCAATGAACATGATCTGGGTACAGGCTGCAATGACATTACCTTCTGGAACAAGTTGAACAGCGGTATCCGTACCTACAAACAATGGAGCGAATCCAACGAACTGGAGAAAAAACCGGAGGAAATCTGGCCGGAGTATTATATGGCGGACTTCAATCTGGACCGTGAAAAACTGCAGGAGGTAGCGGAACGGCTGGCCGGCATGTGGGAAGTGACCTATTATCACCGCGAGCTTCGTCCGAAGGTCAAGGAGACTCTGGAGGAACTGAAAAAACGCGGGTATCATCTGGGCGTCATCTCCAACACGGCATCGCTTTATTCGGTGTTCGATGTGCTGGAGCAGTACGGAATCCGCGATTATTTTGAAGATGTTACCCTGTCCAGCGTGACCGGATACCGGAAACCGCATCCGTCTATTTTCCAGATCTCGCTGCGCCAGATGCAGGCGAAGCCGGAGGAATGTGCCTATGTGGGCGATACGATCTCGCGTGATATCATCGGTGCAAAGCGAATGCATTTTGGTGCCGCGATCCAGATCCAGTCGTTCCTGTCGGCGCAGAAGGATGCCGGTGTAGATGCTGCTTACCAGCCGGATCATATCATTCGGGAATTGCCGGAGCTGGTGGATTATCTGGAGGAGCGAAATCGAGCAGAGCGCTTGACGATGCAATAAGAAAAAGAACGTAACCGTAACAATCTCTCTCTCTTTTTCTGACCGTACCCTGCCATTGCAGGGTGCGGTCAAATATTTTAGACAGGAGGGAAACGAAAATGGGGAAAATTACAGTGGTGGATATCGTGCTGCGTCTGCTGGGTGCAGTGATCGTCGGGTTTGCCGTCGGCGCGCAGCGCGCACGGACCTCGCATCCGGCGGGAATCCGTACACATATTCTGGTAGCACTCGGCTCGTGTGTGGTCATGGTGACAAGCTGCATCCTGTATGAGCAGACGATCGCAGTATTTGGGACAACGCCCTCTGACCCGGCGCGACTGGGTGCACAGGTCATCAACGGCATCGGTTTTCTGGGTGCTGGTGCGATCCTGCGTGAGGGATTTACCGTTCGCGGACTGACAACGGCGGCCAGTGTCTGGGTCGTTGCCTGTCTCGGTCTATCGGTCGGCATGGGATACTATGTACTCACGGCGGTCGGTACGGTGATTGCCTTTGTAACACTGGTGGCGTTTGACGGGATTCAGGAAAAAATCCGCGCCAGAAGCCGCTCGGAACTGGATCTGCAGATCGAATGTGACCATATGGGCGACATCATGGTGGAACTGTCGCATCTGGCAGAACGGCATTTCGCGAAGCTGCTTGATCTGTCCTTCAGCAGAACTCCGCATAACACCTATATCATCAGCTTCCGTGCAAGCTTTCCACCGAACGGATATGAGTCCGCGCAGAATGCATTCCGTCAGGAGCTGGCAGGTGTTTCCGGCATGATCCGCATGGAAAATCATAATGACCATATCTAAGGCAACACCGCATAATTAAAGCAGCGGCTTCTTGTGCAGGCTCCGGTCGCGCTGCCGCGGCTTCTTGCGCAGGCTCCGGTCGCGCTGCCGCGGTTTCTTGCGCAGGCTCCGGTCGCGCTGCCGCGGCGCTTGGCGGAAATTTTATGCCCTGACCTTGCTGTGCTTTTATGTTAATACATCAGGTATTGTTGTAAGATCACGCCTCGTCCGTGCAGAAAAATTTGCTTGCAGTATTATGCGGTATTGTCCTATTTCTTCCCGAGGGGAACAGCAGCACCCGAATCAGTGGCATGGTCGGTGCTGCTGTTTCCTTTTACCCGCAATCATACACCGTTGGGAAAACCACAGCAGTTCCCGCGGTCATTTCTCAGACAAAGGAGTCGGTACAGTATGAACCCGGTTTTTGTTATCGGACATCGTAATCCGGATACAGATTCGATCTGCTCTGCGATCTGTTATGCAGAGCTTAAGCACAGGCTGACCGGAGAATCATATATCCCCTGCCGGGCAGGCCATGTCAATACAGAGACCAAATTTGTCCTTGAGCGCTTCGGCGTAAAAGCGCCGCGTTATATCAAGTCGTTTGAGCCGTGTCTGAGCGATGTGCAGTATCGCAGGATTCCCGGTATTGATGAGGAGATGTCGCTGCACCGCGCATGGAATTACATGAACGAAAATGATATTCAGACGCTGGCCGTTGTCGATGAGGATCGTCATCTTAAAGGACTGCTGACGCTGAGTGATATCGCGCGCTTCTATATGGAGGATAAGGACGCGAACGCACTGGCGGAGGCCGGCACAAGCTATCGCAATCTGGTGGATGTACTGGATGGTACGCTGATTGTCGGTGATAGCGAAAAGCGGTTCGAGCAGGGCAGCGTGGTGGTTGCGGCAGCCAATCCGGATGTTCTGGAGGATTATATCGGGCCGCGTGACATGGTCATTCTCGGCAATCGCTATGAGAGTCAGCTCTGCGCCATTGAGATGAATGCGGGCTGCATTATTATTGGGCTCGGCGCGAAAGTCTCGCGTACCATCCGCAAGCTGGCAAGTGAAAATCAGGTATCCATCATCGCAACGCCGCTGACGACATACAGCTGCGCCAAGGTGGTCAGCCAGGCTGTGCCGGTGCGCCATGTCATGCGCCGCAGGGGACTGATCACCTTTGAACCCGATGACGTGGTAGAGGATGTAAAGCGCGCAGTATCCAAAAAGCGTATGCGCTACTATCCGCTGCTGGATGAGCAGGGACGGTATATCGGAATGTTTTCTCAGCGCAATCTGCTGGATCTGGAGCGTCCGTCGGTCATTTTGGTCGATCACAACGAGCGGGATCAGGCGGCAGATGGTATTCGTTCGACCAATATCATTGAGATCATCGATCATCACCGCATTGATTCGGTTGAAACGAGCGGGCCGATCTATTTCCGCAATCAGCCGCTTGGTTGTACCGCGACCATTATCACAGGAATGTATCATGAGCATAATGTGCCGATCGAGCCGAAAATCGCGGGTCTGCTGTGCTCTGCGATTCTGTCGGATACACTGATGTTCCGTTCTCCGACCTGTACACCGCTCGACCGCGCCGCTGCAGAGGAGCTGGCGCAGATCGCAGGTCTGGACATCAAAGAGTACGCAACGGAGATGTTTCGCTCCAGCTCGCGCCTGCGCGACCGTTCAATGGATGAACTGTTCCACATGGATTTCAAGTACTTTCAGGTACAGAATAAAAAAATCGCCATTTCGCAGATCACGAGTGTCAGCGAGAATGAGCTGAACGGCATCCGGGATAAAATGCTGGGCTATATGGAGGACTATCTCAAGACGAGCGGACTGTCCATGCAGTTTGTCATGCTGACCAATATCATCGAGGAAAAGACCGAACTGCTTTATGTCGGCCGGGGTGCAAAGAATCTGGTGCATGCCGCGTTCCGCAAGGAATGTGGGGAGCATTCGGTCGTGCTGCCGGGTGTAGTCAGCCGCAAAAAGCAGATGGTAACGCCGCTGCTCAGTGCAATGGAGGAGGAAGGGACCATGTAAGGCGGAAGTGCCTTGTGCTGCGTGCAGGCGCAGTTCGTGCGATACGGAACGAATACCCCCGTTCTGCACAATCTGTGCAGAATGGGGGTATTTACGCTCTGCGGAAGGGAAAAAACAGTTCGGAGAGGGTGCATCGAAATAAAAATTTTCACAAATGCGGATATTTAGAACTTAATATATAATAATATTGTGATAATTAAATACACAAACGTTTGCGAATGTACAAATTACACAAAAATAAACAAAATACTTCTTACAATGTGAGGGATGAAACTTTGCCTGATTCAGTGTTATACTGTATATATACCAAGGAGCGCAGGGTGTAAAACGACCATCAGCGCAAACGTGTGCGTAAACGGTTTCCGCAGGAAATGAGGAGGAGCAGAACATGACAGAAACGATTGCATATCTTCGCGAATTTCACTTTGCATCGGTCGTGCTGCGGCTCGCTCTGGCTATGCTGCTCGGCGGCTGCATCGGTCTGGAGCGGGAACGAAAACGCCGTCCGGCGGGCTTCCGTACATATATGCTGGTGTGTCTGGGTGCAACGCTGACCGTGCTGCTCAGCCTGTACGAATTTACCATGGTGACAGGGCCGTGGTCGGATATTTGCGCAGAGATCGGCATAAAAACCGACGTTTCCCGTTTCGGCGCACAGGTCATCAACGGCATCGGCTTTCTCGGCGCAGGCACGATTCTGGTCACCGGCCGTCAGCAGGTCAAGGGACTGACTACCGCCGCCGGCTTGTGGGCTTCGGCGTGTACCGGCCTTGCGGTCGGCGCGGGATTTTACGAATGCGTACTGATCGCGTTTGCTATGATCTTTCTGAGCATCCGCCTGTTCCCGATCGTGGATGCATACATTCAGGAAAACGCACGCGATATCAATCTGTATCTGGAGTTTAACTCAATGGACGATGTCAGCACGATCATCAATCAGCTGAAGGCACAGAATGTGCAGATCTACGACATTGACATCGAGCGCAACCGGAGCGGTGAGCAGCTGCATCCAAGCTCGATCTTTTCGATTCGTCTGAATGAAAAAATACCGCATACGCAGCTGCTGTCCGAACTGGCCGGTCTGGATTGTCTGTGTGTGATCGAAGAACTGTAACAGGAGGGAAGCAATATGTTATCTGTTTTTGACGGTCTGCGCAGCGTTACCACGCTCTCCGTATTTGTGCGTCTCGCCTGTGCATTTATCTGCGGCGGCATCATCGGCATCGAGCGCTCGTACAAGCGTCGTCCGGCAGGCTTCCGCACCCATATCCTCATCTGCATCGGTGCAGCGATCACCACGCTGACCAGTCAGTATCTGTATCTGAATATGCATTATTTCACTGATATGGCGCGTCTGGGCGCGCAGGTTGTTGCCGGAATCGGCTTCATCGGTGCCGGTACGATCATCGTCACCAAGCGGCAGAATGTGAAGGGATTGACAACGGCGGCCGGACTGTGGACCTCGGCCATCATCGGTCTGGCGTTCGGCGGCGGCTTTTATGAGGGCGGCATTCTGGCCACCGGCTTTATCATGCTGGCAGAGCAGGTGTTCTCGCGGCTGGAGTACCGTGTGCTGGAGCACGTTCCCGAGATCAATGTGTATATGGAATACGAGGATAAAACGTGTCTGGACGATGTGCTGCAGCTGTACCGCAGATGTGATGTCAAGGTGCTGAATATCCAGATCACCCGTGCGGCGGAAAACGGTGAGCACAATGCCTGTGCCATCTTCACGCTGCGCCTGCCGCGCAGCTGCACGGTAAACCGTCTGATGACACTGGTCGGCGAGCGTAAAGGCATCGTGTCGGTCGAGGAACTGTAAAACAGAACAAATCTATTGCATTTCATCCTTTCAGGCAACACCGCATAATGAGACAAAAGGCGACTTGCGAGCAGGTTTTGCGTGCTGACGAGGCTTGGTTCTGTGGTAATACTTGAGGTATTACCATGAAAGCGCAGCAAAGTCAGGGTGCAGAATTTCAGCAAAGCGTCGCAGCAGCGCGACCGGAGTCTGCGCAAGAAGCTGTGGTTCTCATTATGCGGTGTTGTCTTAACAGACCGTAAACCTTTTAACGCGCACTGGCGCGCGAATTGTATAAATTGCAGGAATATGACATTTTGACAGACTGAGACGCACATCTTGCGATGTGCGTCTTTTTGCGTGTTTGCACGGTTACAGCTCCGGCACATCTGTATCTATGAACGGCACATCGGTTTTGCATACCGCATCAATCGCTTTGGACATATGCTGGATACGGTACTGCCGCGGTGACGTACCGACCTTCTTAACGAACAGGTTGATCAGACTGCCGCTGGTCGAGTAGCCGACCTCCTCGGCGATTTCCGCAATCGGCTTCTGCGTGCGCACGAGCAGAACCTTCGCCCGCTCAATGCGCGAGTTGATGACATAATCGGCAGGGGAGAAGCCGGTGCGGCGCTTGAACATATGCGCGAAATAGGACGCACTCAGGCACACGGTGGACGCCAGATCCTCCACGGAAATCGGCTGACCGATATGCGAGCGGATGTACTGGATGGCCTGCTCGACCGGCGTATCCGCTGACTGCTCGGCGGCACTCGGTGAGAGCAGCAGGTCAAACATGCGGTAGATGCGTGCCGAGCGCTGCATGTCGGTCTCTACACCGTTCTCATCGTAAAAGCGCACCATGTCGTACAGCAGATTGCCGATCAGCGTGTTGTTATCGCGGCGGATGAGCCAGCCGTGCCGGTCGGTGATGCGGCGGCACAGCTCACGCGCGTTCGAGCCTTCAAAGTGCATGTACACGAACTCCAGTCCGTCCTCGGCGTGGTAGTAGTGCGGCTCGATGCAGTCGAGCAGCAGCACGTCACCGGCTTCGGCGACATGGAATTCACTGCGGTACTCCACGCGGAAGCGTCCCTTGCGGATGTAGGCGATGAGCAGCGGCGGATAACTGTCGCGCTTCATAAAATAGTTGGCGGTGCAGTAGTAGTGACCGCACCATGTCGGGTAAAACAGCAGCTCTCTCGCGGTCTGCGACGGCGTAAACGGAAAACAAACCGACTCACTTCGGATGCCGGGATCAACACTTTGCATAGACTCTTCTCCTTCCTTATTTTGCATTCATAGAATCCATGAACGAAATAGCAGGATTGATGAACTGGTTTTCTGTGTTTTTTCACAGAAAGCAGGATTGATGAACTTTGCAGCAGAAACGCTTATTGAATATATCCATAAAATATTTTATACTTAGGCCAGAAGTTAGGGAATGGATACAATAAACAAAGATAAATTGAATTTGTTGTATGTATTTCACAAAACATCAAAATTAGCAGTACAAAAACAGAATCAAACACTTTTTTGCAAATCAAAGAAAGAAGGAAAACATTATGTTTATCGGTGAAAAGAAAATTGCTCGTCCGTTCCGTTGGGGTATCGTAGGCGGCGGCCGCACTTCCGGCGTTGGCTACAAGCATCGTCTGGGTGCTATGCGAGACAACACCTCGTTCGTACTCAAGGCTGCAGCGTTCGACCTGGACTTCGCCCGCTGCGTAGACTTCGGCAAGAACCTGAACATGGATGAGGAACGCCTCTATCCGGATTACAAGACCATGTTCGCTGAGGAAGCAAAGCGCGAGGACGGCATCGAGGCTGTTGACATCGCAACCCCGAACTTCCAGCACTTTGAGGTCTGCAAGGCAGCTCTGGAAGCCGGCCTGCATGTAATCTGTGAGAAGCCGCTGTTCTTCAAGGTTGAGGAAGGCGAGGAGATCAAGAAGCTGGCTGAGGAAAAGGGCAAGATCGTTTGCGTAACCTACGGCTTCTCCGGTTTCGACCTGCTGAGCCAGATGCGCTCCATGGTCCTGAACGGTGACATCGGTGAGGTTACTATGGTAGATCTCCGCTACGCACACGGCTTCGCTTGCGACCCGACCGGCGATAAGCAGGCTGAGGGTCAGAAGTGGCGTGTTGATCCGGCAAAGTCCGGCCCGTCTTTCGTACTTGGCGACCTGTCCACCCACACCTTCTACATGTCCGAGCTGATCTGCCCGCAGCTGAAGCTGAAGCAGCTGCTGTGCGACCGCCAGAGCTTCATCAAGTCCCGCGCACCGCTGGAGGACAATGCTTACGTCCTGATGCGTTACGAGAACGGCGCAGTTGGCCGTATGTGGGCATCTGCAGTTAACGCAGGTGACATGAGCAGCCAGCACATCCGCATTGTCGGCACCAAGGCTTCCCTCGAGTGGAACGATATGCATCCGGATGAGCTGTACTACGAAGTACAGGGTCAGCCGCGTCAGACTCTGGTTCGTGCAATGGATTACCTGAATCCGGAAGCTCTCGAGTACGAGCGCCTGGGTGCTCTGCACTACACCGGCCTGATCGAGTCCTGGAGCAACCTGTATACCCGTTTCGCTATCGCAATGGATGCAAAGAACCGCGGCGACGAGGAGACCCTCAAGAATCTGGTTTACCCGGATCTGGAGCACGGCATCGACGGCATCCGCTGGGTAACCAAGTGCGTAGAGTCCGCTGACAAGGGCGGCGTATGGGTAGATTTCAAGTAATTCTCCCGATTTCCATCTAAACTAAGACACTCTCTCATTTCTTTTCTCTGTACCGCTGCCTTCCGTAAGGCGGGCAGCGGCAACCTTTTAAGGTGCTTAAAAATTCCCTCCTATATAACATACTCTTGAAATTCTCTCTCTAAAAATCGCTCCAACGATTTCTACTACAACAAAAAAGAAGAAAAGTGAGGTTTTTTATATGAAACTCGCAATTTGCACTGACGTATTCGCTGATCTGTCCTACACGGACATGCTTGACAAGGTAAAGTCCCTCGGTATCGACGCGGTCGAGATGACCGCAGGCGGCTGGGGTGCCCGCAAGCACTGCAACACCGCGGAGCTGCTCGCGGACGAAGGCAAGCGCAAGGAATTCATGGGCGAACTTGAGAAGCGCGGCATGCGCATCTCCGCTTTGAACACGTCCTGCAACCCGCTTTGGCCGAGCAAGACCGGCGAGGAATACAAGAAGTCCATGTACGACTGCGCTACTCTGGCAGGTCTGCTGGGCGTTAAGAAGATCGTTGCGATGGCTGGCCTGCCGGCAGGCAGCGAAACCGACACCACCCCGAACTGGATCACCTCTACCGTTTCGTGGCCGGATTTCATGGCTCCGGCGTATGAGTACCAGTGGAAGGTAACGATCGAGTTCTGGAACGAATTCATCGCACACTGCAAGAAGTGCGGCATTGAGCACATCGCTATCGAGGAATTCCCGGGCACCATGGTTTGGTCTGCTTCGACTCTGCTCAAGCTGCGTGAGGCTACCGACCCGATGCTCGGCATCAACCTCGATCCGTCCCACATGATGGTTCTCGGCGCTGATCCGATTGCGGCTGCTCGTGCTCTCAAGGGCTGCATTTTCCACGTTCACGGCAAGGATGCCCGCATCGAGCGCGGTCTGGCAGACACCGACGGTCTGCTCGAGCCTCGCCCAGTTACCGAGTCCGCTGACCGTGTATGGAACTACGTTGCAGTCGGCTGCGGCAAGGACCTCCAGTGGTGGAAGGAATTCTTCTCCGTTTGCCACATGATGGGCTACGACGGAGACGTTTCCCTCGAGATGGAGGACCTCACCATGACGGTTGACGCAGGTGTTCATACCTCGATTGACGCACTGCGCCAGACCATCAGCCAGTAATTGGTGCGGCATCACCGAACAATTGCTCTTGTCGAATTGTCCGGTGATACCGTAAAAGAAAAAGATTTTTCATTAAGTCCACAGCATTTTCGCAATTCCAGCACCACCCCCATAGAGAAGAAAGAAAATCAATATGAGAAGAAGAGAAAGGGCAGTGTTTGAACCATGAAAAAGAGGCTTTTAGCAATGACGTTAGTGAGTGCTCTGTGTGCCGGCATGCTGGCAGGATGCGGCGGCGGTTCGTCCGCATCGACTGGCAGTACGGGCGACAGCGGCTCCACCGCTTCCGGTGATGCCTACAACGTAACCGTTATCGTAAAGCATACGGACGGTCACTTCAACAAGGTTATTGCCGGTGCGCGCGCTTACGGCAGCGAGCACGACAATGTAAACGTCGAAATCCAGTCTCCGACCTCGGCTACCTCGTATGATGAGCAGGTCAACATGATCGAGACCGCACTCGGCAACCCGGGCATCGATGCCGTTATTATCGCTCCGCAGCAGTCCACCTCTACCGCAACGCTGGTAGATACCGCGACCAAGCCGGTCGTAGCACTCGATACCGACTTCACCTCGGACAAGAAGGCTTGCTTCGTTGGCACCGGCAACGAGGACGCAGCGCTGAACGGCGGCAAGGCGGTTGCTGAGGCCTGCAAGGCACTGGGCAAGGACAAGCCGACGGCGGTTATCATTGCAGGTGTACAGGGCGACGAGACGCACGAAGCACGTCTGCGCGGCTACCGCGATGCGATCGAAGCCGCAGGCGGTCAGGTGCTCGAAGTGCAGTACACCGATACCATGCCGGACAAGGCAGCAGCCGCTATGGAGGCGGTTATCCAGAAGTACCCGAATGGCGTAGACGCAGTTCTGTCCATCGCGGATGACATGGCGCTTGCAGCTGCAAAGGTTATCAAGGATTCCGGCAACACCAATTACGCAGATACCGTTCTGTGCGGTTTTGACGGCAACCAGTCTGCCATCGAGGCTGTCATGGACGGCTCTCTGACCATCGACATCGCTCAGATGGGCTACGACATGGGCTACAAGGCGGTTGAAGCAGCAGTTACCGTACTTGAGGGCGGCTCGGTTGAATCCTTCATCGATTCCGGCTCCAAGGTTATCGACTCCTCCAATATCGACGAGTACGTCTCCGACATGAAGTCCAAGGGCCTGTGGGAGTAATTCAAACACACATTTGACAGCATAAACAGTTTATAGACAGGGCGGACGCAGAGTTCGACACATGCGTCCGCCCTAACTATGCGCATTTTTGAGGCAATACCGCATAATTGAACAAGAGTGATTTGCGAGTAAATTTTGCGTACTGACGAGGCACAGTTTTGCGGTAATACTTGATGTATTACCGTGAAACTGCAACAAAGTCAGGACACAAAATTTCCGCAAAGCACCGCAGTCTTAATTGTGCGGTGTTGCCTTGAGAATTAAATTACAAATATGGGAAATTGAAGCGGTTGAGGGACCGCGTGAAAGAGGGGATTCCAATGGTTTGGACTATGGCGACGTTTATCGGTTTCACGATACTTGTTGCAGTTATTTCGTATGTAAAAACAAAGGGCGATGACCAGAGCACCGCAGACGGCTATTTTCTGGCCGGACGCGGACTGCCGGGCTTTGTTATCGCAGGTTCGCTGCTGCTGACCAACCTGTCGGCAGAGCAGCTGGTCGGCACAAACGGCCAGACTTGGAGCGTGGGCATGAGCCCGATGGCGTTCGAGATCGTAGCGGCTCCGTGCTGTATCGTGCTGGCGCTGTTTGCGGCGCCGCGTTATCTGAAAAGCGGCATTACCACCATTCCGGAGCTGATCGGTCTGCGCTATGACCGCAGCACAAAGCTGTGGTTCTCCATCGCGTATATCCTGCTGTACATTGTCGTACAGATTCCGGTTATCCTGTACTCCGGTTCGCTGGTATTTGAAAATATCTTCAACGTATCCGGTATTCTGGGTGTAACCAAGTTCCAGGCTGTTATCATTCTGTGTATCATCATCAGTGTCATCGGCTCGATTTACGCCATCTTCGGCGGACTGAAAGCTGTTGCCGTATCGGATACGGTAAACGGCATCGGCCTGCTGATTGGCGGCTTCATGATCCCGTTCTTCGCGCTGAGCGTGCTCGGCAAAACGGCGGGCGGTGACGGTCTGTCGGTTATCGACGGTATGCGTTTCCTGATCGAAAACCATTCGGACATGCTCAACTCCATCGCTCCGGCGGATTCTCTGCCGCCTGCGGTTCCGTGGCCGACCGTATTTACCGGTCTGTTCTTCCTCGGTCTGCAGTCCTGGTGTACGCACCAGTCGTTTATTCAGCGTGTACTTGCTGCAAAGAACCTCAAGGAAGCACAGAAGGGAGCACTCTACTGCGCGTTTCTGAAAATTATTGGTTTTATGTACCTTGCGCTGCCGGGCGTTATCGCGTATGCGCTGTTTGAGCTGCAGGGCGATCAGGTATCCATGATGGACGAAGCGTACCCGCAGCTGGTTTCGCAGGTTGTTCCGGCTCCGCTGATGGGCTTCTTCGCAGCCGTAATGCTCGGTGCGATCCTGTCCTCGTTCAACTCGGTGCTGAACTCGGTAGATACCATGTTTACCATGGACATTTACAAGGAATTCATCGACAAGGACGCTTCCGAGGAAAAACTCGTCAAGGTCGGCAAGAATGTCGGCATTATCTTCGCGGTACTGACCACCATCGTCGGTCCGCTGATCTACTTCTTCCCGGCAGGCCTCAAGACCTTCCTGGATTCCCTCGTAATGCTGATTGCACTGCCGGTTCTGACGGCCGTATTCGGCGGCTTCTTCTTCAAGCACCTGCCGAAATACAGCGCAAAGGTCATTCTGGTGCTGCATGTGGTCTGCTACGGCTCGTTCCTGCTGTTCCTCAACAGCAAGTTCCATTATCTGTATGCTGTATTCGTTCTGCTGCCGGTTGAGCTGCTGATTATGTTCATTTTCAATCAGCGAAACAAGACAAAGCATCCGGAGGCATGGGTACAGAAGGACATCGGCGCTGTCGATCTTACTCCGTGGAAATATCGATGGGTCGCTACCGCACTGATTCTCATTTGTGTTGCAGCGGTTTACCTTGCGTTCTCTCCGCTCGGCATCGGTACCTGGAGTTATACACAGCCTTTCTAAAATCGAAAGTAAAACGGAGTGCGTTTGCACTCCGTTTTAGTCTGTCAAAAAGCAGCATTTTGACTCTTGTACTTCGTGCGGCAGCACGCATAAAATAGAATTTGCGGAGCAAATTCATAAATTCCGAGATACACAAGGGAAGAAAAATGTGCCTGCAAGGCGCGGCTTTTCTTCGAAATTCGATCGAAAGGCTGCTCGGAAAACGTTAGTGTTTCGATAGACACAAAAGCCCGAACAGATGCTCTACGCTGTGCGGGCTTTTGCAATTTACTTTTCAGTCGAATCCTCTATCACGAAGCACGCTCGGCCGTTCTCCTTGGCCTGATAGAGCACGCGGTCGGTTTCGGTGAGCAGGTGCTTGATCTCCTGCGGGAAAACAAAGCGGTACGCGCCGATGCTGCAGCTGACCGTGACCTGCTCGAGAATACCGGAAATATCGCGCAGGAACTGCGTCAGCAGATGCTCCAGTTGGTCCTGCGACAGATCTATATCGAGCATTACGGCAAACTCGTCACCGCCGATACGGCCGACAGAGCCGCAGAAACGAAAGGTGTGCTGTAAATGCTCGGCAAACTGCTTGAGGACCTCATCACCGACAGAATGGCCGTATTTGTCGTTGATGTGCTTGAAATAATCCAGATCACAGACCAGAAACCAGCCGGCTGCTCCAGCGTGGGACTTCTGGCTGCGGAGACAGGTGTGCAGGAACAGCTTGCGGCCCATAATGCCGGTCAGACAGTCCAGCTCGCCGGTGTACTCACGAAATTTCATGTAGCGGTAGACCATCAGGATGAGGATGAGCAGAATGAAGTTGAGCGCCAGCATGGCAGTCAAAAACTGCACCTGCAGGTGGAGAATATCCCGATGGATGTCCTGTGTGACATCTATGCCGTGCTGCCCGAGCATGTAGTACATACGGCTGGAGAAGTAGACGGTCGAGAGGACCGCCATACAGAAGATAAACGTACTTACGGCCCCCAGCACGAAACCAATCTTCGGAGACCAGTATGGGGTGTTTTCGTATTCATTGACCGCGTTTTTATAGGTCTGGATAAAGGAACTGTGATACAGCTTGTCAATCGCCAGAACGACCGCAGCACAGAGCGGCAGGATGATGAGGTCGCTTTTTTCAAGTATAAATGTTGATAAAATATTAAAACCGAGAGAGGGAAAGAGCAACCCCATCGCAGTATAGACCAGAAGCGCGTGCAGCTTAGGTGCCGCGATCGTGATGAGCAACTTGCACAGATTCTTTCGTTTGCTTTTGCGTGCCAGCTGAAACAGACAGCCGAGCAGAAAACCGAACAGCACACGCGTGCCGACACTCAGCAGTATGCTTCCAATGGGAAAATCACTCCGGAATGGAGAAAAGACTGCATCTGCAGGCATGACATAGGTCGCGGAAGCCTTATACAGACTGCCAAGACCGAACAGCAGTCCCGCGAGGGAAGACTCGGCCGGGCCAAACAGGCAGGCGGTAATGACGATAGGGATATACGCTGTGGTAATAGAAATCGGCGGAATGTGCATATATCCTAAAAATGTAAAGGACATAATGACTTCCACCGCCAGCAAAAGGCTGAATATGTAGTGCTCAAATTTGTGTGTTTCCCAGATTGTATTCATTTTCCGGATTACCTTTATATAGGGCAGTACCGCGACGGATACGGATGCAGAATTTGCTCGCAGACCGCTCTTGTTCGATTATGCGGTATTGCCATGAATTTTGCTGATAATTAAAAATATTTAACTATATTATATAGTAAAGGTGCGGAAAATGCAACCGAGTTGCTTGCGCAGACAATTTTGAGAATTGCGGAAAGGTTCCGATGGGATGCGTGCCGGAGCGTTTTTCGCTTCTTTTCGTTTATACAGATGATTCGTTCTGCACGCTGTGACGGTAATCCTTCGGCTTGAGACCGGTGATCTTTTTAAATATGCGTGAGAAATACACAGGATCGTTAATGCCGACCCGCTCGGCAACTTCATAGCTTTTGAGCGCCGTAGTGCGCAGCAGATTTTTGGCAGCTTCGATGCGCACGTTCTGCAGATAAGTTGTCAGCGTTGTGCCGGTCTCGCGCTTAAACAGGCGCGAGAGATAGCTTGAGCTGAGATAGAACTGCTGGGCGAGCTGGTCGAGCGAAAGCTGCTCGCCATAGTGTGCGCTGATGTAGGTCTGTACCGAGGAAACGATATGATCTGCGCTGGCGGCGCTGCTCTGCGCCATGTCCTGCGTTTGCTGCACGAGTGCGCGGGTGCAGGATTCCATCTCAGCGATGGAGTTGGTCTCCATAATGCGCTTGAGCGAGGAAATGCTGCCGCCCTCGAGCGAATGTCCGGCCATTCCGGGAAACTGCAGCTCCATGCCGAACTGGTGAATATATACGCAGATATTGCGCACGGTATCCGGCGGCAGCTTGCTGCTGTCCGCATAGGCGAAAATGCAGTCGAGCAGCTGCTCTGTGTCGGCGGGATTACGCAGCTCCATCGCAGATTTAAGGGCAGAGAGCATTTCAAAGATTTCGTCAGTCAGCTGCTGCGGGAACGAGCTGAGCTCAGCGAAGTGCGTCACCGGATGGTCG
Organism: Butyricicoccus sp. AF35-5AC; assembly: GCF_003477715.1. Taxonomy (NCBI): domain Bacteria; kingdom Bacillati; phylum Bacillota; class Clostridia; order Eubacteriales; family Butyricicoccaceae; genus Butyricicoccus; species Butyricicoccus sp. AF35-5AC. Next base: position 212,702 of record NZ_QUDX01000002.1, read on the forward strand.
GGCGTGAAGACGGTGAAGCGCACCGCCTGCGCGGCTTCATCGGCGGCATCGGCAAGATTGATGGGATTGTCATTGCAGTTGGAAATGCCAATGAACAGCAGAAAATGAGCCAGACTTCCGACAATATTGACTGCTTCCTTGCACAGTGCGGTGATGGGTGCTTCACCGGCGGCACAGATGACCACAAAGCAGTCCTGCGTGCCGCGGGCAATGTAGTAATGCTGGTAGGAGGATAGACAGTCGGACAGAATCTCCTGCGACTGATTGAGATACTCGTTGTATTCTTCCTCGGTCAGCGCTTCCTCGGACAGCGAGGTAATATGCAGCTTGAGTACAAAATAGCTGTGCAGGTCCATTTTCAGCTGAGCCAGGCGGTTGAGCACATACAGCTGCGAGCATGCAACACGGTGGATGAGGTCATGCAGCAGCATGCTCTGCTGCAGCTCCATGTTGCGCGCCGAGGTCGTGGAGAGCTTCTCCTGCAGGTCCTGACTGCTGCGGTCTTCCGCTATGGCGGCCTTGGCCTTTTCGATGGCATTGGTCAGGTTTTCTACCGTCATCGGCTTGAGTACAAAATCAACCACATGATACTGGATGGCACGCTGCGCGTAGGCAAAATCCGGATAGCCGGTCAAAATGATGACTTTGATGCCGGGATGGTCGCGGGCGATGATCTCGGCAAGCTCAAGACCGTCCATACCGGGCATACGGATATCGCTGATAACGATATTCGGCTGAATGACCGGAATCTGCTCGAGCGCCATCATGCCGTCGTCTGCCTGTGCGGCAATCTCACAGCCGAGGTCGCCCCAGTGGATGCAGTGTACCAGACCCTTGCGGATGGCGGATTCATTGTCAACGATCATAACTTTCAGCATAGGTCTTTCTCCTTTTCGGGCGGTGCAGTGATGATGGGGAGCGTCAGCACGATGCTCGTGCCGTGTCCGGGTTCGGATTTGATCGACATGCCGTAGGGCTCGCCGTACAGCAGCTGAAAACGGCGCTCGATGTTGTGCAGTGCAACATGTGTGTGGTGCTTGTCATCGCTGCCGGGCTGGGGGATGGCGGACGGGTCAAAGCCTACGCCGTCATCGTGCACGCGGATGTACACGGCGTCCTCCTCCTCCCAGATGCTGACGCGCACCCAGCCGCCGTGACGCTTAGGTTCGAGTCCGTGTACGATACTGTTTTCTACCAGCGGCTGAATGGTCAGCTTAGGCAGGTAGCAGCCGAGCAGCTTGTCGTCCTCCACATCGACGGTGTACTGCAGCTTTTCCTCAAAGCGTTCCTTTTGCAGGGCGAGATAGTATTTTACAGAATCCAGTTCCTCCTGTAGGGTGATAATCTGCTTGCCGTGGTTAACAACGCTTGCCCGCAGCAGCTGTGCCAGATTCTGCACCGTGGTGCAGATGGCTGGCTGACCGGCTACCATGCAGCGGACATTGATCAGTTCAAGAATATTAAAGATGAAGTGCGGCTGAATCTGGCTCTCCAGCTGATGAATCTCTGCGTCACGCAGCAGCAGACCGCGCTGATAGACCTCCTGAAACAGGGTGTCCAGCCGGTCGGCCATATCGTTGAAGGCATGCGAGATAGCGGTCGTTTCGGTGTATGGCGTTTCATCCATGCGCACGGAAAAATCACCGCTGCCGATACTGCCGATGGTGTGCAGCATCTGCCGCAGAGGACGCAGCAGCAGGATGAGACAGGTGGCAGCCAGCAGCAGAGCCAGGATCAGGATGGCAGCACAGACGAGAAAATACACACGCGTACTCTGTCGCACACCGGCGAGGATTTCGGCGTTTGGAATATAGATATCCACGCGCTCGCGGCTTTTGCGGAGTGAGCTGGACGCATGATACCACTTATTCATATCCTCGTTCTCGCGGAACAGGTCGGTCTGCAGAGAGCCGATGCGTTTGCCCTGATCACCGCTGAAAATGACGACAGTGGAAGGGTAAAGCTGGTTCAGCGACAGAGTGGAGAGCAGCTTGTTGATGTTCAGTTCGACGATGATTTTGCCAAGCGGCTGCATGGTGTTGAGGTCAACAAAATCGACGATCATATATGCGTATCCAACAATGGTGTAGTGCGTGTACAGCGTGCGTGCGGAGTTGCAGTCCTCGTGCGTCTGGTACATCTGCCGGACGCGCCACGAGGTATTCAAATAGTAGTTGCCGCCGTAGACCGGTACATATTGGTCGTTTTTGATCAGGTAGATGGCGCTGACCACATCGGGGTTGAGCGAATCGCCGAGCGAGAATGCGCGGCTGAAATTCTGCTCCAGCCGGAGAATCTGGATCTGGGTGAGCGGCTCGCTGCTGCTCATCATCTGCTGGGCGGCGATGTCCGAGGTCAGGTAGTACACACCATCCCGCAGGGTCTCCATCATGCGGTCGGTGCGGTCGGTGAATTCGTTCAGATACATGGAAACCGTCTCACTGGCGGTATGCTGCAGCTGACCGGATACGGTATGGATAAAATAGATGCCGGCGGTGACAACAGGTGCGAATACCAGAACACATATCATCACAACGACCAGCCCGATAAGAGAGATCTTGCGTTTTGCCATACAATACACCTCACGGGAGATTCTGCGAACCATACAAGGGCAGCACCATACAATGGAGCTGCGGAGTTACCCTAAATATACCACAATTCGACCGCTTTGTGTACCATCCGGAGGGGGAGAAGCGACATTAGAAAAAAATATCCTGTTTTGGCGCAAAATAATCCTATGTTTTCAAAGAGGAGTGCAGAGCGTGTGAACGAAAAGCAAAATCGTCATATGTTTTGAACGGTTTACTGCATTGAGGGCAGACTGTTCCTCGGGTATAATAAATACAACAAAACACAGAGCGGTATTTGAATGAGACAAATGCCGTAAGGAGAGAAAGAGGAGGAACCCCACATGAAAACAAAGCGTATCCTCTCCCTGCTGATGGCAGGCGCGCTGCTGACCGGCGCACTGACCGGCTGCGGCGGCAAGAAGGATGATTCTGCACAGAGCGGTGACAGCTCCGGTGTGATCACCATCAACTATCCGACGTTCCAGTGCGGCACGAATACGTCCGCTCCGGTATGCGATGAACTGATTAAGGAATTCAATGAGAAGTACGCAGGCAAGTACGAGATCAAGAAGGAAGACGTTCCGGGCGATCAGAACTACATCGACAAGATCAAGGTACAGCTTGGCACGGGCGATCTCCCGCCGGTTATTTACGGCGGCGGCTACAATCTGCTTGATATGGTCGTTGCCAAGGATCTGGCAGTTGATCTGACCGATGCGGTAAATTCCGATGCAGACTGGAAGGCACTGTATTCCGATACCGCACTGGCTACCAACAGCCGCGACGGCAAGATCTACGCTTCCTCGATGGAAGGTCAGGTTATCGGTTACTTCTACAACAAGGAGCTGTTCAAGCAGGCAGGCATCACCGAGCCGGCTAAGACCTGGGACGAGTTCTTCCAGCAGTGCGACAAGCTGAAGGCAGCAGGCATCACCCCGCTGTCCATGGATACCGCAGATTCTGCGTGGGTAACCCAGCTGTGGATGGGCGCTATGGTAGGCACCGAGTCCGACGCAGGCCTGGAGTTCATGAATACCATGAACCCGACCGACTACAACACGCCGGAAATGATCGCAGCAGCCGAGAAGATTCAGAAGATGTACCAGAACTACACCACGCAGGATGCAATCGGCGGCAAGTATGAGAATGCTGCAAACAACTTCCTGTCCGGTCAGACCGCAATGCTGGCGAACGGCCCGTGGATGATCGGTGATTTCTCCGATACCTCCATGACAGAGGAAGGCTTCGCTGATAAGGTCGGCGTAGCGCTGTTCCCGGGCAACTTCGTATACGATGCACCGATTCAGGGCTACATCGTTACCAAGCAGGACGACCCGAAGGTAGAAGAGGCTGCCATTGAGATGGTCAAGTTCTTTACCTCGGCTGAGGCACAGCAGACCGCAATGGAGATGCAGGGCATGGTTCCGGCCTCCAACACGGTAGAGCTGACCGACACCGCAAAGGACAAGTACCCGCTGCTTGCTGAGTTCCTTGACCTTGCAACCACTGAGGGTGAAAAGCGCTCGGATACTCTGCAGGCTACGATGTACGCCAACCTGCTCGACGTTATGAGCCAGCAGCTCCCGCTGCTCGCTTCGGGTGAGCTGGACGCAAAGGGCTTCTGCCAGACGCTGACGGATGCTGCAGCGAAGAACCAGTAAACTGTTTACCGCAGGGACCCGTCAAAAACGGGTCCCTGTTTTTCTCCTCAACAAGAAAGGAAACCGCTTTATGAAACGTAAAAAGGGCTGGCTGCCGGTGTTCCTGCTCCCGGCTGTCGCATTGTTCCTGCTGATCTATGCTGTTCCGTTGGTGATCGTGTTTGTTTCCTCGCTGTTTGATTACCGGCTGACGGGCGACTCGATGACATTCATCGGTCTGCAGAACTATACACAGCTGTTCAGCGATGCGACCTTCCGGCAGGCGTGCGGACACACGGTCGTCTGGATTCTGATCCACTGTATTATTCATGTCTCCATCGGCGTTATCCTGGCGCTCGTGCTGTACAAAAAGCCGCGCGGCTGGAAATTTGTCCGTACGGCATATATGATCCCGAATATCATCTCCAACGCCGCAATGGGCATGATCTTTCTCAATATTTTCAACCCGCAGTACGGCGTGGTCAATTCCATCCTCAAGGCTGTTGGTCTGGAAAACCTGACGAATAACTGGCTGATGAATACCACAACGGCGTTCCCGTCCGTCACCATGACGTGGCTGCTGTTTGCGGGCTACACCACGACGCTCGTGCTCGCTGAGGCGCTGACCATTGACGATTCGGTGCTCGAAGCGGCCCGTGTGGACGGTGCGACCTCGTTCCAGACCGATATGTTTGTTGTGCTGCCGCTGCTGCGCAAGATCATCGGCACGACCATGGTCATGGCGGCAACCTATATGCTGCAGATGTTCGACCTGATCTACATCACCACCAAGGGCGGCCCCGGCTCGGCTACCATGAACCTGCCGCTCATGCTGTACAGCGTGTACAAGAACGAAAACAACTACGGCTACTCGAATGCAATCGGCGTTTGCATCGTCATCGCGGGTGTCGTTTGCATGACGCTCATCAACAAAGCGATGCGCGTCAACGAAGAAGACTACTAAGGAGGCGTTCGACAAATGAAAACCAGCTTCGGTGCAATGACCGGCAGAGAACGCCTGTGCTTTGTGCTCAAATATCTGTTTATGGCGCTGTGTGTGGTTGTTGCGCTGTTCCCGATCATCTGGGTCATCCTGTCCTCGTTCAAGACGAATGCGGAGATCCTGTCGAACGGCATTTCGCTGCCGACGCACTTCGGGTTTGACGGCTATCAGTCCGCACTGGATATGGCGCCGATCTTCAAGTTCTTCGGCAACAGCGTGATCGTCACCTGCTGTGCGACTGTACTCAATGTGCTCGTCTTCGCTATGGCAGGCTACGCGTTTGCGCGGTTCCGCTTTCCGTGCGATAAGCTGCTGTACATGCTGCTCAGCCTGTCGCTCGTCATTCCGATGACGGCACTGCTGCAGCCGGTGTACAGCGTGGTCAACAATCTGGGTCTGTACGATACCAAGGCGGGTCTGATTCTGGTCAACACCGCACTGAATATGCCGATGAGCCTGCTCATCCTGCGCGGCGCATTCCAGTCCATTCCCAAGGCGATCGAAGAGGCCGCCTACATCGACGGTGCGGGCTTCCTGCGCACGTTCTTCCAGATCATGATGCCGTGCGCCAAGGGCGGTCTTACGAGCGCAGCTGTGCTGTGCTTCCTCAATACATGGAACGAATTTACGTTCTCCCTGATCTTGACCAGCAGCGAGAGTGCCCGCACGCTGCCGCTGTCGCTCAGCTATTTTACCAGCCAGTTCAGCTTTAACTACACGGCGCTGTTTGCCGCAGTTACCATTGCGGTCATTCCTTCGATCATCGTGTTTGCGATCTTCCAGGAGCAGGTCGTTTCCAGCCTGACCGCGGGTTCGGTCAAAGAATAAACGAGGTGAAATTACATGGCAAGCATTAGTTTGAATCACATCAAGAAGGTGTACCCCGGTGATATCGAGGTTATCTCCGACCTGAACCTGCAGATCAAGGATAAGGAGTTCGTCGTACTGGTCGGACCGTCCGGCTGCGGCAAATCCACCACACTGCGCATGATCGCGGGTCTGGAGGAGATTTCGGACGGCGAAATGTACATCGGCGACCGCAAGGTGAACGATGTAGCGCCGAAGGACCGCGATATCGCGATGGTTTTCCAGAACTACGCGCTCTATCCGCATATGACGGTTTACAAGAACATGGCATTCGCGCTCAAGCTGCGAAAAACCCCTAAGGACGAGATCGACCGCAAGGTGCACGAGGCGGCTAAGGTGCTGGATATCGAGCATCTGCTCAACCGCAAGCCCAAGCAGCTTTCTGGCGGTCAGCGGCAGCGTGTCGCGCTCGGACGTGCGATGGTGCGCGACCCGGCGGTATTCCTGCTCGATGAGCCGCTGTCCAATCTGGATGCCAAGCTGCGCACCCAGATGCGCACCGAGATCATCAAGCTGCATCAGAAGCTGGATACGACCTTTGTTTACGTTACGCATGACCAGACTGAGGCCATGACCATGGGCGACCGTATTGTTGTTATGAAGGGCGGCGAGATTCAGCAGGCGGACACACCGCAGACGCTGTATGACCATCCGTGCAATCTGTTCGTAGCGGGCTTTATCGGCTCGCCGCAGATGAATTTCATGGACGCCGAACTGGGACGCGATGCGGACGGCTACAAGCTGGCCTTTGCGGACCAGAGCCTGCACTTTGCGGGCAGCGATGCGCTGAGTGAGTACGTCGGAAAGACGGTCGTGTTCGGCATCCGTCCGGAGAATCTGCACACCTCGGGTGAAAAGTTTACGCAGAATGCGGCGCATACGCTCACCATGCATGTGGATATCGCTGAGCTGATGGGCGCGGAGATTTACGCGCACTGCACCTGTGATGGTACGTCCGTGACCGTGCGTACGCCGTCCGGCGAGCCGATTCATGCGGGCGACACCATCACCGCGGCTGTGGATATGAGCCGCATCCATTTGTTCGATAAGCAGACCGAACGCGCGATCGCGTTCTGACAGGAGGAAAATCTGTGTTTCGTCCATCCTATTTGAAAGAAGGTCCGGGCATTGCCAAGGATGCACCGGAAAAGACCGGCGCCGCATGGGTCGGGGAGACCTTTGTACGGGAGTTCTGGCAGCTCGTCAAGCTGAACGTGCTGTTTCTGCTGTGCTGTCTGCCGGTTGTGACCTTTGGCGCGGCTCGAGCTGCTATGGCGCGCTGCACGGTCAATATGGCGCGTGATGTGCCAAATGATGTGTGGACCGACTTTCTTGCGGCACTGCGGCAGGATACGGTGCGTAATCTTCTGTGCGGACTGGCCGAGCTTGCGCTGCTGTGGATGGGCGTGATGCTGGTAACGGCGGACGGATTTTTCCCGGCCTTGCTGGGTATGCTGCTGCTCTGCGTCACAGCTGCGTTTTTTCAGAATTTCTGGGCAGTACAGGCGGCGGTGGACATCCCGTTTGCGGCAGCGGCAAAAAATGCGTGGCTGCTGTGTCTGCTCCGTCCCGGCATGACCGTGCTGGGGCTGGGCGTAAATGCGCTGCTGCTGATTCCTGCAGTGCTGTTTTTCCCGCTTTCTCTGCCGTATGTGCTGCTGTTCCCGTGCGGTCTGTCCGGATTTGCCTCGGGCATGATCGGCTGGTCCAGCTGCAAACGGTATCTGATTCGATAACAGGAGGTATCTTTTTATGAAATTAACGGTAATCGGCGGCGGTGGTGTACGCTCCATGTTCCTCGCAAAGAGCATTGCACAGCGTGCGGAGGAGCTGCACATCGACGAACTTGTATTTATGGATAACGACTCGGAAAAGCTGCGCATTTACGGCGGTCTGGCGGCGCATGTTGCGCGCATGCTGTGCCCGACCATGAAGTTCACACTGACCTCCAGTGCGGAGGAGGCGGTAACCGATGCGGATTACGTCATCACGACCATCCGTGTCGGCGGCGACGCGACCCGCGTGCGCGATGAACGGCTGGCGCTTGATCTGGGTATTCTCGGTCAGGAGACCACAGGTGCGGCCGGCGTTTCGTTCGCCATGCGCTCGATTCCGGCGCTGGCTGAGTACTGCGAGCTGATCAAAAAGCTGGCAAAGCCGGGCGTCAAGGTGTTCAACTTTACCAATCCGGCGGGCGTGGTTTCACAGGCGCTGCGCGATATGGGCTACGACTTCACCTACGGTATCTGCGACGCACCGAGCGGCATGCTGCACCAGTTTGCCGACCTGTACGGCGTGGATGCGTCCCGCATTTACGGCGAGTGCTACGGTTTGAATCATCTGTCCTACTTCCAGAGCATCAAGGTGGACGGAAAGGAGATTATGCCCGAGCTGATCGCCAATGACGAGGCTTACGCCAAGACCGATATGCGCTTTTTCGAGAAGCGTTTGCTCGAGGACCGCGGCTGTGTGCTGAATGAATATCTGTACTACTTCTACTACCGTGAAAAGGCGGTTGCCAACATTCTGAACGCCAAGCAGACGCGCGGCGAGATGATCTGCGACATCAACCGCCACATGACCGAGGAGCTGTCCAAGATCGACATCGAGAACGACTTTGAGGCAGGTCTCAAGTGCTTTGAAAAGTGGTACGGCATCCGAGAGAACAACTATATGGCAAATGAGACCGGTGTTCACCGCGACAAGCCGTGGACGTTTGATGTGTATTCCAAGGACGCGGGCGGCTACGCAGGCGTTGCGCTCAAGTTCATCGAGATTGCAGCCTCCGGCGGCATGGGCACGATGATCCTGTGCGCGCCGAACGGCAATGCCATCGAGGGCCTCGAGCCGACCGATATTATTGAGGTCACCTGCGATATCTCCCGTGAGGGCTGCAAGCCGCACCATATCACCAATATTCCGGAGAGCAATCTGGAAATGATCCGCCGCGTAAAATATTACGAGCGTCTGGCGGCACGCGGTATCGTCAACCGCTCCAGGAAGGATATCACCGAGTGTCTGACCATGCACCCGCTGGTCGGCTCGTACTCGCTGGCAAGCAAGCTGACCGACGAGTATATCAAGCTCAACGCGCCGTATATCGGGGACTGGAGGGACTGACGCATGTCGTTTCTCGCTTCGGTCGGTGTGACCAATGTGGATTTGATGTATGTCGGCATGCCGCGCGTGCCGCAGGAGGGCGAGGAGATCTTTTCGCAGGATTTCCGCGTGCTGCTCGGCGGCGGTGCACCGGGTACGGCAGTAAACGCCGCCCGGCTGGGCATTCCGACCCGTCTGGCGACCTATCTCGGCAGCGATCTGTTTTCCGGCTTTGCCCGCGCGCAGTTTGAGCAGAACGGCGTTTCTCCGTACAATCTGGCGGCGGAGGGCGAGACCGGTATTCCGGTGAATGTCACCAGTGCCATGCTCACGCCCGGCGACCGTACGTTTGCGACCTACTGCAAGCCGACCGCCATCACGGACGAGCTGCTCGAGCGGGTATATACCATGTCTAAGGGTGCTAAGCTGGTGCAGATGCAGGAGGGCTTTTTGCCGGTATATCGCAAGCTGCATGAGGAAGGAGCCATTCTGATTTTCGACATGGGCTGGGATGATGAGCTGAGCTTTGAGAAGTACGGTGATTATCTGCGTCTGGCGGATTACTACACGCCGAATACCAAGGAAGCACTCAAGATCACCGGCAGGGACACGCCGGAGGAGGCGCTCCGCGTACTGGCTGAGTATTTTGAGCACCCGCTGGTCAAGCTGGATAAGGACGGCTGTCTCATTCTCAAGGACGGCAGGCCGCGTCTGCTGCGCAATATTCCGGAATTCACCTGTAAGGATTCCACCGGTGCAGGCGATGCGTTCCTTGCGGGACTGATGTACGGTCTGTACCACGGCTATCCGTTTGCGGATTGTGTGCGGTTCGGCAACATCACAGGCGGCAAGAGTGTTACCGGCGTAGGCTGCCTGACCGAGTATGTGCAGGAGAGCGAGCTGCTCGCGCTGCGTGAAAAGTATAAGGATTTATAAGCGTTTGGAGGCTTTTTGTTATGAGAATCATTCGTGCAAAGGATTACAAGGATATGAGCCGCAAGGCGGCAAATATCATTTCTGCGCAGGTCATCCTCAAGCCGGATTCCGTGCTCGGCCTTGCCACCGGCTCGTCGCCGATCGGCACATATGAGCAGCTGGTCAAGTGGTACGAAAAGGGCGATCTGGATTTTGCGGATGTGACTACGGTCAATCTGGATGAATACTACGGCATGAAGCCGGAAAACGACCAGAGCTATCATTATTTCATGCACGACCACTTTTTTGACCATGTGAACATCGACCCATCGCGTATCAATCTGCCGAACGGCATGGAGCCGGACGAGAAAAAGGAGTGCGCCCGCTATGACGCGGTGCTCCGCAGTGTGGGCGATGTGGATATCCAGCTGCTCGGCATCGGCCGCAATGGCCATATCGGATTCAACGAGCCGGACGACTGCTTTGCCAAGGGCACACACTGCGTGGAGCTGACCGAGTCCACCATCGAGGCAAACAAGCGCTTTTTCGCCAGCGAGGACGAGGTGCCGCGCCGTGCCTACTCGATGGGCATTCACACCATCATGACCGCAAAAAAGGTGCTGGTCGTTGCCAGCGGCGAGGACAAGGCGTGGGCTATCCGTGAATCCTGTTTCGGTCCGGTGACGCCCAAAGTGCCCGGATCGATTCTGCAGCTGCACAACGACGCGATCGTTATCGCGGATGAGGCGGCCCTCAGCCTGTGCGGCGATTTCCTCTGATTGATGACCATAGCAGCGGCGGTACTGCGTTTTATCTCACCGTGCGGTAAATCAACAGCATTCTGCGGTACCGTCGTTTTGAAACCCAAAGTGCAGTTCTGTCTCCTTCTGCGCTTTGGGTTTTATGATTTTTTCGCAAGGGAGGTGTGATATGGTGCGCGTTACCGATATGACACACGGCCGTCCGATACGGCTGATTCTGCTGTTTTCGCTGCCGCTGATGCTGGGCAGCGTGTTTCAGCAGCTGTATACCATCGTGGATACGATCATCATCGGACGCGGTGTCGGCATGCAGGCGCTGGCGTCCATCGGTGCGGCGGATTGGATCAACTGGCTGGTTTTATGGGGACTGCAGGGCTTTACGCAGGGCTTTGCGATTCTCGCGGCACAGGAGTTCGGTGCGGGCGCATACGACCGGCTGCGTCGTGTACTGGCTATGATCGTTAAGCTGTCGTGCTGGTTCGGCATTGCGGTGACGATCATCAGCCTGTTGCTGGTAAGGCCGCTGCTTACGTTGCTGCACACCGATCCTGCGGTGTTCGGTGGAGCGCAGACGTACTTATATGTGCAGTTCGGCGGCTCGCTCATCATCATTGCGTACAATATGGCGGCGGCCGTGCTGCGCTGTCTGGGTGACAGTAAAACGCCGCTGCTCGCGATTCTCGCGGCGAGCTTTGCTAATATTGCGCTCGACCTGCTGTTCGTGATGGGCTTTGGCTGGGGCATTTTCGGAGCTTCGTTCGCAACCGTACTGGCACAGCTGATTGCGTTTCTGCTGTGTCTGCGGTCATTGCGGCGGCTGCCGTTCGTGCAGCTGACAAAGGCTGACTGGAAAACCGACCCTGCCATTCTGCTGCACCTGTGCCGCCTTGGCATTCCGACCGGCCTGCAGATGAGCATGATCACACTGGGCGGCATGGTGCTGCAGTCCGTGCTGAACGGCTTCGGCGTGGTGTTTGTGGCGGGCTACACGGCGGCAAACAAGCTGTACGGCATACTCGAAAGTGCATCGGTGGCGTTTGGCTATGCCATGACAGCCTACATGGGGCAGAACCGCGGTGCACGAAACGCGGCACGCATTGATGCAGGCATTCGGGCGGTGCTGGCCCTATCCGCCGGATTTACAGCCGCCATCGTGACGGCTATGCTTCTTGCGGGCAAACCGCTGCTGGGACTGTTCCTTTCGACCGAGGAGGCGGGCGCGGCAGATGCGCTGGCGGTGGCCTATCAGTATCTCATGGCACTGATGGCATTTTTGTTTGCACTGTTCGTGCTGCAGGCATACCGCTCCTCACTGCAGGGGTTGGGCGAGATGACTGTGCCGACACTCTCCGGCTTTGCGGAAATGCTCATGCGCATGGGGGCGGCGCTCGTGCTGCCGACCTTCATCGGGCAGAGCGGCGTATTTTTTGCGGAAGGCGCAGCATGGGTGTGCGCGGCGGCGCTCAATCTGGTATGGTATTATATGCGGATTGGGAAAATCAAGCGGGATATGCTGAAATAACAAAAAGACAGCGAAAGCTGTCTTTTTGTTGAGGCTGCTCGAAAAACTCCGTTTTTCGAGCAGCCTCTCGATTGAAACCACGCTTTCAATCGAATCTTGATGAAAAGCCGCGCCCTATGGGCACAATTTTTCGTCCCTTGTATAATTCCCGAGGTACACGCCCCCGGGAATTATGAATTTGCTGTGCAAATTCTATTTTATGCGTGCTGCCGCACGAAAAGTAAAAACGATAGATTGACTTTATCGACAGACTGCACAAAAAGACAGCGAAAGCTGTCTTTTTGTGTTTACAGAGTCGTTTATCTGTTTACTCATCGAAACACAAAAAAGTGAAAAAATCCCTCAAATAATCAAAAGACGGATTTTGTCTCCAGACGCTATAATCAAGTCGTACAGAACAATACACTGGGAAAATCGTATTCGGACGAAAGGAGAGTGCATCGGTGAGAGCAATTTTACTGCTTTTTGATTCACTGAACCGGCACTGTCTGGAGCCGTATGGCTGCGGCTGGACGCAAACGCCGAATTTCAGCCGTCTGGCAAAGCATTCGGTCATGTTTGACCGCTGTTATGCCGGCTCACTGCCGTGCATGCCTGCTCGGCGGGAACTGCACACCGGACGGTATAATTTTCTGCACCGAAGCTGGGGACCAATCGAGCCGTTTGATGACTCAATGCCGGAGCTGCTCAAGAAAAGCGGCGTATACACGCATCTGATCTCGGATCATCAGCACTACTGGGAGGATGGCGGTGCTACCTATCACACGCGCTACAACTCATGGGAGTGCGTGCGAGGACAGGAAGGTGATCCGTGGAAGGCTCATGTCGGTGCAGTGGAACTGCCGCCGCATTTGGGGCAGGCAAATAAACAGGATGAAGTCAATCGTGCCTATATCCGCGGACTGGGAAAGCAGCCGCTGGAAAAGGTGTTCGGTCTGGCGCATGAATTCCTGAATGAAAACCGTGATGCGGATAACTGGCTGCTGCATATCGAACCCTTTGACCCGCATGAGCCGTTTTTTGTGCCGGAAGAGTATCAGAATCGCTATTCGGATGACTATAATGGGACGCGGTTTGATTGGCCGCCTTATGACCATATGACGGAACCTCTGGCTGCACAGGTGCACTGCCGCAGTCAGTACGGTGCACTGCTGACGATGTGTGATGCATATTTGGGCAAACTGCTCGATTACATGGATGTACATCAGATGTGGCAGGACACCATGCTCATCGTAGCGACCGACCACGGCTTTTTGCTGGGAGAGCATGGATGGTGGGCGAAAAATCGTCCGTTGTTTTACGAGGAGCTGTCGCACACACCGCTGTTCATTTGGGATCCGCGAACCGGAGCAGCAGGAGAACGCCGGAAAGCTCTGGTGCAGACTATCGACCTTGCGCCAACGCTGCTGTCGTACTTTGGCGTACCTATTCCACCGGATATGCAGGGTCACGACCTGCAAACCGTTCTGCAGCAGGATATATCAGTTCGTGATGCTGCGCTGTTTGGCATGTTCGGCGCGCATGTCTGCGTGACAGATGGTCGATGGGTATATATGCGGGCCGATCGACCAGGCACAGCGCTCTATGATTATACGCTGCTGCCGCTGCATCAGCGAGCTATGTATGCACCGGAAGAACTGCAGAAACTAACGCTGCACGAGCCGTTTTCCTTTACCAAAGGGTGCAGAACGCTGAAAATTGCTATGCCAAAGGATTTTTATCCATGCATGTCCACTGCGCCGGAGGAAAACCGAGATGCACTGTTCGATCTGCAGACCGATCCTAAGCAAGAACACCCGATAAAGGATCTGATACAGGAGCAGCACATGATCGATTTAATGCGTCGTTTGATGCAGGAAAACGATGCACCGGCAGAGCAATATGCGAGAATCGGCTTGCAACAGCCGTAAGAATAACAGGGAGGAACAACATGAAAACCATCTTCATTCTGTGCGATACACTCAATCGACGCATGCTGTCCGCGTATGGGGCGGGCAAGGACGCGGCCATCACACCGAATATTGACCGGCTGGCGCGGCGATCTGTCGTGTTTGACAGCCACTGGTGCGGCTCTGCGCCGTGCATGCCCGCACGCCGCGACATCATGACCGGACGGCTGAACTTTCTTGAAAAACCGTGGGGAGCAATGGAGCCGTTTGATCAGAGCCTGCAGAGCATTCTTTCTGATGAAAAGAATGTGCATACGCAGATGTTTGCCGATCATGCGCACTATATCATCTGCGGCGGTGAAAATTATGTCAAGGGGTTTACCGCATGGGAGGTCAACCGAGGTCAGGAATGTGATCCGGTGTGGACGCGTCCGTGTAAGGACGGTATTCGTCCGGATACGCCGCCGAAGTGGTTTAAAGGCTCGTGGACCGAAGCTGAACATGAAAACCGTTCGCACTTTCACACAGAGTATGATTATCCGAGCGTAAAGACCATGTGGCATGCAGCGGAATGGCTGGAGGACAATCATGACGCGGATAACTATTTTCTGTGGGTAGAGGCGTTTGACCCGCATGAGCCGTATGACTGCCCGAAGTATTATCTCGATTTGTACGAGAAGGAAGGCGACTATGACGGACCGGACTTCACGCATCCGTCCTATGCGCCAAACGAGTTTAATGAGGCGGAGACTGAGCATCTGCGTAGGCGCTGCAAGGCTGTGATGACCATGACTGACCGTCACCTCGGTGAAATTCTCGATGTGATGGATAAGTACAATATGTGGGAGGACACTATGCTGGTGTTTACCACGGACCACGGCTATCATCTCGGCGAGCACGGCTACATGGCGAAAAACTATATGGCGCCGTACAACGAGGTTTTCCACATCCCGCTGATGATTTCGGCACCCGGTGTACAGCCGGGACGATGCAGTGCAGTAACGCAGAACATTGATGTTCTGCCGACCGTGATGGAGTATTACGAGATTTCGCAGGAGGTGCTGCAGTATCCAATCCACGGCAAGAGCCTGTTGCCGCTGCTGCGCGGTGAGATCGACAAGGTTCGTGACGGTGCGATCTTCGGCTATTTCGGCAAGCAGATGGCGTGGACGGACGGCAAATACACCTATTTCCGTGCCGCAAAGGACGAGAAAAACCAGCCGCTGTACGTTTACACAGCTATGCCGACCGTTCTGCGTCAGTTCTACGGCGGCAACGACGCTGTAAACACCGAGGATTACAAGCGGATTGAGATGGGTCGCTTCCTGCCTTGGACGGACTATCCGGTATACCGTTTCCCGGCGGATATTATTCACTGGGGCAATGATTCGCAGCAGTTTGTCGGTCGTTCGCCGTATAACGAGGAAACACTGCTGTTCGATATCGAATCGGATTATGCACAGGAGCATCCGCTGCACGATGAAGCACTGGAGCGGCACTGCATCGAGCAGATGAAACGCTGCATGGCGGCACACGACGCACTGCCGGAGCAGTACGAACGTTTGGGTATCTGATAAAACTGGTCGAAATGCACATTCTTGCTGGAAGGATAAGGGTGTGCATTTTTGCCATATTTCCTGTATCATAAAAGAAGCGGTGTAATCGACAGAATTCGACAGCGCAGGAATATGGCAGAGGAGCGAGCACATTGCAGAGAGAAAAGAGAAATGGGGTATGGCGTATGCTGCTTTGCGGAAGCAAACGCCGCAAAATGTCGCAGAGCATGATAGCGACCAGTCTGCTGTGCGTGCTGATTTCGGTAGCGATTGCGGTCTGCGCGATTGGATATTTTACCTTTCAGCTTGTAGTAGGCGAAAAAGGCAAGGCCCGCGTAGATGTACTGCAGCAGATCAGCGACAGCAACTCGGTCAACCGCACCAACATGGTGAAGGCGATGGATGCACTGTATGAGGATTTTTACAATGATCTGACGGCACCGAAAAGTGAAAAGAGCAGCAGTGCCATCCAAATGCTGCTGGAGCAGACCGACCGTCAGTTCAAACGGATCGGCATGGATATGACAATCGATATTCTGATGAACGACCGCCGTATGTTTTCGACTGACCCGGATGAAAACAATCTGAAAAGTTTGAAAAACACCTACTGGTACATCAAGCATTACAGCGGTGAGACCGATACCAGCTGGAATCTGCGCTTCTGGGATGTGGATGATATTTCTACTTATGGTCTGGCGTACGGCAAGACCGTATATGCTCAGGATGGTAAGGTTGTCGGAATGATTGTACTTACCTCGCGGTATGAAGCACTGTTCCGCACATTTCAAAAGCTAGTCAGCGACGGTGTGAAGGTGTACATTCTCGACCGGAACGGCATCATCATTTCACACACCAATCCCAACCGTGTTGGCAACTGGGCATTCGATATGAAGACATTTCAGGAGGAATACGGCAGAAATACCTATAAGATTATCCAGCGCTCCAAACAGAAGATACTGATTGCCAATTACCATGATGCGTCCAGCGGTTGGACGTTTGTCGAAGAACAGAATATGGACGAGCTGCTGAGGGACGGACTGAAAACCGTGCGAAATTGTCTGACGATTGTATTGCTCGGCTGTATTGTTGCAGCAAGCATTGCGTACTGGCGCGGCAGACGCATTACGCAGGTGCTGTCCGACTTTACGGATGAGATCGGAGATATGTCGGTTGAAAAGCTGAGTGAACTGCCGGTCAAGGACGAATACGAAGAAACCTATGTGCTCAGTACCACCTTCAACGGCATGATACATCGAATTGAAGAATTGATTGATGATATCCGTATCCGAGAGCAGGAAAAACAGCGCACGGAGTACGATTTTCTACAGGCGCAGATCAATCCGCATTTCCTTAACAACACGCTGCTGTCGGTCAAGAGCCTGATCGCCATGCACCAGCCGGAACGCGCCTACCGAATGATGAATGAACTGGTCGAGCTGCTGCATATTCCGGCAACGCCGGAGATACAGTTCGTGCCGCTGGAGGAGGAGCTGCATTTGATGCGCAATTATATGTCCATCATGAACTGCCGCACGGAAAAGGACACGGTTCTCATCTGCGAGGTGCCGGAGAAGATGTACGGCATTTATGTGCCGCGCATGATCGTGCAGCCGATCATCGGTAATGCCTTTTTTCACGGCTTTGCTGAGATGGAGGAAGGTTGTGAAATTCGCTTGAGGGCAGGTCTGCGCGGTAATGCACTGTATATTGAGGTAACGGACAACGGTGAAGGTATTGCTCCGAAGCGGTTAGAACAGGTACAGTCAGGAAATTACCGCTCTGGGCGGTTACATCATGGCATCGGTCTGCGCAATGTGCGCAAGCGTCTGCAGATTATCTACGGCGGTCGGTCGGATGTGACGGTTCGTAGTGAGTTCGGCAAATACACCACAGTAACGATTACGATGGATCACTACCGTTCTATCCCGAAGCGGGAACAGGGAGGCGAGGTAAATGAAGATCATAGTAGTTGACGACGAACCGCTGGTCAAGCAGTATATCGTGCAGTGTGTGCGCGATGCAGGCGGCGAAAATGAAATCACCGCAGCGGTGACTTCAGGTGCAAAGGTGCTGCAGGAGATGAAGGCAAACCCTGCCGATGTGGTATTTGCAGATATCACCATGCCCAAAATGGATGGTATTGAACTGCTGCAGGAGCTTCGGCGGCAGTATCCGGGCACGGCGGTCGTCATGCTGACCTGCCACGATGATTTTGAATATGCTCGTGCGGCCATGCAGAACGGTGCTAAGGATTATATTCTAAAAACCGAGGTCAGTGCGGATAAGATTCGTGCGGTTCTGGATAAGCTGCAGAGCAGCCGGCAGCAGCATATCTCTGAGAGTGCGGTACAGCAGATCGGGCGCAGCCGCTTTCTGCGCAGTATGGTGGAGCAGAGCGAGGACATGACGCCGGTCAGTGCCGTTGATCTGCAGGAAAACAGCATTTATTTGAACGAGCGCGCATTTCTGACGGTGTTTTTTCTCAATCAAGGTCAAAATGCGGAGATTATGCAGAAAAACATGCAGGAGCATTTTGAAAATCCGCTGTTTTATGCGTACAGTGAGCAGGAGGTGTACCTGCTTGTCAACATTAGGCGGAATGCCTTTGCGGAGGAGCAGGATGCGGCGGCATATTTCTATCAATGTGCAGAGAGGCTGAACGGCGGAATCGGATGCAGCGGCGTACATCATCATTTTACTAATCTGCCAAAGTCATTTGCAGAGGCCGTGCGGGACTTTGATTCACGGTTTTATCAGGTGTCAGCACAGAAATTGCCGCATGAGATTCATGTCAGTGAAGTGGAAACCTGTATCATGCGTGCAACGATTAAGCTGACCGATGGAGATATTCAGGGCGGCTGTGCCGATTTGGAGCGTCTGCTGCAGTGCGCAGAGAAATATAAAGTACGCAGCAGCTTTTTACGCGAAACCGTGCAGCAGCTGTTTTCCGGTCTGGCTGTCAAGCTAGAGCCGGAGCTGCAGCATACAGCGGATGCAGTTGCCTCCTTCTGCACATTTGCGGCGTTGTGTGAAGCAGTTCGCGAAGGCATTGCCGTACTGCAGCGCAAGCACGGCGTAGGATATTCTGCTGCAATACGAAAAGCACTCGATCACATCAATGTGCATTATGCGGAGGATCTTTCACTTAATACGGTTGCGGATGTGGTATTTCTCAACCGCGATTACCTGTCTCGGCAGTTCAAGAAGGAGGTCGGCGTTAACTTTTCGGAGTATTTGATGAGCGTGCGCATGAAGCAGGCGCGCTGCTTGCTGGAAAACAGCAGTCTGCGCATTTCAGAGGTGGATCTTCGTGTCGGTATCACGAACATGAGCTACTTCTCGACGGTTTTCCACAAGGTGTTCGGCTGCAAGCCGAATGATGTGCGCAAGAACAAGCAGAGCGGATAATGTCATAAATGTGAAAAACCGAGTCAAATATTAAAAAGACTTTGTGCAGGGTTTACGGTAAACTATACTCAAATCAAGGGAGGTTGAAAAAATGAAACACGGATACAAAAGAGCGATCGCAATGCTTCTGGCAGCAACTGTAATGACCGGTCTGACCGCGTGCGGCGGCGGTTCCTCCTCCGGCGGCGGCTCGGGTTCCGCTCCCGGCGGCTCGGGTGACGGCACGTTTACCGCTTCCGGCAAAACCCTGAATGTTGGTGTTCAGTCCAACATCATTTCTATTCCCACAGTTTATGCAGAGGAGAAGGGTTATTTCGATGATCTGGGTTTGGATGTTAACCTGATTATGTTCCCGAACGGCTCTCCGGAGAATGAGGGCCTGGCAGCAGAACAGCTTGATGTAGCTTCCAATGGTCTGGCATCGGTTTACTCGACGGCTTCCGGCCTGTGCGACTGGATCGCAGAGTCGGACAGCGGCTCGATCACCGCAAAGGTTTATGTCCGCAAGGGCAGTCCGGTGCTCGATCACAAGGGCGAGATTTCCGGCAAGCCGGATATGTACGGCAGCGCAGATACCCTGAAGGGTCTGACCGTTCTCGGTCCTACCTCCACGATGGAGCAGTGGATTGCAAACTCGTACTTTGCACAGTTTGGCCTGACTGCAGGTTCGGATTACGAATATCTGAACATGGATCGCGCAGCAGCCGCACAGGCGATTCTGACCGGTGAAGGCGACGTATTTGTTGCCACCGATGTTGACTACTGCAACATGATGGAATCGAACAACATGGTGGAGGTTGCAGACTGCATGGAAGCAACGGACACCGAGTTCAAGAACGGTTTCCTGGCCCGCAAGGACATTCTGGCAGACCGTTACGATGATGTGGTGCTGTTCCTGCAGGGCATGTGCAAGGCAGCTGAAGAACTGCAGGCTGATCCGGATCTGCGCAACGAGTTTGCACTCAAGTTCTATTCGGAGAACGGCAAGCCGGCTGACGAAAACGACGTTAAGACCGAGACCGAAATTCGTCCGTTCGTTGTTCCGTCCGATTATGAGGCTTCGAATTATTATCTTGGTTCCGGTCTGCTGCAGGTAGGCAATTTCTTCGCCTCCATCGGCACGATTGAAGAGGATCAGGTTGCCAATATTGAGGAAGCAATCAATGTCAATCCGCTGCAGGATGCGCTCGGCATTACTGTAAAGGCAGCAACCCTGAAATAACATACTGTCAGCAAAGGGGAGCCCATGCTCCATGGGCTTCCTTTTCTGCACCCTGAAATGGGCGAAAATTACAGAATAAGGTAAGAATAAGGCGGTCAAAGGAGAGGAGCATATGCAAGAAAAGAAAAAACTGCAGATCAATAAGTACCTGTTCATCAGTATTGCGTCGATCTGCGCAGGCATTTTTGTATGGTGGCTGGTAACGGACGGACTGGGTATTTTCCGATCGAATGCACTGCCTTCTCCGGTAAAGGTTGCCTCTACGTTTGTGAAAAAATGGTTTGAGACCAAGCCGGACGGCGCAACGCTGCTGCAGCATCTTGGTGCCAGCCTTCAGGTTGCACTCGGCGGCTATTTAATTGGTGCGATCATCGGTATCCCGCTCGGTATCTTCATGGCGTGGAACGACAAGGTGGATATGCTGGTTCGTCCGGTATTCGATCTGGTTCGTACCATTCCCGGCATTGCATGGACTTCGGTTATGGTAACGCTGGTCGGCATCGGTTTTCTGTCCAAAGCGCTGGTTATCTTTATTTCCGCGATGGTCGCTATGGTTATCAACAGTTATTCCGGTATTAAGCAGACAAAAACCGTGCACCTGTGGGTCGGTCAGACCTTCGGTGCAAGCAACTGGGAGCTGCTGACCAAAGTAGCGATTCCGTCTGCACTGCCGATGATCTTCACCGGTCTGGACGTTGCTCTCGGCTCCGCATGGACCACACTGGTTGCAGCAGAGCTGCTGGCTTCCACTAAGGGTCTCGGCTTTATGATTCAGCAGGCACGCGGTATTTTTCGCCTGGATATCATCATCGTCGGTATGATCGTCATTGCGATTACCGGTGCGGTGCTGTCCTCGATTATTCAGTTTATCGGCAGAAAACTTATCAAGGGAGGTAGACGTGGATGAAAGAACGCAACAAGCGTATCGCCTATGGCGTGCTCGGTATTTTCATTTTTCTGTGTATCTGGTACGCAGCGACTAAGTTTACCTCACTCGGCAAGGTTATGCCCGATCCGGTGACGGTTATTGCAGGCTTTTGCAAGGCATTTGTTGTACCGATCGGTACGCATTCTATGATTATGCACATCCTCATTAGTCTGCGCCGCATGCTGATTCCGTATGCGTTCGGCGGCGTGCTCGGTGTGCTGGTCGGTGTCGTGATGGGTTGGTACAAGATTGCTGATTCTATTCTGATGCCGTACATTCAGATGTTCCGCCCGATTCCGCCGATTGCATGGATTCCGCTTTCTATCGTATGGTTCGGCTTCGGTGAAGGTTCCAAGTATTTCTTGATTTTTCTGGCATGCTTCTTTACCATTGCACTGACTACCTACAACGGCGTGCACTCGGTCGATGAAACACTGGTTCGTGCGGCGCGTATGCTGGGTGCGAAAGATAACCAGCTGTTCACTTCCATTGTACTGCCAACGACGGTTCCGTACATTTTCTCCGGTCTGCAGGTAGCACTCGGCTCTGCATGGGCCACCATTGTAGCGGCAGAGATGATTCGCTCGTCCGAAGGCGTCGGCTGGCTGATCGTAAGCGGTCAGGACGTAGGCAATATGACGCAGATCATGGTAGGCATTCTGGCGATTGCCCTGACCGGTCTGCTCATCACTACCATCATGAGAGGAGTTGAATCCAAGCTATGCGCATGGACAGTGAGAGGAAAGTAACGGCTGCTGGCGAGCCGTTGATCGAGTTCCGTGGTGTGGATAAGTTTTTCGACAAACCGGAGGAAGGCCGCTATCAGGTCGTTGGAGATTTGAATATTAAGGTGCGCGAAAATGAGTTCCTTGTGCTGTTCGGCCCCGGACAGTGCGGTAAGAGTACCATCCTGAACTTGATTGCAGGCTTTGAGATGCCCTCGTCGGGGCACGTTCTCTGCATGGGCAAGGATATCACCGGGCCCGGTCCGGATCGCGGCATGGTCTTTCAGAATACGGCATTGTTTCCGTGGCTCACCGTTATGGGAAACGTGGAATACGGTCCTAAGGTACGCGGTATCAAGAAGGAAGAACGCCGCCAGAGGGCACAGCATTACATTGATCTGGTCGGTCTGCAGGGATTTGAAAATTCGTTCCCGGTCAAGCTGTCAGGCGGCATGCAGCAGCGTGTCGGCATTGCCCGTGCGTACTGCAATGAGCCGCTCGTGATGCTGCTCGATGAGCCGTTCGGACATCTGGATGCACAGACACGTTATCTGATGCAGGATGAGCTGACCCGCATCTGGCAGGCGGAAAAGCGCACCGTTATTTTTGTAACCAACAACATCGAGGAGGCAGTGTACCTCGCAGACCGCATTCTGGTGCTGCGCAACTGCCCAACCGGTGTTAAGGCAGAGTATGAGATCAACCTGCCGCGTCCCCGTAATTACACCGATCCGGAATTTCTGCGGCTGCGCCGCGAGATCGATTCGGTAGTAGATCATACGCTGTAAAGGAGGTGCCGGACAATGGCAAACAAAGAGCCTAAGGTAAAAGTGCAGAACCTGACCAAAAGGTTCGGTGACCTTCTGGTGCTGGATAATTTGAACTTTGAAGTAGAGGAAGGCGAGTTCCTGTGCATCGTTGGTCCGACCGGCTGCGGCAAAACTACTTTTCTGAATAGTCTGACCCGCCTGTATGAGCCGACGGCAGGCGACATTCTGGTAAACGGCATTCCGGTCAATCCGAAAAAGCAGAATATATCCTATATTTTTCAGGAGTATTCCTCCTTCCCGTGGCTGACTGTGGAGCAGAATATCCGCTTCGGTCTGGAAATCAAGAAAACGCCCAAGGCGGAGGCGGATGCCAATGTAGAGGAAATGCTGGATATTGTCGGTTTGACCAAATTCCGAAATTACTATCCCAGTCAGCTTTCCATCAGTATGCTGCAGCGCGTTGCTATCGCGCGTGCATTTGCAACCAAACCGGAGCTGCTTCTGATGGATGAGCCGTATGGTCAGTTGGATATAGACCTGCGCTTCAAGCTGGAGGACGAGCTAATCAAGCTGTGGAAAAAGACGGGTACGACCGTACTGTTTATCACTCACAACATTGAGGAAGCCGTATACCTCAGCCAGAAGATTATGGTGCTGACCAACAAGCCAACCTCGGTGAAAACCGTGCTGGACAATCCGCTGCCGCTTCCGCGTGACGTCGTTTCTCCGGAATTTGTCGAGCTTCGCAACAAGGTCACCGACTTGATCAAATGGTGGTAATGTCATAATAAAAACCGATTCACTCAATCTCTCTTCTTTCCCCTTGATATCGTTTTGGTATCAAGGGGAAAACAGTATGAGGGGATATTTCTGAAAAGGAGTGTAAAATATGCCGCGTAATATTCTGTTGTTTATGACTGATCAGCAGCGCACAGATTATGTGGGCTATGCCGCGGACAGCTGCGTTTCCACGCCGAATATCGACTGGATTGCACAGCATGCCCATTTTACTTGCTGCAATACAACCAATCCTATCTGTTCTCCGGCGCGTACCTCGCTTATCACGGGACGATATCCGCGCCAGATTGGCACGCTGACCATGGCAGGTGATCTGTTCCCGCAGATACCGACATTTATGCAGGCCCTGCAGTATGCAGGCTACAAGACCTACGGCATCGGCAAGTTCCATTATAATCAGACCTATCCGTGGTCTACGCCGAGAGGCTGCGGCATGGATCCGGTGGCAGGAGAACCGGACGAGAAGTCTTACGGTTATGATTTCATCTGGGAGACCGCAGGCAAGCAGCAGGTGGTTTCCAACTACTGCTTCTACGGTGATTATCTGGCGAAGAAGGGCATGCTCGAGCAGGTACGAGACTTTTTCTCGCAGAGCGGCGGCAAAAACGGCGATGTAGCGAACCACAACTATGATAAGGCGCTGCCGTGGCCGTTCGATGAGGAGGATTATATTGACGTGGTTACCGGCCGTGTGGCACGCGAGCAGCTTCGCGCGCATCCAGCGGAGCTGCCGTTCTACATGATGGTGTCCTTCTGCGGACCGCACAAGCCGTATGACGCACCGCAGCGGTATCTGGATATGTTTCCGCTTGAGCGGGAGGACGATTTTATCCTGCCGGAAGGACAGATTATTTCGGATGAGGACAAGGAGAGTCTGTATCGTCAGCGCCGTTCTGCAAAGGCGATGATTCGGTTGATCGACGATCAGATAGGTGAAACACTGGATGTGCTGCGAGAGCGAGGCATGCTGGACGATACGCTGATCGTATTTACCTCGGATCATGGTGATATGCTGGGCGATCACTTCATGATTCAGAAAGGTGTGCCGTGGAAGCAGTCGGTTGGTATTCCGCTGGCGGTGCGTCTGCCGGGTGCAGCGCCTGTTGGTGAAAACACCGCACCGGTTGAAATTTCCGACATTGCAGCAACTGCACTCGATTATGCAGGATTGGATACACAGCGGGTGCTCAGCAGAAGCTGGCCGGCGTATAACGATATTATTCCGAGCCGTTCACTGCTGCCGGTGCTGCGTGGGGAACAAGAGCGCGTCCGTGATTTTTGCTTTAGCGAAAGCGACTTTACCGAGGAGCGTATCGACGGCGTTTCCATCACTTCAACACCATATTGGCGCGGTGCAGACGGCTGTCGAAGCAATGCGTGGCAGACCATCATCACCGAGAACAGCAAGTACATCAAATATCTCGGCTATAAGCTGGATGAGATGCCGTACGAGGAATTCTACGACCTGAAACGCGATCCGCAGGAGCGTGAAAACCGCATTGCAGATGAAACTTATCGAGAGCAGATCGAACAGGCGCGCCGTAGGCTGTCGTACATGGTGGATCATTATCCGCCGGCGCAGAAAACGTGGACAACTGCCTGTGCGGCAAATCGTCAGACCGCGAAGTACTAAGGGTGTGATCAGGTGCAGAGTATTTGTTTTCTGGTAGCGTTCGGCGCTTGTATCATCGGTAAAATATGCGGTATGGGCGGAGGCGTGATCATCAAGCCTGCACTGGATGCGCTCGGTATTATGCAGGTGACAGAAATCAATTTTCTGTCTGGGTGTACGGTTCTTGGCATGACGTGCTGGTCGGTTGGTAAATCGATGGTGCAGCACGAGTCGCAGATTGATCTGTCGATTTCAACACCGTTGGCAATCGGTGCGGCTGTTGGCGGTATGGCAGGGAAACAGCTGTTTTCTGCTGTGGCCGGTCTGTTTGCAAATGCGGATACCGCAGGCGGTATACAGGCGGCGCTGCTGTGTACCGCGACGTTTGCCACGCTGCTCTATACCATCCGCAAGGACCGATTAACCATGCTTCAAGTGCGTAATCCGGCGGTCTGCGTGTTGATTGGACTGGGATTGGGCATGCTGGGCACCTTTCTCGGTATTGGCGGCGGACCGTTTAATATGGCGGTGTTGTTCTTCTTTTTCTCTATGCCGACCAAGGTGGCGGCACAGAACAGCCTGTACATCATTCTGATCAGCCAGAGCGTTGGCATCATTACCACGGCGGTGACAGGCAGTATACCGACATTATCTATTATTCTGCTGTGCGGTATGGTGCTGTGCGGCGTACTGGGCAGTGAAGCCGGAGGACGCATCAACAAACGTCTGAGCGACCGGCAGGCAACCCTGCTGTTTGAAGGCTCCATGCTGCTGGTGATGGTGCTCAGCGCGTGCAATATTTATCGTTTTCTGTTAAAATAA
Source organism: Butyricicoccus sp. AF35-5AC (assembly GCF_003477715.1). Classification (NCBI taxonomy): domain Bacteria; kingdom Bacillati; phylum Bacillota; class Clostridia; order Eubacteriales; family Butyricicoccaceae; genus Butyricicoccus; species Butyricicoccus sp. AF35-5AC. Next base: position 238,809 of record NZ_QUDX01000002.1, read on the forward strand.
AAGCTGAGGAGGGGTGATTATGCCGCCGATCAATATTCTGATCAAGCCTGCATCGTCTGCATGTAACATGGCATGCCAGTATTGCTTTTACAAGGATGTTGCGGCACACCGGGAGCAGGAGTTCGAGGGAATGCTTTCAATCGAATCAATCGAAAAGGTGATACAGGCGGGCATGGAATATGCCGAGCATATCTGCTCCTTTGCATTCCAAGGCGGTGAGCCAACGCTTGCAGGCCTGGACTTTTACCGTCAGGTGGTGGTACTGCAAAAGCAGTATGCCAAACCGGGTGTGGAAATTCGTAATGCCATACAGACCAACGGATACACGATTGATGAGGAATGGGCCGCGTTTTTTGCGGAAAACCATTTTCTGGTGGGATTGTCGCTGGACGGACCGCCAGAGCTGCATAACCGCAATCGCACAGATGTGCAGGGAAAGGATACGTTCAATCGAGTTATGAAATCCGTGCGGCTGCTGAAAAAACACAATGTTGCGTTTAATATTCTGTGTGTCGTAACCGGACAGAATGCACGTTCGGTCGAAAAGTTGTACCGGTTTTATCGTAAACAGAATTTCAGATGGCTGCAGTTTATTCCGTGCATCGATCCGTTTGACCGGGCAGATGGTGAGCCATGCTATACGCTGACCGCAGACGGTTACGGTGATTTCCTTGTACGGCTGTTCGACCTGTGGTTCGACGATCTTCGGCACGGCGAGTATATCAGCATCCGCCATCTGGACAACTGGCTGTCCATCCTTCTGGGGGAGCGGCCGGAAGCCTGTAATATGGCAGGCTGCTGCTCGGTGCAGTTCGTTGTGGAGGGCGACGGCGGTGTGTATCCTTGTGATTTTTATGTGTTGGATGAATGGCGGCTGGGAAACATCGGAGAAACTGGTCTGGCTGATATGCAGAACAGCGAGACTGCAAAAAGATTCGTTCGGCAGTCGCTTGCCGTACCGGAGGAGTGCAAGACCTGTCAGTGGTTCGGTTTGTGCCGCAACGGCTGCCGCCGTGACCGAGATATCCTGCCGAGCGGCGTAATCGGGCAGAATATTTACTGTACGGCATACAAAAAATTCTTCTCAGAGCGATTCCGTCAGCTGGCACAATCGATTGAGTGCATTCAGCGTATGCAGTATAGGTAAAAGGGAAATCCTCATGCCATTTTGATATGCGATCCTCATGTTTTCTGCCACTCCTATTATATAGTAAGAAAAGGACCGGAATCTTCCTTCCTTTTGTTTGGCGTAAGGTGTATTTCGCGTGCCACCTCCATCTGGGTGCGTCCCTCGAAGAACCGCAGCCGGATGATACGGCGCTCGCGGTCATTCAGGCTGCGCATAGCGTCCCGCAGAGCAATACCGGCCAGCCAGTTGTCGTCCGTGTTTTTGGTGTCACCGACCTGATCCATCACGCAGACCGTGTCCGTGCCGTCGTGGAACACCGGCTCGAACAGCGACACCGGGTCGAGTATCGCGTCGAGCGCGAACACGACCTCCTCTTTCGGCACGTCCATCAGCTTGGCCAGTTCCACGATGTCCGGCTCACGCTGGTGCTCGCGGATGAATGCCTCCTTGGCCTGCAGAGCGCGGTACGCCGTGTCGCGCAGGCTGCGCGAGACTCGCATGGCACTGTTGTCGCGCAGGTAGCGGCGGATTTCGCCGATGATCATCGGTACGGCGTAGGTGGAGAAGCGCACGCCGAGTTCGGTATTAAAATTGTCGATGGCTTTCATCAGGCCGATGCACCCGACCTGAAACAGGTCGTCCGGCGATTCGCCGCGCCCCTGAAACCGCTGAACAACGCTGAGCACCAGCCGCAGATTGCCGCGGATCAGCTCATCGCGTGCCTGCTTGTCTCCGGCAGCGGATTTTTTCAAAAGCTCGTCCGTCTTTTTTGCGGAGAGCACCGGCAGTCCCGATGTATTCACACCGCAGATCTCAACTTTTGTCTGCATAAAATTCCCTCCTGTTGGTCGTCACTATGAGGATACTATCTGGATTTTCCCCGCGGTCCCGTTCAAATATACCGACGAAATATTTTGCATGGGCCGGAGATTCGACAAATTTCACGTTCGCCTTGTGATATGGAACCGAGAAAGCGTTTTGCGTCCATCAGAAATTCCCTCTTGTGGGAATAGGGGGAAAGGGTGTATAATAAATTCAAGAGAATGCCTGTTTGCAGCGTCACACTGCACACAGACGATTGAAAACGAAGGAGAATGCAATATGTTTGAAAATCTGATTGCAGCACTCAAGGCTGACAAGCGCAAGATCGTATTCACCGAAGGCCCGGATGCTCGTATCCTCGAAGCGGCTGCACGCCTGAAGAAGGACGGCCTGATGGATTCCATCCTGGTCGGCAATGTTGACGAGGTAAAGGCTGCTGCTGCAAAGGGCGGCTTCGATATCGAGGGCATGGAGATCATCGACCCGGCTACCTACCCGGAGATGGACGCTATGGTAGCTAAGATGGTAGAGCTCCGCAAGGGCAAGATGAGCGAGGAAGACTGCCGCGCTGCACTGTCCAAGGGCAACTACTTCGGCACCATGCTCGTTAAGATGGGCAAGGCTGACGCTCTGCTCGGCGGCGCTACCTACTCCACCGCTGACACCGTTCGTCCGGCTCTGCAGCTGATCAAGACCAAGCCGGGCGCACACCTCGTAAGCTCCTGCTTTATTCTGGTCCGTGAGAAGGACGGCGTAGAAGAGAAGCTGGCTATGGGCGACTGCGCGATCAACATCGACTATCCGGATTCTGTTGATAAGGAAGGCAACGTAACCCTGAAGGGCAGTCAGAAGCTGGCTGAGGTTGCTATCGAAACCGCAAACACCGCAAAGGCTTTCGGCATCGACCCGAAGGTTGCTGTTCTGTCCTTCTCCACCAAGGGCTCCGGCAAGGGCGGTACGGTTGCGCTGTCCCGCGAGGCTACCGAGTACGCTAAGGAGATGAACCCGGAGCTGGCGATCGACGGCGAGCTGCAGTTTGATGCTGCTGTATCTCCGGTCGTTGCTGCTACCAAGTGCAAGGGCTCTCCGGTTGCTGGTCAGGCCAACACCTTTATCTTCCCGTCCATCGAGGCCGGCAACATCGGCTACAAGATCGCTCAGCGTCTGGGCGGCTACGCTGCTTACGGCCCGATCCTGCAGGGTCTGAATGCGCCGATCAACGATCTGTCCCGCGGCTGCAACGCTGACGAGGTTTACCAGATGGCGATCATCACCGCTGGCCTGAAGTAATTTCAGCACACACATAATTGCATAAGTAAGGAATCCGCCGACGTGAAAAGTGAATCGCGTCGGCGGGTTTTGTTTTTTCGGTGGGGAGGGAAAACGAGTGAAACGACGAATCCTGTTTGTTCTGATAGCCGTTGTGGTTTGCGTTGGAGCGGCCATGTGCTTTACATCATATGTGCCGGTGACGGATACAGCAGGAATTGCAGACGTGCTGGTACTCCGTGTTCATGCGGGAGATACGTCTGAGGACATCACAGAACAGGCTGATACGGACGCAATACGCGAACTGTTGCCGCAAATCAGAGCACGCCGCCTGCCGAGTTATCATCGCGCCATCAGCGCAGACTGTTATCAGATTCAGGTGGTATACGGCGGTAAAACAGTATGTTTTAGCCTCGGTGAACCGAGCTATGCGTATGAGGTCACAGAAAGTATGTCACCGTGGGTACATAAGCTGTCCGGCGGCGAGAAACTCCTCGCGCTGCTTGATGAACAATAAAAGGGAGGGGTCGGCATGAAAAAACGAATCGCATTTGTATTGGTAGGCGTGCTGATTTGCGTCGGAGCGGTGATTTGGCTTATTCCGTATGCACCTATGCCGGACATGAACGGCTTCTGGAACGTGCGTATCTGGCGCGTCAATGGCGCGGATATGACCGAACTGACCGAGCAGGTCGATCAAACGGCTCTGCGCGAAGCGCTGACACAGGTGCAGGCCAAACGTGTGCCGCGTTCGCAGAGCAGCTTTTCGATGGATAAGGTCAGCTACGAAATCATCGCGGTGTATAATGACACGCCGACCTTCCTTAATATCGGTGAACTTAATTTTGTGTACAACGGCAACGGCTGGGTGCATGATTTGAAAAACGGCAGTGAGATTCTCACTCAGCTGGATGAAATCTGCAATAATTGAGAATTGAGAATTAACGTAACGGTATAACGTTTTGCATGTCTGCAAATGGTTTAACGTGCATGGCATTACGGCATACCGTCACGCCTATTTTCCGTCCTCGATTCGCTATTTTTAATTATGTAATCGCTGACAGAAAACAAAAAGGACTGACCCACCGGTCAGTCCTTTTCACAGCAGCGACATCTGTCCATCCGCGAGATTTACAATTTTCAGCCCGCTCTGCTCAGCCATATGCACGGTCTGTGCCGTACCGCCCGACCGTCCATCATAGTAACAGATGAGCCTTGACGATGCATCCACCATAAAACGGTTGCGCGCGGCAAAGCATCCGGCGTGATAGCTCCGCGAGAGCGCGTACACCTTATCTGCGGCGAGCAGACAGAGGTTGAACCGGCGTTTCCACTCGAGCGGAAACCGATCGGCCTGTCCGTCGAACGGTACGGCGCACAGCAGCTGCACCGGGAGCGCCGCACGCGCGCGCAGGACGGCCTCAGCGGCCCACAGGTCAAAGCCGGTGGACATGCCGGAGAGAAAACGTGTACAGCCGTCAGCGGCGGCCTCCGCGACCGCAGCATCGAGTGAGGTAAACAACTCGAGCGCAGCGGGACAGTCCTCGTTCCGAAACGGCATTTTTTCAATTCGGTAGCCGGAAAAACAGCAGGTCACCGGACGCAGATCCGCCATGACACATCCTCCAATCAGAACAAATGTTCTATTTTTATCAGTATACAATAGATGAAGCCAAAACGCAAGTTGTAAATTTGATAAAAAGCTGATATGATAAGTACAGCAAAATCTACCGACACAGGGGAGGGACGCAATGAACGGTCAAAACCGATGGCTATATCTGATCAAGCGCATGGTTTACCGCTTTTTTGATGACGGCATTCCGCAGTCTGCGGCAGAGCTTTCGTATTTTCTGCTGTTTTCCATGTTCCCGCTGCTGATGTTCGTCAACTCCATGCTCGCACAGCTTGACCTGTCAATTGAGGGGATGCAGCCGGTGTTGGAAATGCTGCCGAAAAGTCTGCAGCAGCTCATAGGCGGCTATATTCAGCAGCTGACCAGCACGCCGTCGTTCAGTCCGATGATCGTCGGTCTGGGTCTGACGCTGTATTTCCTGTCCCGTGCGGTGCGCTCAATGATGCGCACGGTCAACGATATTTACCACGTTGAAATCTCGCGCGGCATGGTCAAGGACGTGCTCATTTCGTTCGGCATTACGGCGGGCTTTCTTGTTTCGGTTGTGTGCAGCTTTGTGCTTGTCGTCGCCGGACGAACCATCATCCGCGTTGTACCGAAATATCTGTCGGTGCCGCCGGCTGTGATGGACGGACTGCACGATGCCAGCTTCTGGGTGATGATCGCGTTTATTTTCGTGTTCCTCATGCTGTTCAACAAAGTCGTGCCCAATCTGCACCTTAGGTTCCGCGAGGTGTGGCCGGGGGCGCTGTTCTCGCTGGTAGCGTGGATTCTGGTCTCGCTTGGATTTTCGTTCTATGTGGACAATATGGCGCGGTATTCCGTGCTGTACGGCTCTCTGGCGGCGATTATCGTACTGATGCTGTGGCTGTATATCGTCAGCATGATCCTGCTGATGGGTCCGCAGCTGAATCATACGCTGGTGGTCATGCGCCTGTATCGATTGGAAAATCAGAAGCATTTGTGAGTCAAAAACGGTGCGGACGCGCACTGAAAATAGAGAAAACACGGAGGAAAAGGATATGAAAGTTGTAGCAATCAACGGCTCGCCGCGCAAGGGCGGCAACTGTACGCAGATGCTCGAGGTGCTCGGCAAGGTGCTCGAGCAGGAGGGCATCGAGTTTGAGGTATGTCAGCCGGGGGCGAAGGTGCATCCGTGCATGGCGTGCTATCACTGCCTGGACAACGGCACGCTGCGCTGCGTGCAGGACGACGACGGTGTAAATGAAATCATCGCCAAGTGCATTGCGGCGGACGGCATCGTGCTCGCGTCCCCGGTGTACCACGGCGGCATTGCGGGCGGCATGAAGTGTGTGCTCGACCGTCTGATTCTGGCGGCCGGCTGCGGCGATAATCAGCTGAAGCACAAGGTCGGTGCGGCGCTGTGTACGCTGCGCCGTTCGGGCGGCATGGAGACCTACCAGCAGCTGCTCGGTACGATCAACACCATGGAAATGGTTCTCGTCACCTCGGACTACTGGAACGCCGTACACGGCGCAGACAAGGGCGAGGCTGTGCAGGATATCGAGGGCGTTGAAGTTATCGAAAAGCTGGGCCGCAATATCGCATGGATGCTCAAGGTGATCGACAAGGCCGGAATCGAGCCGCCGGAAAGCCGTCCGCGCACGATGATGAACTTTATCCGCTGATCCGTATGGTTATCCGCTAAACAAAAAATGCAGAGTCCGAAAAGGCACAATGAGAAACTCATTGTGCCTTTTTATGCATAAATTTATCAAATTTGTGGGCATATCCGGTGTAACTGCTGAGATATGCGAAAAAATTTACGAATTATTAACGGAACTGTGCAAAAAATGTCATGTAAACGCGAGTGGATTCTGATACAATAAATATATCACACAATATAGTAAAAGGGAGGAATCATCATGACACCGGAACACGATATTTTACAGGTCACGCCGCGCGTGGAAGCGCTGGCGGCGCTCTGCCGCTCGAACAGCCGCATTGATCCGGCACTGTACCTCAAGTACGATGTCAAGCGCGGTCTGCGCGACATCAATGGACAGGGCGTACTGGCCGGTCTGACCAACATTTCGGACATTATCTCCCGCAAGGAGACAGGCGGTGAAATCGTGCCCTGTGAGGGTGAGCTGTACTACCGCGGCATTCGCATTCAGGATCTGGTGCAGGGCTTTATCCGCGACGGCCGCAAGGGGTATGAGGAGGTTGCCTATCTGCTGCTGTTCGGTGAGCTGCCGGATGCCAAGAGTCTGGGCGATTTCAAGGCTCTGCTGGCACAGGGACGCACGCTGCCGACCAATTTCACGCGCGATGTCATTATGAAAGCGCCGACGCATGACATGATGAACAGCCTGTCGCGCAGTGTGCTCACGCTGGCATCCTACGACAGCAACGCGGATGATATCAGCCTGCCGAACGTGCTGCGGCAGTGCCTGATGCTGATTTCGGTCTTTCCGATGCTGGCTGTGTATTCCTATCACGCATACAATCACTATGAGTGCGGCGGCAGCATGTACATTCACTACCCGTCGGACAGTCTGTCTACTGCGTCCAACTTCCTGCGCATGCTGCGCCCGGATATGCAGTACACGCCGCTCGAGGCCAGCGTGCTCGATCTGGCGCTCGTGCTGCACATGGAGCACGGCGGCGGCAACAACTCGTCGTTCACAACACACGTTGTCACGTCCTCCGGCACGGATACCTATTCGGCTATTTCGGCGGCGCTCGGTTCACTGAAAGGCCCGAAGCACGGCGGAGCGAACTACAAGGTCGTGCAGATGTTCGAGGATATGAAGAAAAACGTGTCGGATACCACGGATGAGCAGGCGGTTGCGGATTACCTTGTCAAGCTGCTGCGTCGTGAGGCATTTGATCAGAAGGGACTCATTTACGGCATGGGCCACGCCGTGTACTCGATCTCGGATCCGCGTGCGCAGGTATTTAAATCCTTCGTCGGTCAGCTGGCGCACGAGAAGGGCAGAGACGCGGATTTCGCGCTGTACACCATGGTCGAGGAGGTGACGCCTCGGGTTATCGCGCAGGAACGCCACATCTATAAGGGTGTGTCCGCAAATGTTGATTTTTACTCAGGTTTTGTGTATTCCATGCTGGGTTTGCCGCCGGAATTGTACACGCCGGTGTTCGCGATGGCGCGTATCGTCGGATGGAGCGCGCATCGCCTGGAGGAGCTGATCAACACGGATAAGATCATCCGTCCGGCGTACCGCTGCGTGCAGCCTGCGGAGCCTTACATTGCTCTGAAGGAACGCTAAGACTTAATATAATAAAGAAAGCAGGTGCTGTAAGCGTAAATTACAGCACCTGTTATTATAGATATAAGATTTAATTAATATTGAGTGCTTCGTGCAGCACCTGCAGACTGGCGAGATGGCCGTCGAGCATGGAGAGTGTCAAATCTTCCATTTCAAGGGAAATCTCCTCGTCGTAGCCCGACATGCGGACAACCGAGAAAAACTCCTTCCACCACTTGGCATCGTGTCCCGCGCCGACGGCAACATAGTTCCACGAGCGGCGGGCAAATGCGTCGATCGGCTTGGTATCCAGCATGCCGTTCGGCTGCCAGTAGCGGCGCTCCGGCCGCGAATCCTTGCCGTGAATATGGTAAATCGCGCCGTGCTCACCGAGCACGCGGGCCGCTTCGATCGGATCGCCGCCCATCCAGAACAGGTGGGACGGATCGAGGTTCATGCCGATCATCGGACCGACAGCCTCACGCAGACGGAGCAGCGTTTCCGGGTTGTAAACCAGCTGCATACCGTGGTTTTCGAGTGCAATTCGCTCGATTCCGCAATCCTCCGCCAGCTTAACAAGGTTTTTCCATGCGGGAATCGCAACCTGATTCCACTGGTAATCCAGAATGTCCTGCGTCTCGGGCGGCCACGAGGTCGTGATCCACACCGGCGTTTTATCACCCTCGCAGCCGACCGGCAGACCGCTCATCATAACGATCTTCTTTACTCCGAGCTGATGCGCCAGCTCGAAGGTTTTCTTGGTTACATCCATGTCCTTTTCATACGCGAGCGGGTTGCCCGAGCAGTTGAGCGCGCACAGCTCCAGCCCCTTTTTACGCATGGCGTCATACCATTTTTCACGGGCGGTCTTGTCGCTTACCAGAAGGTCGAGGTCACAGTGCGGCGCGCCTGACCAGTTGCCTGTGCCGATCTCGATGGCTGCGATTTTCTGCTCTACGCAGAAATCGAGCATCTGCTCATAGGGCATATCCAGCGTGCAGGTTTTGATAGCAAGCTTCATTTTCACATTCCTTCTCTCTTGTATGGTGCGGTGACTTTTTATTCGGTGTACTGTAATTTTACCACATTGTAACCTTTTCGTGCAAGACATCTATCCAAAATATGCCCAAATCCGCCTGCGTTTTACCGTGAATTTATGGGAAAATTGCCGTAAAAACTGCAAAAATGCACAATGCACATAACGGGTTTTTCGAACGGCAAAGCGGAAAGCTGTCAATCTGCACAAGGAAGATAGTGTCGAACTAACCACTTCCAACAAAAATGACAAGAAAGGCTTGTCAAACCAGTAAGATTGCATTAAAATATTACCAGAACGTTGGAGCGTTCCTAAGTCCCGCACAAGGCGGGGACCGACAGGCGGAACGGCAGGGCAGAGAAACCCGCCCGCTCCGCACGAAAAAGGAGAGAGGTTTTATCATGAAGAAGAGATTACTTGCTATGCTGATGACCGGTGCTATGGTTGCAAGCCTTGCAGCTTGCGGCGGCGGTTCTTCCACCCCGTCTACGGACGACAAGACCGGCGGCGATAAGGCTGGCACCACTTCCGGCTGCTCTGTTGACGTTATCCTGAAGACGACTGCTTCCGAGTACTGGAGCTACGTTAAGGCTGGCGCTGAGGCTTACTCCAAGGACAACCCGGACGTAAAGGTTGAGGTTAAGGGCGCTACCTCCGAGACCGCTTACGACGAGCAGCAGAATATGATCGAGACCGACCTGAACTCCGGCGCATACGATGCATTCGTTATCGCTCCGCTGCAGGCTGACCTCGTTAAGACCCTGATCGCTGGCCAGACCGCACCGATCGTTGCTGTTGATACCAACATCGACGCACCTGAGGTTCTGTCCTTCGTAGGCACCGGCAACGAGGATGCTGCTGCAATGGGCGGCAAGGCTGCTGTTGAGGCTGCTAAGGCTGCTGGCTGGGATAAGGTTCAGGCAATCGCAATTTCCGGCGTACAGGGCGACGGCACTGCTACCGCACGTCTGACCGGTTATGAGAAGGGCGTTACCGAGGCTGGCGGCGAGTTCCTGAAGGACGAGATCCAGTACGCTGACGCTGTTGCTGATAAGGCTGCTACCTCGATGGAAGCAATCATGCAGAACCATCCGAAAGGCGTCGCTATCATCGTCTGCAACAACGACGATATGGCTATGGCTGCTGCTCGTGCTGCAAAGGGCAACGCTGCTTATGAGAAGACCATCTTCGTTGGTTTCGACGGCATCCAGTCCGCTTGCAACGCTATCCTGTCTGGCGAGGAGACCATGTCCGTTGCTCAGGAAGCATACGACATGGGCTACAAGGCAGTTGAGGCTGCTGTAAAGGCTGTTAACGGTGAGAAGCTGGAGAAGTTCATCGACTCCGGTTGCTCCGTTGTCAACAAGGATAACGCTCAGGAGCGTCTGGATACCCTGAAGGGCTACATCGGCTAAGCAATCCCATCCCACACGCTTGTGGTTTTCCATTAGTTCCAGCATTTAAGTGAACGAGAAGAAACCCCTGCTCGATTTTAATCTCTGCAGGGGTTCTCTTTTCAAACATGCTCCCGCGGACAAGAAATGGTAAAGAGCTTGCACTAGGCAGGCTTTTCCTTAGGGAACTGAACCGAGAACAGTTTACTTTGTCCCGCACTTCATCTCGGAGAAGAAAAGGTGATATGCAAATGAGTGAATACGTAGTAGAACTGAAAAACGCGACCAAGCGTTTTCCGGGCGTAGTGGCTCTGAAAAACATGCAGCTTTCCGTCAAGCCGGGCGAGATCCTCGGCCTGATCGGTGAGAACGGCGCAGGCAAATCTACGCTGATCAAGGTGCTGACTGGTGTACATCAGGCAGACGAGGGTCAGATTTTCGTAGACGGCGTTGAGCAGCATTTTAAGGACCCGAACGATTCGGCAGCGGCTGGCATCGCGTGCGTATATCAGGAGCTTAACATTGAGAAGCTGCTGAGCATTACTGACAACATTTTCATCAACAAGTGGATTAAAAAGGGTACTCTGCTGGATTACCCGACCATGCACAAAAAGGCAAAGGAAGTTATGGCTTCGCTCGGTCAGGACGTAGATCCGACCAAGCCGGCAGGTAACTTTGGTATGGGCGTACAGCAGATGATCGAGATCGCAAAGGCGGTTCTGATCAACGCAAAAATGATTATTATGGACGAGCCGACCTCCTCTCTGGGCGAGAAAGAGGTTGAGCAGCTGATGAAGACGTGCCGTGAACTGAAGGCACGCGGCATCGGCATCGTCTTTGTATCCCATAAGCTGGAGGAGCTGTTCGAGCTGTGCGACCGCGTTGAGGTTATCCGTGACGGTGAGTTCATCGCAACCAAGCCGATCGATCAGTGGGATAATGACTCCCTGATCACCGCAATGGTAGGTCGTTCACTGGACAACCAGTTCCCGAAGGAATTCGGCACCAAGTCCAAGGAGCCGATGCTTGAGGTTGACAGCGTTGTTGAGGCAGGCGTCCTGAACAATGTATCCTTCAAGGCATACGGCGGACAGATTCTGGGCTTTGCAGGTCTGGTCGGCGCCGGCCGTACCGAGATTATGCGCGCGATTTTCGGCGCAGATCCGATCGACAGCGGCAAGATCAAGATCAAGGGCAAGGAAGTATCGATTAAGTCTCCGCGTCAGGCTATCAAGCATGGCATCGCGTTCCTCACCGAGGACCGTAAGGGACAGGGTCTGGTACTGGCTCAGACCATTCGCACCAACCTGATTCTTGCTAACATGAAGGGCTTCTCTTCGGGCTTGTTCCTGAACGAAAAGAAGATTCTCGAGGCAGGCGAGCAGAACATTGCGTCGCTGCGCATCAAGACCCCGTCGATCGACGAGATCGTAGGCCAGCTGTCCGGTGGTAACCAGCAGAAGGTCGTAATCGGCAAGTGGGTCAACACGGATGCAGAGATCTTTATCTTTGACGAACCGACCCGTGGTATCGACGTCGGCGCAAAGGTCGAGGTGTACAATGTAATGAACAGCCTTGTCAAGCAGGGCAAGTGCGTTATCATGGTATCTTCGGAAATGCCTGAGATCCTCGGCATGTCCGACCGCGTAATCGTAATGCGCGGCGGCGAAGTAATGGCCGAAGTAGACCGTGACAGCGAACATTTCAATCAGGAAGACCTTATGAAGGCAGCTTGGGGAGGTAAATTAGATGACTAAATCGAAGAAATCCAGCAGTTTGATGTCTTATGCTGGTACTTTTGGCGCACTGGTAATCCTTTGTGTAGTTCTGGCGATCGCTTCGCCGAACTTCTTTAAGTATTCCAACATGATGTCTGTTCTTAAGCAGACCTCGTTCAATGCACTGGTATCCACCGGTATGCTGCTCTGCCTGATCACCGCCGGCATCGACCTGTCCGTAGGTGCGAACGCAACGTTCGCTGCCTGCCTTGCCGGTATGCTGGTTAACAAGGGCATGAACAACCCGGTTCTGCTGCTGGTTGTTGCCATCGTTGGCGGCACCCTGATCGGCTGGATCAACGGTATGCTTCTTACCCGTCTGCACCTGCCGCATCCGTTCGTATCTACCCTCGGTATGAAGAACGTACTGTGGGGCGGTGCGCTGATCATCACCAACTCTCAGATGGTATCCTTCTCCGGTAACGATGCAGTTATGTGGCTGGGCTCCAAGACCTTTGGCGGCTTCCCGGTATCCTTCATCGTAGTAATCGTTATCTACATCATCATGCACATCCTGCTCACCAAGACCGCTCTGGGCCGTTCCATCTACTGTGTAGGCGGCAACCCGGAAGCAGCTCGTCTGTCCGGTATCAACTCCGCTAACGTGCTGACCTTCTGCTACACCCTGTCCGGTTTCATGGCAGCTCTGGCTGGTATCGTTTCCATCGGTCGTTCCGGTATCTGCAACGGCGTTAACGCAATCCAGCCGTACGATACTGACGCAATCGCAGCCTGCATCATCGGCGGCGCATCCTTCATGGGCGGCAAGGGCACCATGGTTGGTACCATGCTCGGCGCGCTGATCATTGCTGTTCTGCGTAACGGCTTCTCCCTGCTGTCCGTTTCTTCGGCAGTACAGAACCTCGTACTCGGCCTGGTTATCATCGGCGCCGTACTGCTCGACGTTACCCGTGAGCGCATGGCTGCTAAGGCTCGCCGTCTGGCTGCTAAGTAATCAGTCCACGCATATCAAACAAAAAAAGAGTCGCTGTAAAGCGGCTCTTTTTTGTTGTGGAAAACCCTTTTTCGATTTGCGGAACGGCGGAGTTGCCGTCTGCGGACGGCGGGAACGTGCCGCACGCGCGGCAGGCTCGGCGGCCTGGAGGTCTATCGGGTGAAAGTGCGGCGTGTCAGCGCCGCACAATTTGTTCGGTCAGATGGTAGGATTTTCTATCAATAGATGCAAATGGACGAAAATCGTTACAAATTCTCCGCTCTCAACTCCCCACTCTGAACGCAGTTTACAGCATTTCCTGCGTGATCAACCGCAGATCGGTATAATACAGCTCCCGTTTGGGCTGCACGCCGCGCAGCAGCATTTGATACATCGCCAACACGGCGTGGAACGATTCCTGCGAGAATGACTGACCGATCACGAAATCCACCGTTCCCTCGCGCAGATACCGCTTCGCGGTTGGCGTGAGGTCGTTGCAGACGATATGCGGACGGGTGGTGCGCCGCGCTTTTCGGATGCCCGCGATGCAGCTGGAGAGCGGCTGGCAGGCCATATAGACGGCGTGCAGGCGACTGTCGGCCTGAAGCGCCTGCGCGACGAGTTCACCGGTGAGTTCAGGCATTTCGTTGGTTTCGATCACGCGGTAGGCATCTTCGGAGAAGCCCAGCTCGAGCAGACGGCGGCAAAAGCCGTCCACGCGGCCTTTGTGGGCCTCCATACGCAGATTTCCGGTGACAATGAGAACGTGCTCGGGCGGGCGGATGAGCCGCGCCATGACACCGGCGGCGATAGCGCCTGCGCGGACAAGATCCTGTCCGGCGTGGCACAGACGGCCGCTGTGCGGCACATCGGCATCATAGGTGATGACTGTCACGCCTTGCTGCACTGCCTGCTCGATGGCGGCGCGGACCTCCGGCGTATTTTCGGCACGGATGATGAGTCCGTCCACGCCGGAACGAATTTGTTCGTCCATCGCGCGGAGCAGCTCCTGCATGGTCATGGTGCGCAGCGGCTGCTCGGTCAGTATAAACGCCGGATCGGCGATATAGCGCAGCGCCTTGCGAATGCCGCTGACGATCTGTCGATTGAAGTGGCCGTCCGTCCATTGCGGAATGAGAATAGCCGCTTGCCTGCAATCTGCCGATTTCGGCGGCACTGGAGGCTGATAGCCGAGTTTTTCTGCGGCACGGACAACTTTTTCGCGTATCATCGGATTGACGTTGGGGCGTCCGTGCAGCACACGGTCCACCGTGCCGCGCGACACACCGGACAGCTCTGCGATTTTTTGTATGGTAACTGCCATTGACACATTCTCCTTTTCTACTTCAAAGTATAGGGGAGAGCAGCGCTGACGTCAAGTATAACTACGCACAGTGCACAATCAAAAATGCACTGTCATCTGCTTTTGAGACTTCATTTTGCCATAAATTTGCGGTGCTTTTTTAGGCAGGCTACCAATGTTTTGGTGGGACGGTTGACCGTGACGGCGGGATTGCGGTACAATGTATGCAATGAAGAAAAAAGTGTGAAAAAACGTGGGAATCCGCGAATATTAACGAGATTTTAAGTGATTATTCTTGCTGTTAAAAGGAGAGGATCAGCATGCTGAATATTGGTGTTATCGGCTGCGGCGCAATCGGCCGCGATCACATTCGACGCTTGACGGACCTTGTTCCGGGCTGTCAGGTTGTTGCCTGTGCAGACTATTTTGAAGAAGCTGCGATTAAGGTTGCGGCGCAGTATGAAGGCATGAAGGCATACAAGACCGGCGAGGAGCTGATCGCAGCACCGGAGGTGCAGGCGGTCGTTATCACCTCGTCCGACCCGAGCCACGCAGGCTATGTGCTCGAGGCTCTCAAAGCGGGCAAGCAGGTGTTCTGCGAGAAGCCGCTGGCACAGAGTGCCGCCGACTGCGAGAAAATCATCGCGGCCGAGACTGCACACGGCAAGCGTCTGGTACAGGTCGGCTTTATGCGCCACTATGACCGCGGCTATGCCGAGATGAAGCGCATCATCGACTCCGGCGAGCTGGGTGCACCGCTGATGATTCACGCGTGTCACCGCAACGTGTCTCAGCCGGACGGCTTCCAGACCGAGATGGGCGTTTCCAACGTTGCAATCCATGAGCTGGATATCTGTCGTTGGCTGCTCGGTGACGAGTATAAGAACGGTCAGGTGCTCAAGGTGCGCCAGTCCGCGTGCTCTACCAAGGGTTATGACAACCCGCAGATCGTGCTGCTGGAAACCCAGTCCGGTGCGCGTATTGACGTAGAGGTTCAGGTTGCGGACGCTTACGGTTACGACATCCAGTGTCAGGTCGTCTGCGAGAAGGGCACAGTCAACCTGCCTGATCCGTATGCGGTTGTCAAGCGCTCGAACGCAACCCGTTCGTTCCCGATCCTGACCGACTGGAAGGACCGTTTTATTGAAGCCTATGACATTGAGCTGACCCATTGGGTCAAGACCCTCGAGGAGAAGGGTGAGCCGGATGGTCCGTCCGCATGGGACGGCTACGCTGCCTGCGTTGCAGCAGACACGCTCAACCGTTCCCGCGGCACGAATCAGTTCCTGCCGATCGAGATGATGGATAAACCTGCTCTCTACAAATAATCTCTCATATAAAAGAAAAAGGACCGCTTAAGCGGTCTTTTTTCGCGTTTGCAGAAGTATTTGATATCTTATGGGCGACATAATCTCGTGCCGCAGTTATGCAATCTCGCTCTTGCGAGCGGCGCGGACGAACAGTCCGAGCACGATCAGGCAGAAACACTTAGAAAAGAGCGAAATCGAGGTTTTGAGCGCGCTGTCCAGCAGGACGGCGGCAATATCGCAGATCAGCGGCACGAAAAAGCACAGTCGGATCAGGCGGGACGGATAATCATAGCCGCGTTCCGCGCGAAGCGCCTCCAATCCGGTATACAGAAAGAACTGGGAAACGTACAGGCAAATCACGCCCGCCATGACTACCAGACTCATCACCGTGATGACCGCGGCAGAGTTATAGGGCGGTCGGTCGGTCAGCGCTATCAGAAGCGAGATCAGTCCGACAACGGCTGCGCAGACGCTGATAATGTTGACAGTGAAGGCGCGGTGCAGACGGTCGGACAGCTTGCCGAGCTGATAGAACGGATAAAACTGTGCGACTGCGGCAGCGAGTGCGAGAATATTAGATAACGTGATTTGACCGGCTTCACCGCTGAACAATACGACCGGCAGGTCGATCACGCTGAACAGCACATTCAGAGCATTGAACAGCCAGAACAGCAGCAGCCAGCGGTACGCGGGAGCATTAGGGTTAGCATTCGTCATAGACTCTACCTCCTTTCCATTATCATAGCAGAGAAGATGGAAATGTGCAAGAAAAAGCAGAGCCTTTCGGCTCTGCTTTTGTGCGATTTTACAATATATTAATACTGTACCTGAACCGGCTTGCCGGAGTGGAACGAATCCGTAATCGCGTAGGTAACGAGGGTAGCCTTGGTGCCGTCGTAAACGGTCAGTTCGGGCTTGCGGTCCTTCTGGATGCAGTCGATGAAGTCGACCATTTCCAACAGGTATGCTTCTGCGAAACGCTGCGGGAAGTTCTCGATGATCTCCTGACGGGCGCCGTACTGGTCGTATACCATAACGCGGTCTTTCCACGGTACACCGGCAACGCGGATATGCGCCTCGGTGCCGACGATTTCGGTCTCGGTGTGGTAGCCGTGCGGTGCAGTGCGGCCAACGTGCAGGAAAGCGACCGTGCCATTATCAAACTTGAGCATTGCCATGCCGGTTTCGGTGTCACCGTTCTCGGCAAACTCGGGGTGCTTGAAGTTGGTGCCTGCGGCGTAAACCTCGGTAACCTCACCGCCGAGGAACCAGCGCATCAGGTCGATATCGTGGGAAGCGGCGTCGATGAAGATGCCGCCCGAGGTCTTGGAGAACTTGATGCAGCTCTCGACCAGTGCTTCCGGGTCCAGACCGGTAGCCTTTACCAGATACGGCTTGCCGATGCGGCCTGCGTCGATCTGTGCCTTTGCATCCGCGTAGGACGGATCGTAGCGGCGCATAAAGCCAAGGAAGAAGATCTTGTCCGGGTGACGTTCAACGGCAGCCTCAGCGCGCTTGCACTCCTCAAGCGAGCAGCCGAGCGGCTTGTCGGTGAAGACGTGCTTGCCTGCATCGAGCGCGTACTCGATCATCCAGCAGTGCTCCGGAGAGGAGGAGACGATAACGACAGCTTCAATGTCTGCCTCGTCAACCATTTTCTTGTAGTCCGTGGTGGTGTACTCTACCTTGAGGTAGTCCTTTGCCCAGTCCAGCTCCTTCTGCACGAGCGAGCAGGCAGCGACCAGCTTGCAGCCGGGAATCTTGAACGCGAGATTCTGCGCGTGTACCGAACCGAGACGGCCCAAACCAACGATGCCAACTTTGATTTCCTTCATGTTTGTTCTCCTTTTTATAGAGCGGATTTTCTCTCTACGGCAATCGAACGATTGCCTGTCTCTCTCATAGTAATTCTATCACTGCGTGGACGCGAACGCAAGGAAAAACGACCAAATCAGAGCATTTTTCATACGGTGAAAATTGACATTTCAGCACTCGGCAGACGAGTGTGATAAAATTCCGACCATCATTTCATAAATTGTTCACAAACAGCACTTGACTTTGTCCGTATGTGGTGGTAAATTAAGTTTAGCACTCGGGGAGATGGAGTGCTAACAACCGAAAGAAAGGAGTCTGCTTCGGTGGAGCTTTCGGAACGTAAAAAGCAAATACTCAAAGCCATTATCGGCGATTACATCCGCACGGCTGAGCCGGTCGGCTCCAAGGCATTGACCGAGGGACACGAGCTGCCGTTCTCGTCCGCCACCATCCGCAATGAGATGAGTGAACTGGAGGACATGGGCTACCTCGAAAAGCCGCACACCTCTGCGGGACGAATCCCCTCACCGCAGGGTTATCGACTGTATGTGGATGAACTGATGGAGCGTCCGGCCGACAATGCGGAGGACGGAAACGCACTGCAGAACAGCGTGCTTACCAAGGTACGCGAGCTTGACCACCTCATTCAGGAGGCCGGCAAGCTGCTCACCAGTCTGACGAATTACGCGTCGGTTGCTATCACACCGGCCATGACACAGATCGCCATCCGGCAGTTTGAGATCATCGCAGTCGATAAGATGAATTTCGTAATCGTAGTAGTTACGGATTCGGGCACGGTCAAGAATAAAATGGTCCGCACGGTGGCTGAGGTCTCCAAGGATGAGGCCGAGCTGCTCACCTATGTGCTCAACCAGACGCTGACCGGACTGCCGCTCTCGAGCATCACCGCAGAGCGATTCGACATTGTGCGCCGCGCCGCGGGATTGACCGCGCTGCTCGCTCCGGTAGCCGAGTACATCGCAGAGCTGATCACCGAGCTGAGCGACCAGAAGGTTTACCTCGACGGTGCCAGCAAGCTGCTTCGTTTTCCGGAGTACCGCGATACGAAAAAGGCGCAGACGCTGCTCGATTACATGGAGGACGACCGCAAGCACCTGCTGCCGGCCACCCGCAAGATCGACGGCATCCAGTTCTTCATCGGACCGGAAAACGGCGAAAACCCGCTGAGTGAAACCTCGGCGATCTACGCAAAATACGATATCGGTAAGATCGGTCAGGGCGCGATCGGCATCGTGGGTCCGACCCGCATGGATTACGCCAAGCTGTCTGCACAGCTCAGCCGCTTCGCAAAAGGGCTGAACAAACTGATCGCCGAGACATTTTTAGATGAAAAAGACGGAAATCACTGATTTCCTGTAAACGGAGGCACAAAACGACATGAGCAAAAAGACAAAGCCGGAGGCGGAAGAGCAGGAGCAGGTAAAGACCGAGGCTCCCGCAGAGGAGACCGCCAAGGCTGAAGCAAAGCCCGCGACGGACTGGGAAGCCAAGTATAACGACCTGAACGATCGTTATCTCCGCATGGCGGCGGAGTACGACAACTTCCGCAAGCGCAGCCAGCGCGAGCGCGAGCAGGCGTACACCGATGCAGTCAGCCGCGCCGTAACCGCACTGCTGCCGACCTACGATAACCTCGAGCGGGCGCTCAAGGCAGAGACCGCCGACACCGAATATAAAAAGGGTGTCGAGCTGACCATGACGCAGCTGACCGAAAGCCTCAAGGGCATTAACGTCACCGTCATCGACGCTGCCGCAGGCACCGCATTCGATCCGAACTTCCACAACGCGGTTATGCACGTTGAGGATGAAAACCTCGGTGAGAATGTCATCGCGGAAACCTTCCAGCAGGGCTTCCAGATTGGCGATAAGGTTATTCGCCATGCGATGGTGAAGGTTGCAAACTGATTACTAACTGCTAATTAAAGTAAACAAAATCCTATCATTTAAGGAGTGTATTTATTATGGGTAAGATCATTGGTATTGACCTTGGTACGACGAACTCTTGTGTATCTGTTATGGAGGGCGGCGAAGCCGTAGTCATCCCTAACGCTGAGGGTGCGCGCACCACTCCGTCTGTTGTTGCATTTTCTAAGGACGGCGAGCGTATGATCGGTCAGGTCGCTAAGCGCCAGGCTGTAACCAACGCAGACCGCACCATTATTTCCATCAAGCGCCACATGGGCACCGACTACCGCGTAAACATCGACGGCAAGCCGTACTCCCCGCAGGAGATTTCCGCTATGATCCTGCAGAAGCTGAAGGCTGACGCAGAAGCATACCTCGGCCAGCCGGTAAATCAGGCGGTCATCACCGTTCCGGCTTACTTCTCCGACTCGCAGCGTCAGGCTACCAAGGATGCTGGCAAGATCGCAGGTCTGGAAGTTCTGCGTATCATCAACGAGCCGACCGCTGCTGCACTGGCTTACGGCGTAGATAAGGAATCCGAGCAGAAGATCATGGTATACGACCTCGGCGGCGGTACGTTCGATGTATCCATCCTGGATATCGGCGAGGGCGTTCTGGAGGTTCTGTCCACCGCAGGTGATACCCACCTCGGCGGCGATGACTTCGACCAGCGCATCATCGACTGGATGGTTGACGAGTTCAAGAAGTCCAACGGCATTGACCTGTCGAACGACCGTATGGCTATGCAGCGCCTGAAGGAAGCTGCTGAGAAGGCAAAGATTGAACTGTCCGGCATGAGCCAGACCTCCATCAACCAGCCGTATATCACCGCTGATGCTACCGGCCCGAAGCACCTCGAGCTGACCCTGACCCGTGCAAAGTTCAACGAGCTGACCGCAGACCTCGTTGAGCGCACCATGGGTCCGGTTCGTCAGGCTATGAGCGACGCTGGTCTGTCCGCTTCTGATCTGTCCAAGGTCCTGCTGGTTGGCGGTTCCACCCGTATCCCGGCTGTACAGGAGGCTGTTAAGGGCATCACCGGCAAGGAAGGCTTCAAGGGCATCAATCCGGACGAGTGCGTAGCAATCGGCGCATCCATCCAGGGCGGCGTACTTGGCGGCGAGGTCAAGGACGTGCTGCTGCTCGACGTAACTCCGCTGTCCCTCGGTATTGAGACCCTCGGCGGCGTATGCACCAAGCTGATCGACCGCAACACCACCATCCCGACCAAGAAGAGCCAGATCTTCTCCACCGCAGCTGACAACCAGCCGTCCGTTGAGATTCACGTTCTGCAGGGCGAGCGCGAGATGGCTGCAGGCAACAAGACCCTCGGCCGCTTCACCCTCGACGGCATCGCTCCGGCACCGCGCGGTATTCCTCAGATCGAAGTTACCTTCGATATCGACGCAAACGGCATCGTAAACGTATCTGCTAAGGACCTCGGCACCGGCAAGGAGCAGAAGATCACCATCACTGCATCCACCAATCTGTCTCAGGATGAGATCGACAAGGCAATGCACGAGGCTGAGCAGTACGCTGAGCAGGATAAGAAGAACAAGGAAGCAGTTGAGGTTCGCAACAACGCTGAGCAGCTGGTATTCCAGTCTGAGAAGGCACTGACCGATCTGGGCGACAAGCTGTCCGCAGATGAGAAGGCAGGCGTTCAGGCTGAGATCGAAAAGGTTAAGGAAGCGCTCAAGGGCACCGATACCGATATGATCAAGGCTGCAACCGAGGGCCTGTCTAAGAAGTTCTCCGATCTGGCCGGCAAGATCTATCAGCAGCAGGCACCGCAGGGCGACCCGAACATGGGCGGCGCTCAGGGTGCAGGCGCTCAGGGCGGCCAGCAGGGCGACTTTGTAGACGCTGACTTCACCGAGGTTAAGGACGACGACAACAAGTAATAACAGATAGGAGTTAGGAAGTAGGAGTTAGGAGTTATGGCTGCCGGTTTTCGGCAGAGTGCAGCGAGATTGCACGGTATCAAAACTCCTGTCTCCTCACTCCTATCTCCTCACTAAGAGAAGGCGCGCTTCGGTGCGCCTATCCCTGTGTATAGGATGATTTTTTATGGCTGATAAAAGAGATTATTATGAAGTGCTCGGCGTACAGAAGGGCGCAAGTGATGATGAGCTGAAAAAGGCATACCGCAAGCTGGCGCGCAAGTACCACCCGGACCTCAACAAGGATAATCCGGAGGCTGCGGATAAGTTCAAGGAAGCAAACGAAGCGTACGAAGTGCTGTCCGACAAGGAGAAGCGCGCCAAGTACGATCAGTTCGGCTTTGCCGGCGTTGACCCGAGCTACGGCGGCGGTGCCGGTGCCGGCGGCTTCGGCGGCGGCTTTGATATGGGCGATCTGGGCGACCTGTTCGGTTCGTTCTTCGGCGGCGGCTTTGGCGGCGGACGGTCGTCCCGCCGTAATGCACCGCAGCGCGGCGAATCCATCCGTCAGACGGTGATCCTGTCCTTCGAGGAAGCCGCATTCGGCTGTGAAAAGGAGATCACGGTCGAGCGCATTGAATCCTGTGACGACTGCGGCGGCACAGGTGCCGCAAAGGGCACCACGGCGGAGACCTGTCCGAACTGCCGTGGCACCGGCGTTGTTACGCAGACCCAGCGCACGCCGCTCGGCATGTTCCAGACGCAGGGCGCCTGCCCGAACTGCCGCGGCACCGGCAAGATCATCAAGAAGCCGTGTCCGAAGTGCGGCGGTCAGGGCCGTGTTCGCAAGACCCGCAAGTTCAAGGTCAACATTCCGGCAGGTATCGACGATGGTCAGTCCATCCAGCAGCGCGGTCAGGGCAATGCAGGCGTGAACGGCGGTCCCGCAGGCGATCTGTTCGTAACGGTTGCCATCCGTCCGCATCCGATCTTTACCCGCAACGGCTCGGATGTACATGTCGATATTCCGATTTCGTTCGCACAGGCCGCACTCGGCGATACGCTGCAGGTGCCGACCATCGACGGCCGCATCGAGTACAAGATTCCGGAAGGCACGCAGACCGGCACGACGTTCCGCATGCGCGGCAAGGGCATTCAGAATGTCAACGGCCGTGGTCGCGGCGACCAGTATGTCCGCGTAAACATCGAGGTGCCGAAGAACCTGTCCGAAAAGCAGAAAAAGCTGCTGCGTGAGTTCGAGGAAACGTCCACGGACGAGAATCAGGTAAAGCGCAAGAGCTTCTGGGATAAGGTAAAGGACGCACTCAAGGATAAATAATTAAAGGAGCATTGCTTTTTGAACGAATTCGGTAAACTGGAGCTTGTGCGCTGACCGGGAGGTCGGCTGTGCAGGAATCCGTAAACCACCTCCCCAAAGGACGAAAATATCGACTTTTTAGGAGGAATTCCCATGAATCGGGAGAATAAACGCAAGCAATATCAAAAGGGTTATTACAAAACGCATGCCTGCGACGACAGCTTCACCTGTAGGGTGTGCGGCCGTCCGGTCGTACCCGCAGGTGCGGTGTACTGCACTCTAACCGCGCAGCGGCGGACGATAACCCGATGAAGCTGATGTCCATCGCCATGAAGCCGGTGGCGTTCCCACCGTTCCCGCTGGAGCGGATTGAGGAGCTGACCGCGCTCATGGGCGGAGAAGGCTCGGTAGAATAAAGAAAACCACCCGGGATTTTCTCGGGTGGTTTTTCGTCTGCAGGAGGAAAATAGAATTGAGGATGGTAAATAAAAATGCTCTCTGAATCATCAGAGAGCATTTTTTTTGCACAATTTTAGAGCTGCGGCAGCAGGTTTGCCAGTTCGAGAGCGGCAATCGCTGCATCGGCGCCCTTGTTGCCGGCCTTGGTGCCTGCGCGCTCGATGGCCTGCTCGATGTTCTCGGTGGTAACCACACCGAAGGTCACCGGCACACCGGTCTGCAGGTTGACCTGTGCAATGCCCTTGGCAGCCTCGTTGCACACGAGGTCGTAGTGGCTGGTCGAGCCGCGGATAACCGCGCCGAGGCAGATAACTGCATCATACTTGCCGCTCTGCGCCAGCTTCTGCGCCGCCAGCGGGATCTCAAACGCGCCGGGAACCCATACGAGCGTGATGTCGTCGGTGTCTACACCGTGGCGCACCAGCGTGTCCTCCGCGCCGGAGATCAGCTTGGAAACGATAAATTCGTTGAAACGCGAACCAACGATCGCAAACTTGCCCTTGGTTGCTACTAACTTGCCTTCGAGTACCTTCATCTTAAAATCTTCCTTTCAATATGGTGAACAGATATATTGCAGGGCGAGGTGAGGTCATCCCGCCCTGCGGGATAGATTGATTACAATGTTTCACTAAAGAGGTGACCCATCTTAATTTTCTTGGTTCTGAGATAGAACGCGTCGTCCTTCTGCGGTGCGATCTCGATCGGTACGCGCTCGGTGATCTCTACGCCGAAGCCGTCCAGACCGTAAATCTTCTCCGGATTATTGGTCAGCAGGCGCAGCTCCTTTGCGCCGAGGTCCTGCAGAATCTGAGCGCCGATCCAGTATTCACGCAGGTCGGGCGCAAAGCCGAGCTTTACGTTTGCCTCGACTGTATCGAAGCCCTTTTCCTGCAGTTCATACGCCTTCAGCTTGTTGATCAGACCGATTCCGCGGCCTTCCTGGCGCATATAGAGCAGCACGCCGCGGCCTTCCTTGTCGATCTGCTGCATGGCTGCCGCCAGCTGCTGACCGCAGTCGCACCGGCGGGAACCGAACACGTCGCCGGTCAGGCACTCGGAGTGTACGCGGCAGAGCAGGTTCTTGCCATCGCCGATCTCTCCCTTGACGAGCGCAACGTGGTGCTCGCCGGTCAGGTCGTTGACGTAGCCGTAGATGCGGAACTCACCGAAACGGGTGGGCATTTTCGCACAGGCTTCGCGGACAACGTGCTTATCATGACGGCGGCAGTAGTCCTGCAGGTCCTTGATGGTGATGATCTTGAGACCCCATTCCTTGGCCTTCTCCATCAGCTCGGGCGTGCGCATCATCGTGCCGTCATCGCGCATGATCTCACAGCACAGACCGCACTGCTCGAGTCCGGCCAGACGGCACAGATCGACAGTCGCCTCGGTGTGGCCGTTGCGGGTCAGCACACCGCCGCGGCGTGCAACAAGCGGGAAAACGTGTCCCGGACGGCGGAGCTCCTCCGGCTTGGTGTGGATATCCGCACATTTGCGGCAGGTAAAGCCGCGTTCCTCGGCGGAAATGCCGGTCGTGGTGTCCACATGGTCGATGGAGACCGTGAACGCGGTGTGGTGGTTGTCGGTGTTGACCTTTACCATCTGCTCCAGACCGAGACGGAGTGCAACCTGCTCACTCATCGGTGTGCAGATCAGGCCCTTGGCATGGGTCGCCATGAAGTTGACGTTCTCGGTCGTGGCGAACTGTGCGGCGCAGATGAGGTCGCCCTCGTTCTCACGGTCCGGGTCGTCGATGGTGAGGATGAGGTGTCCGGCGCGAAGCTCTTCGAGCGCTTCTTCAACTGTATTGAACTGATATTCCATAAAAGAAAACCTCCGTTAAAATCCGTGTTGTGCAAGAAAATCCATCGTAATACCGCTGGATTTGTGCGGCGTGAGCATTTTTTCAACGTATTTGCCGATCACATCACATTCGAGGTTGACCGGCTCGCCCGGCTTTTTGCCGAGCAGGATGGTCTGCGCGCCGGTGTGCGGAATGATGGAGACCGAAAAGTCGGTGTCCGTCACAGCCGCGACGGTAAGGCTGACGCCATCAATGGCGATCGAGCCTTTTTCGACGATGTACCGGAGCAGGGGAGCCGGTGTTTTGATCGTCACCCACACGGCGTTGTCCTCGCGCCGCTGCGAGAGAACCGAGCCGGTGCCGTCGATATGGCCGGATACGATATGACCGCCGAACCGTCCGTCGGCAGGCATCGCGCGCTCCAGATTGACCGGCGAGCCGCTCTGCAGACTGCCGAGCGCGGAACGCCGCAGGCTTTCCGCCATCACGTCGGCGCTGAAGCTGTCGTCCGTCAGCGCAACCACGGTCAGACACACGCCGTTCGTGGCAATGCTGTCGCCGATTTTTGTATTTTCGAGCACGGTATCTGCCGCAATCGTCAGCCGAGCGCCCTTTGCGCCGCGCTCGATGCGCCGCACCGTACCGATTTCTTCGATAAGTCCAGTAAACATTACAATCTCCCTTCAAGCAGGAAATCTTCGCCCATCGGCGTGCAGGTCACGTCCTTCAGCGGAAGCGCCTGCACCATCTTGTCAAATCCCAGACCTCCGACCGGACTTTTTGCGCCTGCACCGCCGATGATTTTCGGGGCGATGTACGCCTGCACGCGGTGCACCACACCGGCCTGCAGCGCGGAGAACGCAAGTGCCGAGCCGCCTTCAAGCAATATGCCGTCGATGCTGAGTGCGCCGAGCTGGCGCATCAGGTCGGCAAGGTCTACGCGCTCGTCTTTCGTTTTGCATTCGAGAATGTGTACACCGTGCTGTTCCAGTTCAGCGGTGCGCTCATTTCGACCGACGACCGCGATATAGGTCGGGATTTTGTTCGCCGTCTGTACGATTCTGCTGTCGATCGGCGTTCTTGCGCGGCTGTCGCAGATTACGCGGATCGGATCGCGCCCGCCGTCAATGCGGCAGGTGAGCAGCGGATCGTCCTCAAGCACGGTGCCGATGCCGACCATGATGGCGGGCAGCCGGTTGCGCGTTTCGTGTACATGACGGCGGGCGGTCTCGCCGGTAACCCAGCGGCTGTCGCCGGTGTGTGCGGCGATTTTGCCGTCCAGCGTCATCGCGTACTTGAGCGTCACAAACGGCGTCTTGTGCGTGATGTAGTGAAAGAAAACTTCATTCACGCGGCGGCATTCGTCCTCGCACACGCCGGTCTCGACTTCAATGCCTGCGTCGCGCAGGATCTGTGCGCCTTTGCCGGCTACCAGCGGGTTCGGGTCGAGGCAGCCGACGAACACGCGGCCGATCTTGTGCTCGATGACTGCGTCTGTGCACGGCGGCGTGCGTCCCCAGTGGCAGCACGGCTCGAGCGTGACGTAAAGGTCTGCGCCCGTGCAGTCCTCGGTGCAGTGCGCGAACGCGTTGCGCTCGGCATGCAGGCCGCCGATGTGCTCGTGCCAGCCTTCACCGATGATTTTTCCGTCCTTGACGATGACGCAGCCGACCATCGGATTCGGATTGACGTGACCGGCTCCGCGCTGGGCCAGCGCCAACGCCTGACGCATATATTCCTGTTTTTGCTCCTGCATAGAATCACCTGATATAATAATTCTGTAGAAAATTTCACGATAGTTTGGCGACAGCCAAAAAAAACGTCCCAAAGACAGAATCTTCGGGACGCTGAAAAAAGCATTGTGAAAATAAAAAGTCTGAAACACCGAATCGGCATTTCAGAACAGCAAACAAACGGAAAATCTTTCCGCGCATTCTTCTTTTATCCAGACTATACTGTCGGCATCGGAATTTCACCGAATCATGCTTCCGCCGAATGGCATCCGCTCGCGGGCTGTACCGCCGGTAGGGAATTGCACCCTGCCCTGAAGAATCAAATATTTGGTTTTGCGGGGCAGAGCCTTTATTGTTCCGCCTGAGGAAAGTATAGTCCCAAGCGGAGAAAAATGCAAGAGTTTTTTGAAAAAATAATTTTACAGAATATGTGAATGCAAACGAAACGCCGGAAAAGTTCAAAAAAGACTGGGAAATAAGCGGATAACGCACGAAAAGCATAAAACGACTACACGGTCTTTATTGATATTTTCCTGTTTTCCATTACCAATTTTCAATTTGCTCCGGTTGTGCTATAATCAAATAGCTATGAAATGAAAGGAGAGTGTGCCATGCGGATCTGGACCGGACGAGCGGGGAGCGGCAAGACAACGGCCATCCTGCGGGAGATCGCGGCGCTGAGTGAAAAGGGAGAGGGACGGCAGATTCTGCTCGTGCCCGAGCTGAACTCGCACCTGATGGAGCGGCGGCTTGCCGCAGCCACGCACAACCACGGCGCACGCACGGCCGAGGTGCTGACGTTTTCACGATTGGCTGACCGTGTGTTCTCTGAGGTCGGCGGACTGGCACAGCAGATGCTGACACCGGCAGGTCAGCTTTTGACCTTGCAGGAGGCGGCACGCCGTGTGCAGGGCGGGCTGAGTGCGTGGAAGGGTCTGGCAGACAAGCCGGAGCTGCTGCAGGAGGCGCTGCGGCTGATCGACGAGTGCAAAACCTGTGCAGTCGCACCGGAGACGCTGTTTGCGGCTGCCGAGGAGAGTGAGGACGCGGTACTTGCAGAAAAATTGTCCGATCTTGCACAGATTTTGACGGCATATGAGCGCCTGTGCGAGGAGTCTTTGCCTGACCCGAGAGACCGTCTGACACACCTGCGCGACCGTCTGGCAGAAAGCCACACACTGGACGGCGCAGCGGTCTATCTGGATGGTTTTCTCGGCTTTACTGTGCAGGAAAGTGCAGTGGTTGATGCCATGCTGGCAGCGGGTGTGCCGCTCTCTGCGGCGGTAACCTGTGATACGGATTACCCGGAGATTTTCCTTACCGGCTGTAAAACAGTGCAGAAATTAACCCGGATGGCAAAACATCATAACCAGACGGTCGAGCGCATCGAACTGGGCGAAAGCAAGGTGGCCCGACCGGCGGGACTGGCTGCGCTCGAACGCGAAAGCCTGTTGCCGGTGCGCACCCCGCAGGAGAGTGCGGATGGCGTTCGGCTGTACGAGGCGGCTTCGCCGTTTGACGAGTGCGAGCACGCGGCAGCTTACATTCGGCGCAAGGTGCGGGACGAAGGCGCGCGCTGCCGCGATTTTGTGGTTGCGGCACGCGATATCGAGCCGTACAGTGCGTTCCTTGCAATGGCGATGGCGCGGTACGACATTCCGGTGTTCCTCGCGGAAAAGCCGGATCTGCTGTCTCGTCCGCCGATGGCGCTGGTCACGAATGCACTCGAGGCGGTACGAAATCACTTCCGATATGAAGATCTGTTCTCCTGTCTCAAGACCGGACTTGCGGGCTTGGATTGGGACGAAATTGATAAATTAGAGAACTATGTGCTCACCTGGAACATCCGCGGCGGAGCATGGGAACGCGAGTGGACCGAGCATCCGGACGGCTATGGTCTGTCCATCGACGAGAATGCGAAGGCGCAGCTTGCCGAACTGAACACACTCCGCAAACGGGCAATCGCGCCGTTCTCCGCACTGCGCGAGGCACTTGCAGGTGAGCAGCCTGCAGGTGACTGCGTGCGTGCGCTCTATGCATTCCTTCTCGCGGTGGATGCGCCGCAGCGCATGACCGACCGCGCCGCCGGACACGAGCAGGCGGGCCGTCTGCAGCTGGCCGACGAGTACCGCCAGCTGTGGGAAATCCTGGTTTCTGCGATGGAGCAGTTTGCATGGGTGTGCGGTGATATGCCGCTGACGCTCGACCGTTTCGCGCAGCTGTTCCGGCTGGTGCTCGGCGAGTATGATGTGGGTACGATTCCGGTTTCGCTCGACCGCGTGACCTGCGGCAACATCGAGCGTGCGTGTACGGAAAATGCGAAATATGTCATCCTGCTGGGCGTCAACGACGGCCTGATACCGAAAACCCCGTCCTCGACCTCGCTGTTGAGTGACATGGACCGCGACAAAATGGATGCGCTCGGCGTGGAACTCAAAGCCTACGGCGAAGAACGCCTGCTGATGGAGCAGGAAACGCTCTATCGAGCACTCGCGTGCCCGACGGACGAGCTGCTGCTGACGTATCACACCATCGACGCAGGCGGCGGTGAAACGCGGCCGTCCTACTTCGTAAACACAGTGCGCGAATTGCTGCCGGATGTGCCGTTTTCCACCCACCGGACGGAGACCGTGCGTGACCGCCTGCAGGCAGAACGACCGGCGGTCGAACTCGCGTGCGCGTATCTTTCGGGCGACCGGACAGCCGCCGTGCGGGCTGCCTATGACTACTATAAGGATGATGAGCGCGTCAAAAACGCGCAGGCGCAGCGGCACGGCAGAGGACCGCTGAGCAGTCCGCACACGATTGACGGATTGTACGGAAAAAGCCTCAATCTGACCGCTTCGCGTGTGGATACGTTCTATTCCTGCCGGTTTGCGTTCTTTATGCAGTACGGTCTCAAGGCCAAGCCGCGCCGCGTGGCGAAGTTTGATGCGCTCTCGACCGGCACGTTCATCCACTATGTGCTCGAGCATGCGCTGGATGCTCTGGGAAAGTGCGAGGGCGGCGCTGCCCATGCCGATCAGCCGACCGTGCGCAAAGCCTGCCGTGAAGCGGTACGGCAGTATGTCGCGGAGGAACTGGGCGGCCTGGAGAACAAAACCGCGCGTTTCCAGTACCTGTTCCGCCGACTGGTGCGCGCCGTGGAGCAGATCCTCGACAACGTGATCGAAGAACTGCGCGTATCCGACTTTGCGCCGATCGACTATGAGCTGGACTTCTCGCGCAGCGGAGACCTGCCGCCCGTGCAGTGTGAGGACGGCGATGTGTCGGTTTCGCTCTCCGGCAAGGTGGACCGCGTGGACGGCTACATCAAAAACGGTCGTCTCTATCTGCGCGTTATGGACTACAAAAGCGGCAAAAAGTCATTTTCGCTGTCCGACATCTGGTACGGACTCAACATGCAGCTTATCATCTATCTGTACGCGCTGCAGCAGGAGGGTCTGGACCGCTATCGTGCCCGCCTGACCGCCGAGCTGAACGAAATCGTACCGGCAGGCGTGCTGTATGTTCCGGTACGCGATGAGCTGCCGGATGCGGCGCGCGACACGGACGAGGACGGGCTGCGCATCCTGCGCGACAAGGCGCTGCGGCGTTCGGGTCTGCTGAGCGACGATATGTCGCTGCTCGAGGCGATGGAGCACGGTCTGGAAGGTGACGGACGGTTTATTCCGGTCTCTATCAAGACCAGGAAGGGCGAGGACGAGCCGACGCTTGCCGCCAAGTCTGCGGTAGCTGATCTGGCGAAATTCGGCAGACTGGCACGCTATACGCAGAAAAAGCTGCTCGAAATGGGACAGGCTCTGCGAAACGGCAGCATTGAAGCTGATCCGCGCAAGACCGACCGCAGCTATTGCGAATGGTGCGATTTCCGGGCAGCCTGCCGGTTCGACGAGACCGCCGGAGATAAGGTACGCTGGCTGAAAAACATCAAGGACAAGGAATTCTGGGAGCAGTTAGGAGGGAACGACAATGCCGAAGTGGACACCTGATCAGCAGACTGCGATCGACGACCGCGGCGGCGCATTGCTGGTTTCGGCGGCAGCCGGCTCGGGCAAGACCGCCGTACTGACCGAGCGCGTACTCCGTCGGCTGACGGACGAGAAGGATCCGGTCGATATCGACCGCCTGCTGCTGGTTACCTTTACCAACGCAGCGGCAGCCGAAATGCGCGAGCGAATCGGTGCGGCCCTCGGTGCGGCTGTAGCCGCAAACCCGCGGGATACCCGTCTGCGGCGGCAGCTGTTCCTCGTGCACCGCGCGAAAATCACGACTGTGCATGCGCTGTGCCTGTCGCTCGCGCGCGAGCAGGCGGCGGTGCTCGGCATCGCGCCCGACTTCCGCCTGATGGACGAAAACGAGGGCAGGCTGCTGCGCGCCGAGGTGCTCGAAGAAGTGCTCGACACGGCCTACGAGCAGGCGGACGAGAAGTTTTTCGCGCTCTGTGACCTGCTGACGGCGGGGCGCGACGATAAAAAGCTGGGCGAGGTCATTCTCGGCACCTACGAGAAGATTCAGGCGCATCCCGATCCGCGGGCGTTCCTTGAGGACGTGCGTGCGGGGTTGTACACGCGCGGCATGGACACGCCGCACGGCTGTGTTCTGCGCGAGCAGGCAAGGTCGGCAGCACAGCACGGTGCGGCATTTCTGCACATGGCTGTGGATGAATTGACCGGCATTGATGAGCTGGCGGACAACTATCTGCCCGCGCTGACGAGCGACTTAAATCAGGCCGAGCATCTGCTGGACGCACTGTTTGGCGGCAGCTGGGATGACTGCGTGAAGGCTGCCCGGTCGATTTCGTTTGACCGACTGAAGGCCGCGAGAAAATTTGAGGACAAGGCGTTCCTCGAGCAGATCAAGGCCATGCGCGAGGAGTGGAAGGGCGTTGCCAATAACATTCGGGAGAAATGGCTGACCGTCACCGCAGAAGAAGCGGAGTACGACCGCGGCCTGACAGCCCCCGCGCTGTTCGCACTCATTGACATGGTAAACGCCTTTGACGATGCCTTTACGGCAGCGAAACGTGCGAGAAATGCTGCGGATTTCAACGATTTGGAGCACTTTGCCGTGCGTCTGCTGTATACAGACGGCAAGCCGTCCGCACTGGCGAAAACCATGTCTGAGCAGTTCACCGAAATTGCGGTGGACGAGTATCAGGACACCAACGCCGTGCAGGATGCCATCTTCCGTGCACTCTCCAGAGACGAGACCAACCTGTTCATGGTCGGTGACGTCAAGCAGAGCATTTACGGCTTTCGACTGGCTGACCCGTCCATTTTCCTTGAGAAATACCGCAGCTTCGGTGAGGCGGCGGATGCCGCCGACGGGCAGCCGCGCCGCGTCGTGCTCGGGCAGAATTTCCGCTCGCGGGCGGCTGTGCTGGACGCGTGCAACTACCTGTTTGCCGCCGTCATGGGCGAGACCGTGGGCGACCTCGCGTACACGGACAAGGAGGCGCTGCACCTCGGTGCGGACTACTATCCGGAGGCCGGAAACGAGCGGTACAAGACCGAAGTCCTGCTCGTGGACGCGGACGGACTCGGCGAGGACGATGATGCGCCGGATAAGACCGAACTCGAAGCACGGCTTGCCGCGAAGCGGATTCGTGCGCTGCTCGACGAAGGCTTTCCGGTGACGGATAAGCAGACCGGAAAGCTGCGTCCGGTCACGCCGGGCGATATCGTAATCCTGCTGCGCTCGCCCAGAAGCAAGGCGCCGACCTACATTGCGGAGCTGGAGCGCATCGGCGTAACAGCCAGCGCCGAACAGCGCGGCGGCCTGCTCGAGACTGCCGAGGT
Source organism: Butyricicoccus sp. AF35-5AC (assembly GCF_003477715.1). Taxonomy (NCBI): domain Bacteria; kingdom Bacillati; phylum Bacillota; class Clostridia; order Eubacteriales; family Butyricicoccaceae; genus Butyricicoccus; species Butyricicoccus sp. AF35-5AC. The sequence goes on from NZ_QUDX01000002.1 coordinate 271,389, forward strand.
CGGCACGATGGTGTCGCTGCTCAGCGTCATTGACAACCCGCGGCAGGACGTTGACCTTATCGGTGTGATGCGTTCGCCGCTGTTCGGATTCACCGAGCAGGAACTGGCAGATATTCGCCTTGTGGATCGCAAGATCAGCTATTATGACGCGCTTCTGCAGTCGAGAACGGATTTCCCGAAGGTGGAAACCTTTCTGCAGCGGCTGGACTTTCTGCGCACTTTTGCGTGCGATCAGCCGGTGTACCGCCTGCTGTGGGAGATTTACGATCAGACCGGCGCACTCGGCCTGTACGGTGCGCTGCCGAACGGCGCACAGCGCCAGAGCAACCTGCTGACATTCTTCGAGCGGGCGCGCTCGTTTGAGGGACAGGGCTTCCGCGGCCTGTTTGACTTTGTGCGCCTGCTGCGCGGCATGCTCGAGCAGGGTGAGGATTTCCAGACGGTCGGTGCCGAGGCCACCGGCGGTGCGGTCCGCATTCTGTCCATCCACAAGTCTAAAGGACTGGAATTTCCGGTCGTTATCGTGGCGGACTGCGCCAAGCAGTTCAACGACAGCGACCTCAAGGAGCCAGTGCTCGTGCACCAGAACCTCGGCTTCGGCAGTAAGTGCCGCGACCGTGACCGCGGTGTGCAGTACGACACAGCCGAGCGCATTGCAGTCTCGGTGCAGATGCGCCGCGAAATGATATCCGAAGAGCTGCGCGTATTATATGTAGCGATGACGCGCGCCAAGGAAAAACTGATTCTGACGGCAGCCACCGGCAGCCTGCGGAATTCGCTGAAAAAGTGGTCGCTGCTGGCGTCGCTCGACGAGCTGCCGCAGTACGCCATGGGTGCGGCACGCACGCCGCTTGCGTGGATTCTGACACCGCTGCTGCGGCATCCATGCGCGCGTGCCTTCCGCGAGGAGTATGCGCCGGAGGTGCCCGGGCACGGCACGGACAATGATGCGTTTGTGCTCAAGGTGTATTATCCGAGCGACCTGCAGCCGCAGGAAACTGAAATCCTGCGTTTCGAGGACATGGTGACCGGCGACTGCACCGTGCAGCCGCACTTCGACTACCCGCATGCTTACCTTGCGGAGCTGCCGAGCAAGCTGACCGCCACCGGTGTCGGCCGCGGCTACCGTGCAGACGAGGCCGCCGAGCAGACAACGCCGCCGCGGAAAGAAGTGCAGCTGCGCGCACCACTGTTCGAGCAGGGAGAAAAGAAGCTGACGCCTGCCGAGATCGGTACAGCGCACCACCTGTTCATGCAGTTCTGCGACTTTGACGCCGCCTGTGCGCCGAACGGCGTGGAAAACGAGCTGAACCGTCTGGCGGAAAAGAAGATTTTGTCCACAGAACAGGCGCATGCTGTGGATAAACGCAAGATCGAACGGTTTTTCGCCTCCGACCTGTACAAAACCTTTATGGCGGAAAATAAGGTGCGGCGTGAGTTCAAGTTCTCCGTGCTTGTTCCGGCGCAAACGTATTTTCCAGTTGCGGCGGACGCACCCGAGGAAAATGTGCTCCTGCAGGGCGTTATCGACTGCCTGATTGAAACCAGGGACGGCTTTGTTATCCTTGACTTCAAGACCGATCGCATCAAGAAGGGCGGTGCGGTCGAGAGAGCCGAGCAGTACCGTCCGCAGCTGGCCGCCTACGCGCGTGCCGTGCATGAGATTTACGGCAGACCGGTCCGCGCCTGCGTGCTGTACTTTTTCCACACCGGCGATACCGAATGGGTGTCGCTTGACGAGGACTGACAGCATTTGACCGCCCGGCAGTTAAGAGCGTGTTAAGATTCATTTGCATGCATTGACATTGCGTCCGCACGATGGTAAATTGAGTACAGCAAAAGCGAAGGGGCACCGGAAAAATACCGGACGGCTCCGCAGGACTTCAATATGCCACCATCATTCATTCCTCATTTCCAAATGAAAAATCCGCAGACGGGAACGTCTGCGGATTTTTCTATCTCTAATCTATCGAAAAGGAACAGGCTATATCAATTAAGCGCGATAGCGCGCATAAAATAGAATTTACTGTGCAAATTCGTAGCCCGTAGGCCTCTATCCTTAAAAATGTTTAATGAGAGCAAACCGGGAGCATGTATCGGCGCAGCGCGTCCAAGAATCCGCGCAAGGATAGCGCAGGTTTTACACCCTGAGAGGGAGAAAGTTTCCGTATGGGAACTTTCGGATGACTTTGGAACGGCCCACGGTCCGTTCCTGCTTGTCAGCGAAACTGTAGTTTCGCGACAGTTTATTGCACGGATTGCATAACACGCATGCGGCAAAAATCGTGAAAAACCGTCATATGCCCGCTTTACTTTACAGGGCAAAAAGGATATAATAAACTTAACTATCAAAAACGACCTATCTGGAGAAAAGGAGAACGACGAAATGGCGTATTATTTCAGTGAACCTTCGCATACCTTTAACGAATATCTGCTGGTACCGGGGTATTCCTCTGCGGAGTGCATGCCGGCGAACGTAAGCCTGCGCACACCAATCGTTAAGTACAAAAAGGGCGAGGAATCCGCGCTGTATGCCAACATTCCGATGGTTTCCGCAATCATGCAGGCGGTATCGGATGATCGTATGGCGATCGCACTGGCGCAGGAGGGCGGCATCTCCTTTATCTTCGGTTCGCAGTCGATCGAGAGTGAGGCTGCCATGGTTTCCCGCGTAAAGAGCTACAAGGCAGGCTTCATCGTATCCGACTCCAACGTAAAGCCGGACACCACCCTTGAGGAAGTCCTCAAGCTGAAGGAGCGCACCGGTCACTCCACCATGGCTGTTACCGATGACGGCACCGCGAACGGCAAGCTGCTCGGCATTGTCACCAGCCGCGACTACCGTGTTTCCCGTATGGAGCGCAGCGTTAAGGTTGAGGAGTTCATGACGCCGTTTGACAAGCTGATCACCGCTCCGGCAGATACCAGCCTCAAGATCGCAAACGACATCATCTGGGACAACAAGCTGAACTCTCTGCCGCTGGTAGACGACAAGCAGCATCTGGTTTATATGGTATTCCGCAAGGACTACGACAGCCACAAGGCAAACTCTCTTGAGCTGCTCGATGAGCACAAGCGTTATGTAGTCGGCGCAGGCATCAACACCCGCGACTACGCAGAGCGTGTTCCGGCACTGGTTGAGGCCGGCGCAGATGTTCTCTGCATCGACTCCTCCGAGGGTTTCTCCGAGTGGCAGAGCCGCACTCTGTCCTGGGTACGCGCAAAGTACGGCGACAGTGTAAAGGTCGGCGCGGGCAACGTTGTTGACCGCGAGGGTTTCCGTTTTCTTGCTGAGGCCGGCGCGGACTTCATCAAGGTCGGCATCGGCGGCGGCTCCATCTGCATCACTCGTGAGCAGAAGGGCATCGGCCGCGGTCAGGCTACCGCTCTGATCGAGGTTGCAGCCGCTCGTGACGAGTATTTCGAGGAGACCGGCATCTACATTCCGATTTGCTCGGACGGCGGTATCGTTCACGATTATCACTGCACGCTGGCGCTGGCTATGGGCGCCGACTTCCTCATGCTCGGCCGTTACTTCTCTCGTTTTGACGAGTCCCCGACGAACAAGGTCAACATCAACGGCAGCTACATGAAGGAGTACTGGGGCGAGGGTTCTGCCCGTGCCCGCAACTGGCAGCGCTACGACATGGGCGGCGACAAGAAGCTGTCCTTCGAGGAAGGCGTTGACTCCTACGTTCCGTACGCAGGCTCGCTGAAGGACAACCTCGGTCTGACCCTGAGCAAGGTCCGTTCCACCATGTGCAACTGCGGCTCTCTGTCCATTCCGGAGTTCCAGAAGAAGGCAAAGATCACGCTGGTATCCGCAACCTCGATCGTCGAGGGCGGCGCACACGATGTTGTGCTCAAGGAAACCGCATCTACGAGCAAATAAGCATAGTTTACTCACAAATTGCCCCACAGGTTATCTCTGCGGGGCAATTCTTATCGGAAATGAGATCGCATGAAGGGGAGGGGCGCTATGCCTCAGAATAATAAGCCGGGACGCCGTCTGCTGCGGCGGCTGTACGGTTCGTGGTACCGCGTGCGGCGCAATATCAGCGCGTTTGCGCGGTGGTGCCTGTTTGCAGTCATTATCGGCGTGGTGGTGGGCGCAGTCGGTGCGGCGTTTGAGCACGCACTCGAATGGGCGACCGAAACCCGGCAGGAGCAGAGCTGGACGTTGTATTTTCTGCCGCTGGTCGGTCTGTTTATCGCGTTCTGGTACAGTAAAATGGATATGCCGCTTGAACGCGGCACCAACTTCATCCTGACCTCGGTGCGGCAGGATCATCCGGTGCGGCTGCGGCTTGCTCCGAGCATCTTTATCACCTCGGTGCTGACCCACCTGTGCGGCGGCTCTGCCGGACGAGAAGGTGCGGCGCTGCAGCTCGGCGGTGCGATTTCGGGCAATATCGGACATCTGATGCACCTGGACGACAAGGATTCCCGCACGATCACCATGTGCGGCATGGCAGCGTGCTTTTCGGCGCTGTTCGGCACACCGCTTGCGGCGAGCGTGTTCGCAATGGAGGTTATCAGCGTGGGCGTGATGTACTACGCGGCGCTGTTTCCGTCCATCCTTGCGAGCGTGATCGCGCATCAGGTAGCGCTGCAGCTTGGCGGCGGCACGACCGCGTTTACGCTCTCCGGTGTGCCGGAAAATACGGATGTGCTGCTCATTGTAAAGCTGGTGGCGTTCGGCGTGGTCTGCGCCGGACTGAGTGCGCTCGTGTGCATCATCTTCCATAAAATCGGTCATCTGTTCAAGCATTTTCTGCCGAACCAGTACGCCTGCATTGCGGTTGGCGGCGCGGTCGTGGTGCTCATCAGCCTGCTGCTCGGCACGCGCGACTACAACGGTGCAGGCATGCAGGTCATTGAACGCGCGATTGCCGGTCACGCGGCATACGAGACGTTTTTCCTCAAGCTGGTGCTGACGGCGATTACCATCGGCGTCGGCTATAAGGGCGGTGAGATCGTGCCCGTGCTGTTCATCGGCGCAACCTTTGGCGCCGCCTACGGCGGATTTTTCGGTCTGGCGCCGTCCTTTGCGGCCGGTCTCGGTATGACGGCCGTGTTCTGCGGCGTGACAAATTCGCCGCTTACATCTATCCTGCTGGCGTATGAGCTGTTCGGAGGTCAGAGCCTTGCGCTGTTTGCGCTGGTCATCGCCATCGCGTACATGCTCTCCGGGTACTACGGCCTGTACAGTGAGCAGAAGATCATCTATTCCAAGCTCCAGCCGAGATATATCGACCGAAAAACCAAATAACCAACCATCCGTAGGGCGCGACGACTCGGCGCGCCGTGTAAATCATGTGCAGTTGCTGAAAAGGCGGCGTGCCGAGGTCGTCACGCCCTACGATATACGTTCTCGAAAGGAACAAAACCAATGCAGAATTTCAAAGGTGCAATTTTCGACATGGACGGCACGCTTTTGGACTCCATGCCGGTCTGGAAACGACTGACACAGCGCTACCTTGCGCAGTTCGACGTTCACATCACAGACGCGGACTACGCGGTATGCGAGGGTTTTTCTCAGCCGCAGGTTGCGGAGTATTTTCTGAAACGCTATCCGAATCTGCCGCTGACCCGTCAGCAGATGCTCGACGGCATGGACGAGTTGATTACCTCCCGCTACGAGACGATTGCAAAGCCCAAGGACGGTGTAATCGACTTTCTCGAAGGTCTGCGCGCACGCGGCGTCAAAATGGCCATCGCTACGCTGACGGCACGCCGCCACGCGGAGAAGGCGCTCATCGACCGCGACATGATGAAATATTTCGAGTTCATGCTCACCATCGAGGATGTGGGCGTGCCCAAGTACGAGCCGGACATTTATCTCGAAGCAGCAAAGCGCCTCGGTCTGACAGCAGGCGAGTGCATGGTGTTTGAGGACGCGCCGTATGCGGGCGTAACGGCGAAAAAAGCCGGTTTTGCGCTCTGCGGCATGGCCGAACCCGCCTACGCGGAGGGCGAAGACACGCTCCGGCAGGTCAGCGATGTGTTCGTCGAGCATTCCTTTGCCGAACTTGCCGGAAAACTGTAAAAAACACTTGCAATATAACGCATCATATCCTATTATATATAGGAAAGAGAGTATGGAGCTGCGTTAGGAATCCTAACGCGGCTTCCTTTTACGTTGGGAGGCTGGAATTTTTGGAACAACAGAATAAAATGGGCACCGCGAAAATGGGTCCGCTGATCTTTTCGATGGCACTGCCGGCGATGATCTCCATGATCATCAACGCGCTGTACAACATCGTAGACAGTATCTTCGTGGCCAAGTATTCGCAGGATGCGTTGGCGGCGGTTTCGCTCGTATATCCGCTGCAGATGCTGGTCGTGGCGATCGGTGTCGGCACTGGTGTCGGCGTAAACTCGCTGATCGCACGCCGTCTGGGCGAAAAGCGCCAGAAGCACGCGGACTCGGCGGCAGAGCACGGCGTTGCGCTGGCGGTTGTTGGCGGCATCGCATTCTTCATCCTCGGCTGGGGATTTTCGGGTGTATTCGTCGGCGCATTCGGTGCGAGCGAGGCGGTTTCGGCTTACGCTATCCAGTATTCGCACCTTGCGGTCGGCATGAGTATTTTTGTTATGATCTCGATGATGTGCGAGAAGATCCAGCAGTCCGGCGGCAACATGATCATCCCGATGTGTCAGGGCCTGACCGGTGCGATCATCAACATCATCCTTGACCCGCTGATGATCTTCGGTATCGGTCCGTTCCCGGAGATGGGTATTCGCGGTGCGGCGCTCGCGACCGTTATCGGCCAGATCTTCGGCATGGCGCTTGGTCTGTGGGGCGTGTTCCGTCAACAGAAGGTGCTGAATGTCAACATGCGCGAGTTCAAGTGGCGCGGACAGACGATCAAGGATATTTACCGCGTTGGTCTGCCGGGTATTGTCATGCAGAGCGTCGTTTCTGTTATGACAGCGGGCATGAACGGCATTTTGATCGCCTTCTCGCAGACGGCGGTCAACGTACTCGGTGTGTATTTCAAGCTGCAGACCTTCGTCTTTATGCCGGTATTCGGACTCAATCAGGGTGCGCTGCCGGTTATGGGCTACAACTACGGTGCACGCAACCGCAAGCGTCTGATGGGGGCATACAAGATCACGCTGACGGCGGCTGTCGTCATTATGGCGCTTGGTCTGGTGCTGTTCCAGCTGCTGCCCGAGCAGATGCTTATGCTGTTTGTGGACAAGTCCGATGCAGCGGCAGCACAGGAGATGATTGAGGTCGGCGTTCCGGCGCTCAAGACCATCAGCCTGTCGTTCCTCGGCGCGGCGTTCGGCATCATCAACTCCACGCTGTTTCAGGCCACCGCACGCGGCATGAACAGCCTGATCGTGTCTGTCTGCCGTCAGCTGGTCGTTATCCTTCCGGCGGCGTGGATTCTGGGTCAGCAGTTTGGCCTGAATGCGGTATGGTATGCATTCCCGATTGCAGAAATCGCAGCATTCTTTATCTCGTATATTCTGCTCTGGCGCGAATACCGCTCGGAACTGCGGTTCCTTGATGTAGAGAAGGAGGCAAAGGCATGAAACGAATTGCCAGCTTTGAAGTAAACCATGATAAACTGAAGCCGGGTATGTATACCTCGCGTATCGACGGCGACATCACCACCTATGATATCAGAATGGTGTACCCGAATGCGGGTACTTACATCCAGCCTGCGGCGGGTCACACGTTTGAACACCTGTTTGCAACGTATGCGCGCAACTCGAAGTTTGCCGATCGGATCATCTACTGCGGTCCGATGGGCTGTCAGACCGGCTTCTACTTCCTTGTGCGCGATATGAAGCCGTCGGACGCGATTGCGCTCGTGCAGGAGAGCATGGCGTTTATCGCCGCTTACGAGGGCGAGATTCCGGGTGCGAGCCGCATTGAGTGCGGTAATTATCTACTGCACGATCTGGCAGGCGCAAAGCAGCTTGCCGCTTCCATGATTCCCGTGCTCGAGGGCTGGAAAGAAGAAAATCTGATTTATGAAAAATAATGCTTGCATTTTCGGAAAACATGTGGTAAGATAATTTTACGACTGTTGGAGATATGTAAACATATCCGTGGAAAGAGGTGAAACAACATGAAACAGGGCATCCATCCCGACTACAAGCAGACCACGATCCGCTGTGCCTGCGGCAATGTCATTGAGACCGGCTCCACCAAGGAGAACATCGTCGTTGACGTTTGCTCCAAGTGCCACCCCTTCTTCACGGGTAAGCAGAAGCTGGTAGACACCGGCGGACGTGTTGATCGCTTCAAGAAGCGTTTCAATCTGGACAAGTAATGTGAAAAGCCATCGAAACGTGTTTTCGGTGGCTTTTTCGTTATCTGTTTTCAGATTGCGGAAGGGTGTTTGCGGTACAGGCGGTCTGGTGCGCTTGAACCGCGCAGGCGGTTCATCCTGTCCGGGCGGAAAGTTTTTCGCTGAACCTCAGCGGAGAGTTGCCGTCTGCGGACGGCAGGAGATTCGCCGTACCCACGGCGGTGGGCAAGAGGGTAGACACCTGCGGTTTCTACCCTCTTAACTCCCGTTTCCCTTTGTTTCTTAGCTTGGCGCAGACCAGAGACCGGCGACCGCTCCGAAATAGGGGAACGGCAGTCGGGTTACCCGTCTGTAGGGGCGCGCATTGCGCGTCCATTACTCGACCGATTCGCAGTTCTAGGATACCGTACTGCTACACAGAAGGTTTAGTCTGCGCAGGCGCGGCATATCTGTGCCGCGCAACTCGTTGGTCTGGTGGCTATGGACGGCAACTACGAGTTTAATTTGATAACGAATGTTACCGCAGGGTGCGTCGACTTACAACGATAGGGCATTTTCTATATAACAAAAATCCGCCACGACTGGTCGTGACGGAAAAAAGATTCACTTTTTCTACCCTTATATTACCACAAAACAGACGGAAAATCAAGTCTTGTACGGTTTTGCGTTTGGGTGTAATAAATACAGAGGATAATTTAACAGCAAGGAGGAATTTTCCATGCCGTTTACCAATCAAACAGAAGAAAAGCAGATCGAACGGGCGGTTCTGGTTGGTCTGTCGTGTCCGAGCTTCAACGCCGATCAGGATGCGGACGAGCGCACGATGGACGAGCTGCGCGCGCTGGCGGAGACTGCCGGTGCAGAGGCTGTTGCGATGACGCTGCAGCGCCGTCCGGCGCCGGATGCCCGCACGTTTATCGGTGAGGGCAAGGCGGAAGAGGTCAAGCAGCTTGCCGAGATGAACGACGCAAGTCTGATCCTGTTCGACAACGAGCTGTCGCCGTCGCAGATGAGCAATCTGGAGGAGCTGACCGGCCGCACGGTACTCGACCGCTCGGCGCTCATCCTCGATATTTTCGCGCAGCGTGCGCGCACCGGCGAAGGCAAGCTGCAGGTCGAACTGGCGCAGTACCAGTACATTCTGCCGCGTCTGGCGGGTATGGGCAAGGCGATGAGCCGTCTCGGCGGCGGCATCGGCACGCGCGGACCCGGTGAGAGCAAGCTGGAGAGCGACCGCCGTCACATCCGCAGCCGCATCGACAAGCTGCGCCGTGATTTGGAGCAGGTGCGGCAGGTGCGCTCTGTGCAGCGCCGTCAGCGCAAAAAGGCCGAGCTGCCGCTGGTTGCCATTGTCGGCTATACGAACGCGGGCAAGTCCACACTGCTGAACACCCTGACCGGTGCGGGCATCGAGGCGAACGACCGTCTGTTCGATACACTCGACCCGACTACGCGCAAAAAGCGCATTTCGGACACGCAGGAAATTCTCCTGTCCGATACCGTAGGCTTTATTCGCAAGCTGCCGCATCATCTCGTATCGGCGTTCAAGGCCACGCTCGAGGAGCTGGCGTATGCCGATCTGCTGCTGCACGTTGTGGATGTTTCGGACGAAAACTGGCAGATTCATGCACAGACTGTGGATAAGGTTGTGGCACAGCTCGGCGCACAGGATATTCCGCGTGTGATGGTGTACAACAAGGCGGATAAGTGCGACCCGGACGTCATTCCGTTCATTCGGCCGGATGAGGGTGTGAAGATTTCCGCAAAGAGCGGCGAGGGCGTTGACGACCTGCTGACTGCCATCGAAAAGGCGCTCGGCAAGGGCAAGCATAAGGTGAAGCTGTGCATTCCGTACAGCGACGGCGCCGTGCTCGATATGCTGCACCGCGAAGCACAGATCGACTCGACCGACTATGCCGCGGAAGGCACGATTGTCGAGGCGGTCGTGGATGATAAGACCTACGGCAGAGTTTCGACATACATTATGGATAATGAGTAATTAGTAATGAGGAATTAGAAATTAAGGTGCGCGAAGCGCATTTTGAATCATCGCGCATGGCGCGATACCGCAATTACTAACTACTAATTCCTGATTATTTAAGGATTTGCTGATGGAAAAAGACTACTTTGTGCCTTTTGCCGATTACGGCGAGGACAAATTTGAAGAAAAACGCTCCAAGTTCACCGGACGGCTGTGGCACGTCGAAACCGCCGAGGAGGCGGTAGCGAAGATAAAGGAGATGCGCGAGACCTACTGGGACGCGACACACAACTGCTACGCCTACATTCTCCGTGAAGGCAATGTGATGCGCTACTCGGATGACGGAGAACCGCAGGGCACGGCAGGCATGCCGATCCTCGAGGTTCTGCGTCACGAGAACCTGACCGACTGCGTTTGCGTTGTTACGCGCTATTTCGGCGGCATTCTGCTCGGTACGGGCGGATTGGTCCGCGCGTACACGCAGGGCGCGCAGGTGGCTGTCGCGGCGGCCGGTGTGCAGAGAATGAGCCTGTACACGGTGGCGCTCATCGCGTGCCCGTACAATCTGTACGAGATTATTCTGCACCTGCTGCCGGACCACGACTGCGCGGTCGAGGAGACCGACTACGGCGCGGATGTAACGCTGACCGTGACGCTGCCCGCCGGTCGGGAGGACAAGCTCAATCAAGCGCTCGCCGAAGCCACGGCAGGGCAGGTCTACGCCGAGGTCATGGAGACCCGATTCATGGGTCGGCGTGTCAAGTAAATACCGGCTTGCAAGGCTCACAAAATTCTGAAAAAATTTTTGTGAAAAAAAGAGGATTTTCAGATTTCGTTTCGTATAACTATTATGTGACGGATTCTCCGAGGCTGAGGAGGCGGTACATATGACCATTCGAGAGCAGAACGAACAGCGCGAGCACGCGGTGCTTGAGCCGTGGGCGACCTTTGCGGACAGCTCCGCAGGCAGGCTGCGCCCGATGGAACCGTGTCCGTACCGCACCTGCTTTCAGCGCGACCGGGACCGCATTATCCACTCGAAGGCGTTCCGGCGGCTGGGCAACAAGACGCAGGTATTTATCTCGCCGGAGGGCGACCACTACCGTGCTCGGCTGACGCACACGCTTGAGGTCGCGCAGATTGCGCGGACAATCGCGCGGGCGCTCGGACTCAACGAGGATTTGACCGAAGCGATCGCGCTCGGACATGATCTCGGGCACACGCCGTTCGGTCACGCCGGAGAGGCGGCACTCGATGAGGTTTGTCCGTTCGGGTTTCGGCACAACGAGCAGAGTCTGCGCGTGGTGGATGTGCTCGAGGATTTGAACCTTACGCGCGAGGTGCGCAACGGCATTGTCTGCCATACCGGCAGGCGCAAGGCGAGTACGCCGGAAGGCCGCATTATCCACTTTGCCGACCGCATTGCCTATATCAACCACGATATTGACGACGCGGTACGCGCGGGCATTATCCGCGAGAGCGATATTCCGCAGCATTTGAGAAAACGCCTGGGTGGGACGCACGGCAAGCGCATTGATACGCTGGTGACGGCGATGATCGAGTACGGTCAGCGGTATCTGGAGATCGGCATGGACGAGCAGATGCACGAGGACATGATGGAGCTGCGGCAGTTCATGTTCGATCATGTGTACCACGGCACGGCCGCACAGCGTGAGGAAAAACGCGCAAAATCCATGCTGCGCAGTTTGTACGAATATTTTATCGAGCATCCTGACGAGCTGCCGGACGATTACTTCGTGCTGCAGGCCCGGGGGGAGGCGCTCGAGCGGATTGCGTGCGACTATGTTGCAGGCATGACCGACCGCTACTCGATAGCGGTCTATAAGAATTTGTTTATTCCGAAAAGCTGGAATAAGATTGAGGATTAACGAAAATGGGTATCATATATTCGTTTTCGTTCGATAAATAGGGAAGGAGGGACACGAAATGCCGTTTGACCGTATATTTCTGGACGAGCTGTCCGCGCGGAACGACATTGTAGAGATCGTTTCGCAATATGTGCAGCTGAAAAAGAGCGGCGCGAACTATTTCGGTCTGTGCCCCTTCCACAACGAGAAAACCGGTTCGTTTTCGGTCTCGCCGGACAAGCAGATTTTTCACTGCTTCGGCTGCGGCGCAGGCGGCGGTGTCATCACCTTTATTATGAAGGCGGAAGGTCTGACCTTCCCGGATGCGGTACGCTATCTCGCCGAGCGGGCGGGCATGCAGATACCCGAACAGGGCGAAGCCGAGCGCAAAGCGGCGCGCCACAGAGAGCGTCTGTACGCGCTCTGCAGGGATGCCGGACGCTATTATTATGACACACTCTGGCGGCCGGAAAACCGAACCGCACAGCAGTATTTTATCAACCGAGGTCTGTCCCGAAGGACGATGAACCGCTTCGGACTCGGCTATGCACCGGATTCCTTCCACGCGCTCATTGACGCGATGACGGCCAAAGGCTACACGCGCGAGGAACTCATGGATGCCGGTCTGGTCAGCCGCAGCGAAAAGGGACATATTTACGACCGGTTCCGCAACCGTGTCATGTTCCCGATCATCGACGTGCGCGGTCATGTGATCGCATTCGGCGGCCGTGTGCTGGATGATTCCAAGCCGAAGTACCTGAACTCGCCGGAAACGCCGATCTTCCACAAGAGCCGCAATCTGTTTGCGCTCAACCTGTCAAAAAGCACGAAGAACGATTATTTTATCTTAGCCGAGGGCTATATGGATGTCATCGCGCTGCATCAGGCGGGATTTGATTCTGCGGTTGCATCGCTTGGCACCTCGCTGACCGAGGAGCAGGCGCGCATTATCGCGCGGCACACCGACCGCATTGTCATCTCGTATGACGCGGACGGAGCCGGTCAGGCGGCGGCACAGCGCGCGATCGACATCCTGAAAAAATGTGATCTGCAGGTCAAGGTGCTGCGTATTCCGGGGGCCAAGGATCCGGATGAATTCATCAAGGCACGCGGCGCGGATGCGTTCCGTAGCCTGATCGAGCGAAGCGAGGATCACAACGCGTTCCGCATTGAGCAGATTGCCGCAAAGTACGACCTTGAGGACGATGAAGCACGCGTACTGTTCCTCAGAGATGCAGCACGGATGCTCGCCGGCATCGAGAGCACCATCGAACGTGAGGTCTACGCCGGACGTGCCGCCAAGATGGCAGGCGTGACCGCCGAAGCCATGAACGTTGAGGTTCGGCGTGAACTCGGCATCCAGCGCAAGCGGCGAAAGGCCGCCGAACGGCGTGAGATACGCTCTCCGGTCGGACTGGCGCAGCCGAAAGACAGGTCGCTGGCGTATACCGATATGAAATCCGCAAAGGCTGAGGAGAACGTGCTTAGACTTCTGTTCTCGGACCAGAAATTGATTGCCGTTGCCGAAAAGGACTTGCAGCCGGCGTGGTTTTCCGCACCGGTGCTGCGTAAGATATACGAGCGCGTGCTCGAGTTGAACCAAAACGACCAGATGGTCGATGTGCTGTCCTTTGAGGGATGGCTGGAGCCTAACGAAATGAGCCTGCTGTCCGCGATACTCGAGCCCGGCATTCCGGCCGGAGAGCATCGAGGGGAACTGCAGGAATACATAAACACCATACGAATGCAGCGCGTCAAGGATGGAACCATTACGCAGGCGGGAGAGGACCCGCTGCTTACATTCGGACGCATCAAAAAACAAAACGCGGGAGGACAAACGATATGACGAAAGCAAACGCAAATGCAGCCGCAAACGCACAGGAGCAGCAGGCAGCACAGCAGCAGATCCTGCGCGACCTGCTCGCGCTTGGCAAGAAGAACGGCCGCCTGACGCTCAAGGAGATTTCGGATGCACTGAGCCATCTGGAGCTGTCGAGTGAGGACATCGACAAGGTGTACGAGACGCTCGAGACCATGGGCATCGAGGTTGAGACGAACGGTGTGCTGGAGAAGGTCATCGGTGACGATGACGACTCCTTTGAGCCGGAGGAAGTGGAAGAGGTTCCGGAGGAAGAACTGGTCGATACCTCTGCCATGGCTGAGACGTTCGCCATTGACGATCCGGTCCGCATGTATCTGAAGGAGATCGGCAAGGTCGATCTGCTGTCTCCTGAGGAGGAGGTAACGCTCGCAGAGCGCATGCAGAAGGGCAACGAGGCCGCAGAGCGTATCGCAAACGAAGGCGATGCCATTCCGGCGGAGGAGCGCGCACAGCTTGAGAAGGATATCAAGCTCGGCGACCGTGCCAAGAAGCGTCTGGCTGAGGCGAACCTGCGACTGGTTGTCTCCATTGCAAAGCGCTATGTCGGCCGCGGCATGCTGTTCCTCGATCTGATCCAGGAGGGCAACCTCGGTCTGATCAAGGCAGTTGAGAAGTTCGACAGCACCAAGGGCTTTAAGTTCTCTACCTACGCAACGTGGTGGATCCGTCAGGCAATCACCCGTGCGATTGCGGATCAGGCGCGTACGATCCGTATTCCGGTACACATGGTTGAGACCATCAACAAGGTTATCCGCGTTTCCCGCCAGCTGCTGCAGGAGCTGGGCCACGATCCCAGCCCGGAGGAGATCGCCAAGGAGATGAACATGCCGGTTGACCGTGTGCGCGACATTCTGAAGATCGCGCAGGAGCCGGTATCGCTCGAGACGCCGATCGGCGAGGAGGAGGATTCTCACCTCGGCGACTTTATCCCGGACGACGACGCGCCGGAACCGGCAGAGGCGGCCTCCTTCATGCTGCTCAAGGAGCAGCTCGTCGAGGTGCTCAAAACTCTGACGCCGCGTGAGGAAAAGGTTCTGCGCCTGCGCTTCGGCATCGAGGACGGCCATACCCGCACCCTCGAGGAGGTTGGCAAGGAATTCAACGTAACTCGCGAGCGTATCCGCCAGATTGAGGCAAAGGCGCTGCGTAAGCTGCGTCATCCGTCGCGCTCCAAGAAGCTGAAGGATTTCCTGAACTAAAGAAGCCCAAAGCCGCTTACCGACAGGTAAGCGGCTTTTTTATGGAAACGGAGAATTGAGGATGGAGAATGAAACCGTTGCGTTAATTCTCCATTCTCAATTACTGCGGTATTCGAGATACCGCATAAAATGCTTGACCGGCGGCAAAGGTTTCTATCGTGTTGTAAAACTGCGGCAGAATTTGCCTGAGATCGGCAGAACGGACAGCTGTGCAAAATGCCGTCACAGGCTTCCCTTTGTCAGATTATACGAAGGGCGTTTTTTTCTTCCTTTGTGAAGTAGCACTAAAATTATATCATTTTATTTGTAAGAAGTAAACAAAAACGAGCGATTTTGCTGAAAATCTTCCGGAAATGCAAAAAACAAAGGAAAATTCGGATTTTTTATCAGAATGTGTGCGAAACGTGCACTAAGTGGCCGCCGCTGTTATTCGACGGCGTTGTGAAAAATGCTACATGAAAATTGCACAAAAAACAGCTTGCATACCTGACTTATATGGTGTATAATAACGAAGAAGGGAAACGATCCCGCAAAGAGAGGATCGCTCCCACGAAACAAAGCGCCCAGGAGTATAACGTGCCGGCAGGGCACGATAACAGGTTAGGGCAGGGGAGTGTAATATAAACTATGGCGAATTATCCGGTTAACAAGATCCGTAATGTATGTCTGATGGGTCACGGCGGCGACGGCAAGACCTCGCTGGTCGAGAGCCTGCTCAATATCGCCGGTGTAACCGACCGCGTTGGCAAGATCGCGGACGGCAACACGGTTTGTGACTTTGATCCCGAAGAGATCAAGCGCAAGTTTTCCATTTCCACGGCTGTAGCGCCGGTAGAGTGGAACGGCTGCAAGATCAATCTGCTCGATACCCCGGGTTTCTTTGATTTTGAAAGTGAAGTGCAGTGCGCACTGCGCGTTGCGGAGTCCGCACTCATCGTCGCAACCGGCAAGTCCGGCCCGGGCGTCGGCACCGAAAAGGCATGGGCTCACTGTGAGGAGCACGCAATGCCGCGTATGTTCTACATCTCCAAGATCGACGAGGAAAACTCGGATTACTATAACTCTCTGCACAAGCTGCAGAAGCAGTTCGGCGTATCGGTAGCGCCGATCGTTGTCCCGATCTTTGAGGGCAACCGCGATACCGTCGGCATTGTGGACTGCGTTATCCGCAAGGCGTACCGCATGGAAGGCAACAAGCGTGTCGAGATCCCGATCCCGGACAACATGAAGGACCGTATCGACCAGCACCGTGCAGCACTGTGCGAGAACATCGCCGAGCTGTCTGAGGACCTGATGGAGCGTTACTTCGCAGGCGAGGAGTTCTCGGATGAAGAGCTGATCGCCGGTATCCGTCAGGGTGTGAAGGATCTGGTTCTCGCGCCGGTATTCTGCGGCACTGCTGCAACCGGTATCGGCTCCTACGCACTGCTCAAGGGCATTGCGGACTACATGCCGTCTCCCGATGAAAAGCCGGTTGAGATCTGCGAGGACGAAAAGGGCGAGCTGATTGAGATCAACTGCACCCCGAACGGCTCTGCCTGTGCATTTGTATTTAAGACGGTCGCTGACCAGTATGGCCGTTTCTCCTACTTTAAGGTTATGTCCGGCGAGGTCAAGCAGGATATGACGCTGGTCAACAAGCGTGCCGATGCAAACGAGAAGATGGGTCACATCTTCACCGTATGCGGCAAAAAGACGACCGAGGTTCCGGTGATCGGCTGCGGCGACATCGGCGCCGTTTCCAAGCTGGTTACCACCAAGACCGGCGATACGCTTTCGATGAGCGTTCGCAAGGTTGAGCTTGAGTCGATCGAGATTGCGCCGCCGTGCTACACGCAGGCAATCGCGCCTAAGGTAAAGGGCGTTGAGGAGAAGATCTCCACCGGTCTTGCTCGTCTGCGTGACGAGGATCCGTCCTTCGATACAGAGTTTAACCCGGAAACCAAGCAGCACCTGATCTCCGGTGCCGGCGATATTCATCTGGACGTTCTGTGCTCCAAGCTGAAGGATAAGTTTGGCGTAGAGGTTACGCTGACCGATCCGATCGTTCCGTACCGCGAGAAGATCCGCAAGGCTGTTACGGTAGAAGGCAAGCATAAGAAGCAGTCCGGCGGCCATGGTCAGTACGGCCACGTTAAGATGGAATTTGCACCGTATGCCGAGGGCGATTACCTGTTCCAGGAGAAGATTTTCGGCGGTTCCGTACCGAAGAACTTCCATCCGGCAGTTGATAAGGGCATCCGCGAGGCGATGGAGCACGGCGTTCTGGCCGGCTATCCGATGGTTGGCCTGCGTGCAACCCTGCTCGACGGCTCCTACCACGATGTAGACTCCAACGAGCTGTCCTTCAAGATGGCGGCCCGTCTGGCCTACAAGGCTGGTATCCCGCAGGCAAATCCGGTTCTGCTCGAGCCTGTCTGCTCGCTCAAGGTTGTTATCCCGGATTCCTACATGGGCGATGTTATCGGCGATCTGAACAAGCGCCGCGGCCGCATCATGGGCATGAATCCGCTCGACGGCGGCAAGCAGGAGATTGTAGCCGAGTGCCCGATGGCAGAGCTTGGCGATTACGCGATCAAGCTGCGCTCCATGACGCAGGGCAGAGGCTCGTTTGTTTCCCAGTTCGAGCGCTACGATGAGGCACCGGTTCCGGTACAGGAAAAGGTTATCGCAGCGAATAAGGCTCGTCTGGAGGCGCTGAACAAGGAATAACATTCCCTGTATTTTGTGAAATTGAAACCGGCTGCGTGAGCGGCCGGTTTTTCTTTGCTTAACCGGTTAGGAATGGGTGTTTGACGCTTGCGAAGCGAACGAAACTTGCCTACCCGGCAGGGGCACAAGAGGGTAGACACCTGCGGTTTCCACCCTCTGATTTTCACCCCTTTCCCTTAGAGGGCATGGCGAAAATCAGAGAGCGGCGACCGCTGTGAAAAAGGGGAACGGCAGAGGATTTTTTCTATCGTAGGGGAGCACAGTGTGCTCCCATTTCTTTACCTCTACGCAGTGCCGGATACTTTGCTGCTGCACAGGCGGTTTCATTCTCACTCCTATCTTGCAGAAACTGAAGATTTCTCCTATAATGAGATTTGAAGGGGGAGCTGCCCATGAAGAACGAACGAATGCGCTATATCTCGATAACGGCGGCTATCCTGCTGGTTTTTGTGCTGCTGATGCTGCTGTTTTCTAACCGATCGGGAGATTTCAGCGCAATGGAAGCGCAGGACGGCGTACTGGATGCAACATCAGCGGATTTTTCGTCGGCGGTATATGAGATAGACGGTGAATGGATGTTCTATCCTGAGGTACTCGGCAGCGGCGCAGAGCTGGACGCTGCCCAACCGGGAGAACGCAATGAATCCATTCCATACGGCTCATATCGGCTGAAAATACACGCGCAGCCGAAACAATACCTGACACTCGGCGGCTACTCATTCGATTACAGCACGCGTGTGCTGGTAAACGGCAGTGAAGTGCTCGAAATCGGCAAGGTGGGGGCGTCTGCGGCGGAGTCTGAGCCGCGCATCGACTATATGCTCATACCGATTTACACCGGCGAGGATGGCACGGTCGAGGTGGTCTGCCAGTACGCGAATTTCGTGCACCGCGAAGGCGGCGGTCTGACGCAGATGCACCTGTCCACCGCGGAGAACATCGACCGCATGCGTCGAAGCCGGAATCTGTATTCACTGGTGCTTGGCGGTTCGCTGTGCCTGTTCGGCATGTATTTTCTGCTGTTTGTGGTATTTCAGGGCGAGATCAAGTATGTTTTCCTCGCGGTCATCTGTGTGCTGCTCGGTCTGCGCGACCAGAATTTCTATGTGCTGCATCTGCTGCCTGCAAACTACAACTGGGCAGTCGCATATCGGTTTCTGGTGCTGATGATTACGCTGCAGCCGTGTTTTCTGCTGCTTTTGCTGCAAAGTCTGTACGAAAAACTGGCGAAGCCAATCGTTGTGCGGTGCTATGCGGCGCTGTATGCCGTGCTGGCGGCGGCGCATTTTATCCTGCCGACGCAGGATATCGCACCGCTGAGTAAAATCGGGTACTATCTCTCGACGCCGTTTTTCCTGTATCTGGTTGTGCAGCTGATTCGGCGGTTCTGGCGTATCCGGCGGTTTGAACGGGACGATGTGCTTGTTCTGCTCGGCTATCTGCTGTTGTTCGGCTCGAACGTGTACGAGGCGGTATTTGGCCGCATCGTGACGACCATCACGCGCCACGGAGCAGCGCCGCCGTATCTGCTGGTGTTCGTGTTCCTGATTGCGGGAGCCATCAGCCTGAAGATCAACCGCCGGGAACAGGAGCTGTCCGAGAGCCGCCGTCAGCGCGAGGTGCTGACCCAGCTCAACCGGCTGAAAAGCGAATTTCTGCACCAGATGGCGCATGAACTGAAAACACCGCTCACGGTCATGAGCGGCTACGCGCAGCTGACCGACTGGCAGCTTGGCACCGGAGCGGTCGGTGCGAGCGCGCATGAACACATGCAGACCATTTCGTCCGAAGCGCAGCGGCTTTCTGCGCTCGTATCGCGGCTGATCGACCTCGCCAACGGCGGTTCACCCGATATTGAGATGGGCGTCATTGACGCGGCGCAGCTGCTGTCCGGTGCGGCGGATGTATGCCGTCCCATGCTGGAAAAAAAGCACAACCGGCTGGAAAGCGACAGCGGAGACGGTATTGCGCTCTGGGGCAATCCGGAAATGCTGCTGCAGGTGCTCATCAACCTGACGGTCAATGCCAATCGCCACACGGAGAACGGCGTGATTGCCTACCGCATTACGGACGAGGGCGAGCGGGTGTGCCTGCGCGTGAGCGACACCGGCAGCGGCATTGCGCCCGACCTGCTGCCGCATATCTTTGAGAAGGGCTGCAGCGGCGGCGGCGGCAGCGGTATCGGCCTGACGATCTGCGCGGACGCGATGAAGATTCACCACGGCTCGCTCGAGGTGGAGCATACCGATGCAGACGGCACGGTGTTCCGGCTCGAACTGCCGAAAAAGCCGCTCAAAACACAAGGAGAGAACGATTGTGGAAGATAAACTGATTTTGCTGGTGGAGGACAATCCGCACATCATGGCGATCAACGACGCGGCATTGCACATGCGCGGTTACCGCACCCTGCAGGCAGAAACCGCACACAAGTGCCGGGAGCTGCTGTGCTTTCACGCGGTGGACTTGATCGTGCTGGATATTCTTCTGCCGGACGGCGACGGCGTGGCGCTGTGCCGCGAGATCAAGCAGGAATACGATGTGCCGATCCTGTTCCTGACCGCTATGGGCGAAAACGAGGATATCGTCAAGGGTCTGACCGCAGGCGGAGACGATTATCTGACAAAGCCGTATGATTTGGAGGTGTTCATGGCCCGCGTGGAAGCGCGTCTGCGTGCGGCGCACCCGAAGGAACGCGCAGTACGGCTTGGCCCGCTGCAGATGAATCTGCTGAGCGGACGCGCGTACATCGGAGAGACCGACCTGAACCTGACACAGAAGGAGTTTGCGGCGCTGCTGTATCTGGCGCGGCACCCGAACCGCAGCGTCAGCGCGCAGGAGCTGTATGAGGCGGTCTGGCAGCAGCCGATGGGAGCCGACCCGCATGCCGTGCGCATGACGATCTCACGGCTTAAGCAGAAGCTCGGCGGCGAGAATGCGAGGGTCACGGTCAATTCGTACCGCAGCAGCGGATATCGGCTCGAGGAGCAATAATTGAATATTTACAGCGGACGGCGAAGGTAACAAATTTGGTACCTTCGCCGTCCGCCGCCTTTTTGCCCTTATACTGAAAGTACGGTGAAATACCTGTATCCTCGGACGGTGCTCCGCAGTAAAGCAAGGGGAAAGCCGTGGAAACCGTTTATTTCATAAGGCAAGGAGGAAGAAAAATGAAAAAACGAATTTGTAGTTTGCTGCTGATATGCAGTATGCTGGCAGGTCTGCTGCCGCAGATCGTGCTGCCGCAGGCGGCGGCAGCGGATACTGCAGCAGCAAAAGACGGCTTTGGTCTGCCCACGGAAGAAAAAACGGGCATAAAAGACACAGCCACACTTCGTAATAACCCGTACGGCACGCTGGGATGGGTTCCGCTGTTCCAGAACCACGAGTTGGTTGTAGCCGGCGTGGACTCGGATGAGTTCCAGACGACATACGAGGGCGCAGTCAAAGGAAAGGGCAAGCAGATGTCTACGTTTCGGTGGAGCAACTCGACCGATGTCGGCAATGCCGAGCGCATTGCGACTGTGGCGTTTGATCCGAACGGCACCGGCAAGGATGAGTACATCGCTAATCTGGTGTTCGATAAGAACGCAAAGCGGCTCAAGCTGTATGTCACCAACAAGGACCGCAAGGTGTCTGATGTTATGGATGTTTGCGGTGGCGACAGTGAGTACATCAAGAAACTGAAATTCTACCAGACCCGCGCTATGCTGAGTCTGACCGCAGGCGATTTTGACGGCGACGGCAAGGACACCCTGATGGTCTACACGCCGGGCAACAACAAGAGTACGGATACGGTAGACAGCATTAAGGAGTATACGTTCAGCGGCGACACACTGACTGACAAGGGTCGAGTAATCAACCTCGGTGACGTCATTGACGGCGGCCGAGACGCGCTGAAAGCAATGCTGTACCACGACGGCAACGGCGATAACGAGCTGCGCGCGCATCTGAGCGTTGATATGGAAGTCGGCGACGTGGATATGGACGGTATCGACGAGCTGGCAATGACGGTCAATGTCAACGACCTGAAGGAAAGCGAATACAAGCTGGATGGTACAACATATACCAACTTTGAAAAGTCTTATCTGACGGTCTACGACTATAACAACAGCAATAAATGGTCGCAGATGACGAAGCAAACACTGCTGAACAGCAATGGCGATGCAAAAGGCCGTGCCCGTTTTGCAGGCGTAACCATCGGTTATGTCAGCGATGCGCCGAGCGGCAGTATGCCGCCGGAAGTTGTTGCGGTAGGCTACTACGATAAGAATGGTAATTATCAGGACTGCGACTTTGACAAGAGCAAGCTGCTGGCATACAGCTATCAGTACAGCACGAATGATAATTCGTGGACAGCGAAATGCAAGGCGACCGAAGTTGTCACCAACGGCTTTACCAATACCGGCACCAAGGGTGACGATGTGCAGAATCCGATCGCGGTAGCGGCTGTTGCGGCGGACGGCGTGAACACCCAGGAATATCTGTTCATTTCCGGCAGTATGTATAAAGTCGGCACGGTGAACGGCAGTCAGCTGTCTATCCTGGAAGGCTCGAATAAGGGCCATGACCGCTGGCTGGGCGGCCGACTCATTAACAACAGCGGTATTCTGGACTATGCCGTCGGCAATTTTGACGGCAACAAGCAGGGCAGGGAACAGGTATACTACGTTGAGTACCGCAAGCAGGAGACCTTCGACAAGCAGTTTTTGAAGATTGATCAGCTGTACAAAGACTCGACTGGCAGCACGTTCAGCCGCTGGGAGGATGATTGGACATACTATGACAAGAGCAACTGCAATCTGGCGCTTACAACGGCAGATGTGAACAACGATGCCATGCTTGCGAAGATCCAAAGTGTCAGCACCGGCTACACCGATCCGAAGGTAATGGCGATTCTGGAGGCGTCGCCGCATTTTGCGGAGGTGAATGACGGCGATATCGGAAACTCGCAGACCGGAATCGGATACAGTAAGGATAATACTGTAGCAGTAACGGCATCCGGTTCGTTTGGTTTTGATATCATGGCGGGCTTTGAATATGTTGCACCGCTGATTGAGACCGGCGGCGGTGTTGAATTTAATACCAGTCATACCTT
Organism: Butyricicoccus sp. AF35-5AC; assembly: GCF_003477715.1. Lineage (NCBI taxonomy): Bacteria > Bacillati > Bacillota > Clostridia > Eubacteriales > Butyricicoccaceae > Butyricicoccus > Butyricicoccus sp. AF35-5AC. The sequence goes on from NZ_QUDX01000002.1 coordinate 294,399, forward strand.
TACTGTTGGTGCAACAAAATCTACAAGCAAGGAAATAACGGTCGAGTATTCTAATGATACGAACGACAATATGGTGCTCATGTATGCAACACCGATGACATATTACGAGTATCAGGTGAAGTATCCGGATGACACAATGAAGGGCAATTCGCCGAAGCTGACCAGTTCTATGACGCTGGCGGTTCCGGGTAATCCTTCGATGAACATGGTTTCGGTAGATACTTATAATAAGGCTGCTTCGGCGTACGAGGGTATGCAGCAGATTGGCAGCAACCTGCATCTGGGCACGTCCGGTCAGCCGAATACGTATCGTTCCAGTCTGCCGAGCGGTTCACATTCGGAGCAGTCCGGTAAAGTTGGTCATTACAAAGATTCGGGTACACAGCTGCAGAGTTTTACGACTGCAACCAGCAGCGGCGTAAACTTTGAGTACTCCTATGAGGGTTCGGTGCAGATGTATGGTGTAGTTGGCGGCTTCAAGGCTGGCGGCGGCTATCACTGGGGAGCAAGCGCCGGAACCGAAAGGGTAAACACCAATACGATTACCAAACTGGGCGCTGTTACCGGCGGCGGCGATTCGCGCTATAACTTTGACTGGAGCTTCGGCACATGGACGGTACCGTTCAACGGCGATGAAGTACCGGTATTGGGCTATGTTGTCAGCAATGTGACGGCACCGCCGTCTCCGGCGCAGGATCTGTCGCTGAGCGAGCAGACTACCAACAGCATGGTGCTGTCGTGGGAATCCGGCGACCGTCCGGCAGAGTATTACAAGATTTACCGCTATCTTGAAGATAATAAGGAAGAACCGTTCGTATTGATTGATACTGTGGATGCGGCTGAATCTTCGAGTGGTCAGTATGAGTACACGCTGAAGGATCTTGCACCTAATACGAAGTATCAGTATGCGATTACCTCGGGATATTACACCAGTCAGGAAGAATCGGTTGAAAGCGAGATTATTGCCGGTACAACTCTGGCAAATGATAAGAGCCGTCCGGACATCAACGGACCGCATAACGCAACCGTTCAGATGAACGGCTCGGCAACCTTCGAGGTACTGGCTTCTGTACCTGATGAGTACAGCAGCACGAGATACCAGTGGCAGCAGCGTCTGCCGGGCAAAAAGTGGGGCAATATTGCAGGGGCAACTAGGGACAGCTATACTGTAAAGTCGGTATCGAGTGACCTGAACGGTGCGATGTACCGCTGCGTGGTAACATGTTATGACGGTGCAAGAACGCCGATTTCGTTCTACAGCGATGCGGCAACGCTGACGGTTGGTACACCGCAGGCAACCGCCGGTTTGACGGTATCCGGTACTTCGGAGGGCAAGGGCACTCAGGATACCCCGTATATCGGTCAGAGCAATTTCAACACGGTTAAAACCACGACAGAATCCGTACAGACAACCGTTCCGTGCACCGTAGAAGCCGATGGCATGACGCTGAATGTTTACGAGGTAAAAGATCAAGCGGGTACGGTGCAGGGATATGTCGGCATCGGTGAAAAGAAGGAAGACGGTTCGATATCGACCGTATACTACGCCGTAACAAAGAATGGCGAGACGTATACCGCAGGTGCGGAACTCACCATGAATACCACCTATCAGTGGAAGAACGGTGAGACGGCAGTAACGGTGCCGAGCACAATTACGCCGGAAACCGTGGTGATAGACCAAGACGCAAAAAAAGCAAAAGCGTTTACGCTGGACAATACAACGAAGGCACCGACAGCCGCGGAATACGACGAAAGCAAGTACCGGAACGGCGAGCAGTACCTGATTCACGGTATGGATACCGTGACGGAGAGCTATATCCTCAGCAAGATGGATAAGTCGACCAGTGGTGCAGACAGTACCGCAGAGGACACCTATACCGTCAAGTATTATCAGCTGCTGAAGAAGGCAGAGAACAGCTATGAACTGACCGAGCTGACCTGCACACAGCAGACGAAGCTGGGCGCTTATACGGATCCTTCGTTCACACTGGTAACAAAGGAAACTACGGTTAACAATGACGTTACAACCTCTACGCCGGGTTCCGGTACGGCACTGACCCTGACAACGAAAACGGCGGAAAAGAACGGCTCTGCACTCGGTAATGTGGAGTACACGCTGACGATTACGAACACGTCGGACGGCACGGTCAGCACGATTGTCGGCAGAACAAACAGCAGCGGCACGGACAGCAAAACGTGGACCGCACCGACAGCCGGTCTGTATGCCATCACAACCACCGCGACCGGCGGCTTGACAAGTGAGACGGTATATTATCTGGCAGGCGTGCAGAGCGTAAAGGACGGCGATACCAGCACAACGGAGACCGTTTACACGCTTAAAAGCACTGTTGGCAACGAAAACAAGATTACGAGCGTATACGGTACGCCGATTGATCTGACCGTGCAGCAGCAGACTGTAACGAAAAACGGAAACGATGTTACCGCAGGCAGCAAAACAGAGGTTACGGGAGATATCGCCTACACCTGGCGTCAGTCCGGTCAGAGCGAGAGTAAGGAAACGGCTATCACTGACAGCATTTTCCGACCGGAGAAGGCGGGAACCTATATCATTACGGCATATCAGGATGATAGCGATACTTCCAAGCGCACCAAGCTGGCGTCCACGACCATTACAGTAAAGCGCAAGCCGCTGGAGCTGTATGTTACCTGGCCGGGAGATAATAAAGATCATAATTCGACCGAGGCACCGGACAACAGCACATTTGAGGTTTGGTCGGATGCTCTGGAGTCGGACGACACCCTGCCGTCGGCAATTACAGCCGTATGTGCGCTGTATGATGACAAGGGCAACCGAAAGAACGTCAGCGGCCGCTTTGAGGTAACGATTGCCGTCAACGGTGAGGACAAGGCTGTGAAGTCACTGCTCGAGAAGTACGAGCTGAATCTGACCAAGCGCATGCTGGTTGTCAAGCAGGACACCCTGAGCGTAACCTATCGCGCCGGTGAAGGCGGCTCACTCAGTGCAAGCTACAAAAGCGGCGACCTCGACCAGAAGTTTGAAAGCGGTAAGAACATCGCTAAGAACACCAAGCTGATGTTTGATGCCAAGAGCAACGACGGTTTCCTTGTAAAGGAATGGAAGGTCAACGGTCAGTCCATTAAGTCTATTACCGGTAATACAGAGTACAAGGTGACGGAGATTCTGTCGAACGGCAAAAAGGTCGGCGAACGACTGACGGTAGCGGCGCTGACGAAAAAGCTGGACGTAGAAGTAGCCTTCAGCAGTGATTCGCACACGATTATCTTCAGCAGCGGCGAAGGCGGTGAGCTGACCGCAGCACTAAAGGACGGCGGTGCAGTCACGACCGGACAGAAGATTGCGGAAGGCGCAAATGTGACGTTCACGGCTGCGCCGATCACCGGTATGTCGGTAGCACGCTGGGTGGTGGACGACAAGCCGTATTACTGGCCGGGTACGACCGATCTGTACCGTGAGAAAACGCTGACGCTGGAGAACATCGAAAAGGATCACACGGTCAGCGTATCGTTCAGCAACGCCAAGACCCATAAGGTGACCTTCACCTACGTGAACGAATCCGGTACGGCGATCGGTGAGCAGCAGACCTCTGCAAAGCTGGCGGACGGAACGGAGGCAGACCTTAATGCCATTCCGGACGGCGCGGCAGTGACCTTTGCGCTGGAAAATCTGAACGATAACTACACGGTCAAGGAGTGGCAGGTAGACGGCAAGGCGGCAGTCGGTTCGGGTGCAAAAACCAGCTTTACGCTGCGCAATATCACGCAGGATCACACGGTCAAGATCGTGATCAGTGCAGCACAGGCGGCAAAGATCACCTTCAAGGCAGTGGACGCAGACGGAAAGGAAATCACGGACACGAATATCGCGTCTGTCACCGCGAAAATCGGCAGCACGGAAATCCACAGCGGCGATACGATTCCGGCATACACCGAAGTGACCTTCACAGCTGCGGTAGGTGAGGACTACTACGTTTCCGGCTGGAAGAACGCAGCGCAGGACGCACAGGACGCCAACAAGGCGGTTCTGACCGGCTGGAACACCGATACGGCAGTTGAAGTAACGGTGTTGGAGAAGCCGACTGTCACTGTAAATGCGGCAGAAAACGGCACAATTACCGTTAAGGGCACGCGCCTGAACGAAGTAACGCTTGACAAGGACAGCGCGGATAAGCACGTTGACCATGACAGCGCGATCACGGTCAAGGCAGAGCCGGCAGACGGCTACTACGTCAAGAGCATTACGGTTAGCGGTCAGAAGTTTGATTATGATTCTCAGAATACCTATCAGTCGGGTACTCGCACGGAGACCGTAACGAATATCACGGCGGATACCGCGGTGACGGCTGTGTTCGGCAAGGAACCGATTATCGTGTTCTCCGGCACATATGCGGATATTACCGCGCAGAACGGTTCGCTGAACAGCGGCAGCTTTGTATTCATGCACACGCCAATGCTGGAATTCCTCGCGGCGCCGCATTTCGGCTACGAGCTGACCGCATGGACGGTGAACGGCAATGCAATCGCAAGCGGGATTGAGCAGAAGCCGGAGGAGAAGCAGCTTTACAAGCTGAACGGTCCGATTACTGCAGATCAGACCATCGTTGTAACCGCAACCGAAATTCCACAGTACAACTTCACCCTGTCCGTTGATTCGCTCGGTGACGAGGGTGACGGCGGTACAGTTTCCGCAAAAAACACCCGCAAGGGCATGAGCGCATACGAACAGGAGAACCTCGAAGCAGGCACGCACAGCTTCTACCGCGACTCGAATATCACGATCACGGCGGTGCCGAGCGCAGGCTACCGCGTACAGGACTGGACCATCAACGGCCAGACCACGGCGGATACCGCAGTGAGCAAGACGCTGTACAATCTGCAGGATGAAACGACGGTTCAGGTCCGCTTTGTCAAGCTGGTGACCGGCATCACCTTCGGTCCGACGAACGAAACAAGCGAAGGCGGCTATATCAGCGCGGCAAATCTGGTAAACAATAATGAGTCGATTCTTGAGAGCGCAGATACCGGTGCCAATATTCCGGAAGGTCTGTCAATCAAGTTCATGGCAGAGGTAAAGCCTGGTTACGAAATCGAAGGCTGGTATATCAATAATGTGCGTGACGACAGCGCAGGCACAGGCGAAACCTACACCTATCCGAATACGACCAGTGCAAGCTCGATTTACATTGCGCCGAAGTTCCAGCAGGTCGAGTATGACATCACCACAGGTGATAACGTCACCGTAAACGGACAGAACCGCACAACCGCACGCGGCGGCGAGTCGCTCACCTTTACGGCAGTACCGCCGGCAGGTCAGAATGTGACCGGCTGGACGGTAAACGGCAAGGCAGTTGCCGGTAACGGCAATACGCTGACGTGGACGGTTGAGAACGGCTGTCTCACGAAGCCGAACGTAACGGCATATCATGTTGAAGCACAGCTCAGCGCAGGCGAGTACGAAGTAACGTACAGCCAGCCGGCAAACGGCAAACTGACGGCTTCCGTTGAGAGCGACACACAGGTCAACGGCGGCACTAAGGTTGCCTTCACTGCAGAACCCGATGAGGGTTACGAGATTGACGAGTGGACGGTAAACGGTCATTCGGTTGCCAACAGCGGCAGCACCTACACCCTGAACGTAACCGAAAACAGCACGGTTGCAGTCACCTTCAAGGCAATGGTTCCGGTCAGCGCCGTGCGGAACGGCAGAAACGGCAATATCGCCATCACCGCAAACGGCAAGACGGTTTCGGACGGCTGGGTATCCTCCGGCGCGGACGTGACCTTCACCGTAACGCCCGAGAACAAGGACGATATGGTGCAGCAGTGGACGGTAAACGGCTCGACAGTCGCTGAGATGACCGATACGGCGGATGCACCGCTCAGTTACACCGTGCAGAATGTAACCGCAGATACCAGGGTTTCCGCAACGCTGATTGAGCGCCCGACATACACCATTACGGTAACAAGTGAGGGCAGCGGTACGGCGTCGGCAGAACCGGCAAGCGTCAAGCGCGGCGGCAGCACGACTATTACGGCAGTGCCGAGCAGCAATAGCTACTATCTCAAGGAATGGTCGGTTAACGGCGGTGCTGCACAGGCTGCCTCCGGCAATACGCTGGCACTGACGGAAATTCGCAGAAATACCACAGTCAAGGCCGTATTTGACGGCGCGATCAACTACGATGTAACCCTGGATGTTCAGAGTGCAGATACCGGCACAACGGTTGCTGCAGCGGCAAACGGCAAGGCCATTACGCCGCAGAAGAACAGTCCGGCAAGTGTTACCCGCGGCAGCAAGGTCGTATTCACGGCAACGCCTGCCGTAAAAAACGGTCAAAACAAGCAGATGGTCGCACAGTGGACGGTAAACGGTGTAGATCAGAATAACATCTCTAACGAGCTGGTTATCCCGGGTCTGACCGGCAAGACCGATGTGGCTGTCAAGTTCGTTCCCTACGAAGGCTTCACTATTCCGACCGGCGGCACCGGCTGGAAGGTCTCCGATGTGAAGCGCGTACCGAATGATACGCAGCCGACGAGCGAAATCCGTAAGAACGGCACGGTTGCTTTTACGGCAACGCCGGACGGCGAGCGTCTGTTCCGCAAGCTGACAGTAGGCGGCGTGGACTGCATGAAGCTGCCGATCGACGGCAATGTCACCGCTGTCAAGAACGGCGCGGCGTACACCATCACCGTCAAGGATGTGACGAGCGCGAACAACATTAAGGTTGACGCGGAAGCGGTTGAGTATCAGATCGCAGCCAATACGCTGGATACCGTTCCATCGGCTCTGAGCAGCAAATTCAGCACGATCAACGAGCTGAAAAACGCACTTAGAGCAAAAGTAAACAGCGCGGTAACGGCTTCCAACATCGCATATCTGGATATCGTGCTGCAGTACAAGAGCGGTACGGATTGGGTAACGGTTACGAATCCTGCCGACTTCCCGGAGGGCGGCATTGACGTCAAGGTGCTGTACAGCACGCTTTCGGCAACCAATGCGCCGAACAGCAGCTATAACTTCTCGGTCGTTCATATGTTTACGACTGATATGAGCGGCAAGACGGTCGGCGATACGGAAACGCTCACGCCGACCAAGCTCGACGATGGAATTACGTTCCATGTTTCCAGCCTGTCTCCGTTTGCCATCGGCTGGTACAAGAGCACCGCACCGTCCGGTGGCGGCGGCGGAGCCGTTGTCCCGACCACCTACGATGTTGTGATCCCGTCCGCACTGGCGAATATCGTCAAGGCGGATAAGACCAAGGCGGCCGCAGGCGACACCGTAACGCTGACTGCTGCCGGAGAAGGTACGCTGACTGTCACGGACGCAAACGGCAAGACGGTTGCCCTGACCGACCTCGGCAGCGGCAAATACACCTTTAAGATGCCGTCGGCTAAGGTCAGCGTGGGCTTCAAGACCACCGCAGATCAGCCGTGCGACGGCGGCAAGGATTGTCCGTCCGCACCGTTTACGGATGTAGATACTGCAAAGTGGTATCATCTGTCCGTTGATTATGTGCTCACGCACAAAATGATGAACGGCGTATCGAGCCGTGCATTTGCACCGAACGCCAACCTGACGCGCGGTATGCTCGTGCAGATCCTGTATAACCTGGAAGGCAAGCCGAAGGGCACAGCGGCGAACTTCTCGGATGTGCAGGCTGACGCATGGTATGCCGAAGCAGTCGGCTGGGCAGCGTCCAATAAGGTCGTAACCGGCTATGCAGACGGTACCTTCCGACCGAATGCCGCCGTCACCCGTGAGCAGGCGGCAGCGATCCTGTATCGCTACGCCCAAAGCAAGGGTATCGACGTAAGCGTGGGTGAGAATACCAATATTCTCAGCTATGTGGATGTTCAGCAGGCCAGTGAGTACGCGATTCCGGCTCTGCAGTGGGCAGTCGGCGCAGGTGTGCTGAACGGTAAGAATGGCGGCCGTCTGGCACCGACCGGCACCGCCACCCGTGCCGAGATCGCAGCGATCATGCAGCGCTGGTGCGAAAATATCATCAAAAAATAAAAGGCAGATAGAGCAATAAGATGAACAAAGGGCTGACCTGTGGGTCAGCCCTTTATGTTGGTGCATTTTGGGAATAATTAGTAGTTAGGAATTAGGAATTGGCGCAGTGGGAGGGAATGACGCGCCGTACTGGAAAACGAGTTGCGCGGCACAGTCATGCCGCGCCTACGGAGAGCAAACCGTCTGTGTAGCAGTACGGTAGGCGAGAACTGCGAAAAGGTGGAGAAAGACACGCAAGAGTAACCCGACTGCCGTTCTCTTTTTCGAAGCGGTCGCCGGTCTCTGGTCTGCGCCAGACTATCTTAGGAAAGGGGTGAAAATCAGAGGGTGGAAACCTTGGTGTCTACCCTCTTGTGCCCCTGCCGGGCAGGCAAGATTCGTTCGCTTCGCAAGCGATTACTCTACAAGCATCGCTGCGCCCACCAGACCTGCGTCATTGCCGAGCGACGCACAGACGATCTCGGTATTTCGGTTCTCACCGCGGAAGGTCTGCGGGAAGGTGAGCCGCCGCAGCGGCTCGAGCAGCTTTTCGCCGTAGCCCGCCAGTCCGCCGCCGAGCACGATGCTCTCCGGCTGGAACAGATTCACAAAACTTGCCAGACCGTTCGCCAGATTGTCGCAGTATTCGTCGAACAGCTCCTGCGCGAGCGTGTCACCTGCGTCTACTGCATCGCAGATCTGCTTGGCGTTCAGCTGACCCTTGTGTACGGCAAGCACGCTCTTTCGTCCGTCCTCGAGCGCACGCTCGGCAAACCGCACGAGCGAAGCCGCCGAGCAGTACGCCTCCAGACAGCCGCGCCGTCCGCAGTTGCACGGCTCGCCGTCCTTTCGGATAACCATGTGCCCGATCTCACCGGCAATGCCGTTGCAGCCGGTGTACAGCTGGCCGTTAATGATAATGCCGCCGCCAACGCCGGTGCCGAGCGTTACCATCAGCATGTTGCGCGTGCCCTTGGCCGCACCGGCAGTCGCTTCGCCGAGCGCGGCGCAGTTTGCGTCGTTATCCAGATGCACCGGACAGCCGAACTCAGGCAAAAACGCATCCGCAAAGCTGACGTTATTCAGACCCAGATTGGTACCGAACCGCAGGGTGCAGGTTTTTTTGTCAAACGAGCCGGGCACGCCAATGCCGATTGCCGTTACGTCCTCTACCGCACAGCTGTGCGCCCTGCACAGCGAGAGCGCCAGCGTTTTCATATCTGCTTTCAGGCCGGCTGCGTTGCCGGTCCGGGTCGGAAGGCTGTCTTTGCACAGCAGCGTGCCGTCCTCGGTGCAGAGCGCCGCCTTGACGGTCGTGCCGCCCAGATCAATACCGATTCTCACAGCAAATCCTCCTCGTCGAACAGATGCAGGCCGCGGCCCTTGAAATAGTTGTTCAGCCGCTCCACACTGCTGTTGATGATCAGCTCCTCCGGGAAACCAATTTCCTCGAGCATTTCCAGTGCGCCCTCCACATGACCGACGCGGTAGCAGATATGGCTGTCGCTGTCCACCGAGATAGGCACCTCATACTTCATGCACAGGCGGGCGATGTCCATGCAGTTGTCATGGCTGCCCTTACGGATGGACAGAGATGCGTTGTTGATCTCGACAATCTTGCCGTGGTCGTTGCAGCGGCTGATGATGTACTCGTGGTCGAACGGGAAGTTGGAGTTGCCGAGGTGGCCGAACGCGTTGACATACGGGTTGTACAGGATAGCCTCGAGCGCCGCCGTGTGCACACTGCTGTCCACCGGCGGGAACATGCACTCGTGGAAGGAGGCAAGCGCAAACTCAATGGGCTTGAGACTCTTGTTGGAAATGACGTTGATGCCGCCTGCCGGAGCGGTGATGTCGAATTCGATGCCGCGAATGACCGTTACCTTGCCGATCTTGCGCGGAATGAGGTCAAGGTTGGAGAAATGCCACTCGTGCGGGCCGTCCGGATTGGTGGGGCCGTGGTTGGTGATGGCGATAGCCGCAAGACAGCGGTCCTCGGCCGCCTGCACCATTTCGGTGAGCGTGCTGAACGCGTGGTCGGTTACATTGGTGTGGGTATGTAGGTCTGCGATGATTTGCATGGGAAAAGGCTCCTTTTGACGTATGATTTTTTGGGGGGAAGATGAAAGGCGGACACATGGGTCCGCCTCTGTATTTGCAGTTCGCTGAACCGCCGGTATGCGATTGTTTATCGGCGGTGTCTGCGAGGATAATCATCGTTATCGTAGCGCTTGCGCATCGCCTTGCGGCGACGGCGGCGCCGGATTCCGCCGAATGTGATGTTGAACAGAATGTACAGCACGATGAAGATTGCGGCTGCGATCAGCACGATCTTGAATACGGTGCTCTGAAAGAAATGGCTCAGCTTGTCCGAGTAATAGAGCACGCGGCTCATTTCCACATCGCTGAGCGCGACCAGCTCGACCGTGCCGTAGGACGTGCCGTTGCAGCTGTATGTCATGCTGCCGATCACATCGCCGGCCTTGATGGGCGCGTCAACGGCTTCCGGCAGATTGGGTGTCGCTTCCAGCGAATCGGTCTCTACATCGGCAGGGAGCAGCGCCACCAGATCGGTTTTCGCGGTCAGCACCAGCTGATCGGTCTGCGTGGACAGGTCCACCTTTACATGGGCGAGCGTGTCGCCCTTTTTCGCAACGGTCTTGGTTTTAAAGTGGGTGAAGCCCCACTTATACAGCGATTTGGTATCCGTGAAGCTGGCCGCTACCGTCGGGTACTCCTTGGACGAGGTGGCACTGCCGAGCACGACCGAATACAGCTTGGCATCGCCGTACTCCGCGTAGCCGACAAAGCAGTTGCCCGCCTGCGAGGTGTGTCCGGTTTTGATGCCCTTGTTGTACGGGTATGACCACGGGTTGAACGAGCTGAAGATCAGCTGGTTGGTGGTGAAGATGATGCGCTCCTCGTGCATATTGGTCTTGGGCATACGGTACTGCACGGTGTCGATAATGTTGGTGAATGTGTCGTTCTTCATGGTCTCGCGGGCAATGAGGTACAGATCACGGGCGGTGGTGTAGTGATCTTCCTCGTGCAGGCCGCACGGGTTGCTGAAATGCGTTCCGGTGCAGCCGAGCTCCTCGGCGCGGGTGTTCATCATGTCCACAAAGTGCTCGCTCGTGCCGCCGACATGGCGCGCGAGCATGTACGCTGCCTCGTTTGCGGAGGGCAGCATGAGCGCATACAGCAGGTCGATGACGCGCACGGTCTCACCGACCTTGATGTCTGCGTTCGAACTGTCTGCTGTAACCTTGGTGAAGTCGCCCTGTTCGGCCGTGACGGTCTCGTTCAGATCCTTGACATTCTCAAGCGTCAGCAGCGCGGTCATAATTTTGGTCGTGGACGCCGGATAACGCTTCTTGTCCGCATTTTTCTCATACAGCACCATGTCGGAATCCGGGCTGATGAGCAGGGCGGCGGTAGCCGTTACGGCCGGCGCTTCGCTTGCCGCTGCGATAACATCCTTGTCATTGTCGGCGGTCATGTCCTTGGTGTCCTTGGAATCCTTGCTGCCCGAATCGGTGGACGAGGTGTCCGTGCTGTCGGAATCCGACTGGCTCGATGAGGTATCGCTCTCGTCATTCACGGCATAGGCGTGGGTGATCGGCGCCGCACCGAGCAGCAGCGTAAAGCACAGCGCCAGTGCGGTAAGACGGTTTTTGAAATTATTGCTCTTCATCGGTATCTCCTAAAGAAAAATCGACATCGGTGAAGTGCCCGCGCAGAACCGCCGGCTTGGGCGGGGTGCGCCGCAGCGGATCGTAGCGGAAGGAACGGCAGTGATCGGTGCCGTTTACCACACCGCGTTTGCGGCAGGCAATGCGTTCGCCGTCCGCCAGCGGAGAGCCGTGCGCGCAGTAGGTGCAGCGCGGTTCTATATTTTTTCGCAGCAGCTTTTTGAGCCTCATGCGTAGGGTCACTCCAATCGGTTAAAATCAGTGGTAAAAGTGTCCTGTCGAGTGGTGTCGGTCAATACAGGACGTATATAAAATATTATATATCATTTCCTGCGCTTTTTCCACCCCCAAATTGGATACAAAGCAGAAACGAACAGCACAGCAAGCGTATACCGGAACCGTACCGATAACGGTGTCAGCTCCGGTGAGGAAACCGTCAGCACGGCAGGCGAGAGGGAAAACAGGAAAGCTGTCAGCACAGCTGCGAGCGTACCGTGCAGCAGCTTTGCGGCAAACAGGCCGCGAACCGGCAAATCGTGTGCTTCCGCGAGAGCGCGCACCTGAAACTGCACAGCCAGTCCGCCAAATCCCAGCAGGAAGGACGCAAGCGTCAGCCGCGTCCTGCGCGGCAGCGTCAGCACCGCCAGCTCGTCTAAGCCGTTGGTCAGCTCGATCATGCCGTCCAGTGCGTTTCCGTACGGCAAAAGTGCCAAAACCGGCGAAAGCAGCCGCAGCAGGATGGAAAACATGGTCAGAAATGCCGTTACCGTCAGCGCCGTGGACGCTGCCTGCTGCACGGACGCGCAGAAAATAGAGGGGAATGAGGTGCGGTTCCGGTTATGGATACGCTGCGACACGGCAGATAACGGGGTACGCGCGAAAAACAATCCGACGAGCAAAGCCGAAACGATATGTATCCCGTACAGCATCGCGCCTGCCCGCGCGGAGCCGAACACGCCGAGCCCTACCAGTCCGATGCAGAAGCCCGGACTGGCGCAGTTGCAGAACCGGTTCACGCGCTCTGCCGCTTCGCGGGAAAGCACACCCTCGGAGAGCAGCGCACATGCGGTCGCGGCGCCGACCGGATACCCGCCGATGAGTCCGAGCACCAGAGCAGGCGCAGCCTCGGGCGGCAGGCCGTATAAGCGGGCAAGCGGCTTTGCCAGCAGCGGCGACAGCCGCGCGGTATCACAGCGGACAAGCAGTCCGCTGACAACGAAAAACGGAAATAAAGCCGGTAAAGCCTGCACTGAGGCTAAAGAAAGCCCCTCGCGGACACCATCCGCGCAGGCAGTCGGGCAAAGCAAAAACGCGGCAAAAAGAGCCAGCGATAAGAACAGCTTCATAGCGTCACCTCGGAACAGTGTATGAGAAGCAGGAAAGTTTCAGTACGCTGATACATAACATATACCGTTATACCTGCCCTACGGAGAAGGTAAAATGCGATATGAAGGTGGCGCGATATGCTGAAAGATAACTTATACGCCGAACTCATGGAGGACCTCCACCCAAACCGCCCGCGCGTGGAAATCCTCGGAGACAGCCGGGTGATCGTGGAGAACCACTGCGGCATACAGGAATACGACGACAGCATCCTGCGCGTCAGATGCCGCGGGTGCGAGGTACGCATTCTGGGTGCAGACCTGGAGCTGACGGCGCTTTCCATGGACGAACTGGCGGTGATCGGCGTGATTTCGTCGGTGGAATACATCACGACCGAGTGAGGAAGGAGGGGCGCGAATGATCGGGCGGCTGTGGCTGCTGGCTTGCGGGCAGGTGCGCGTGCGCGTGACAGGCGCAAGCCTGACGCGGTTTCTCAACCTGTGCGCGGCGCAGGGTATCACGCTGCGGCAGATGGACCGCACGGCATGGAATGAGCTGCACGCAACCCTGTCCATCCGGGATTTCCGGACGCTCAGGCGGCACATGGGCCGCACCGGCTGCCGCGTGCATATTCTCCGGAAACGCGGTCTGCCGTTCCTTGCGGCGCGTCTGTGTCCGCGTACGGCGCTCTGGGGCGGAGCTATAGCGGCAGCGGCGCTGTGCTGGCTACTCGGCACGCATGTATGGGCGATACAGACCGAGATCGCACCGGCGATAGATGAGGTGGCTGTCATGCAGCAGCTGAGCGAAATGGGGGTGCATATCGGCATGCCCATCAAGGACCTGAACACCCGTCAGATACGGTGGAAGATGATGCAGCTGCAGCCGAATATCACGTTTTTCTCGCTTAATCTGCGGGGCAACAGCCTGACCGTGGTCGCCTACGGCAGTACCGACCCGCCGGAGGTACTGGACGAGCACGCGGTCACCAAGGTGGTGGCCGCGCGGGACGGCGTGGTAACGCAGGTGCGTGCGCTCGAGGGACAGCCAATGGTGCAGGCAGGAGATGCCGTGCAGACCGGTGATACGCTCATCAGCGGTCTGGTGGAGCCGACACGCGAAGGCGGGAAGTACCGCACAGCGCATGCGCACGGCACCGTGCAGGCATACACCACGCATACGGTTCGGGCAGCGCGGCCGCTCACCGAGCAGAGAAAGCGGTATACGGGTAAAATTCGTCATCAATATGCACTGGTGATGGGAAATAAACGGTTAAATTTCTATATTGGCAGTGGAATTGCAGGGGGTACTTGTGATAAAATAATAACGACCAGACATTTTTGGCTGTCGGACAGCGTGGTGCTGCCGGTGGCGCTGGTCACACAAACGTATACATTCTACGAGCGGGAGCCGACGACGCGCACCGCCGAGGACGTGCGGGTGGCTATGCTGTCGCGCGCACTGGGCGAGACCGCCGCGGATATCGACGGCATGGTGACGAGCCACAGCGAAACGCTCACCGAGCAGAACGGCGCGGCTGTGCTGTACCTCACCGTCCACGCCGAGGAGCAGATCGGCACCGAGGCCGTGGATGACAGTACCGTTCCGGAGGAAAATGCGGAGATGGAGCAAGTGCCGTAGAGACAGAAAAGGAGACGCCTATGAACCGTAAACCCGCGACGATTCTCGCAGGACTGAGCACCGCAGCGGCGTTTGCTGCTAACGGCTCGGACTGGCTTCACGGCGGTTCCGCGAGTGCAGGCAAATTCTGCGTCAGCGCGGTGTTTATCGTGCTGGTATCGCTGCTGGTGTATGCATGGCGGAAAAGCAATACCGCAATGTGTCTGCTGACGATTGCATCGGCTCTGATTTCGATTGGAGCGGCATCCGGTTTGCTTATGACGGTGGATATCCTTCCGGCAAATTCGGTGCTGCTGCCGTTTACCGTGTTCCTCGTGCCGTTTTTCGGCGTGACGAATTTTATGACGTCCACAGCTGCCGCAATGTTTCTGCCGACGGCGGTTTCGGTGGTGTGGCTGATTGTCGCGGTTGGAAACTGGATTCACAATTGGAAAAACGTATGATTTTACGTTGTGTGGGCGAACAATGTTCGCCCCTACGGTTAGGCAATGTGCAGATCGATTACAACGGTGCGCTGAGTCGTACCCCAGGGCACCTTCTCTTGCGGCGTTGCCGCAATTCACCTTGCCGCACCCTACGGTAAAACATCATGTATTGCTGCAGATATATGAAAATTAACTGTATGTAACCGTATGCAACTGTATGTTGAACGAGTTATTGCAACAGATACATACACTTGCATACAGTTTATTTGATAGATAAACACTATCCGCAGGAGAGCAGGTAACGACAGGAAAAACGCCTGCCTCCTGCCTTGCACGGATGAAAACTAACATTTAATTCCTAACTCTAATTACTAATTAAACATAAGAGGGTGTAATCATAGAACAGGTAATGCAGATTGAACAAACCGAACTGCTGATGGCAGTATTCGGTGCATTTGACGAAAACATCAAGCAGATCGAGCGGGAACTGAACGTCTCGGTCATCAGCCGCGGAACCGAGCTGAAGATCACCGGCGAGGACGAAGGCGTGTCCATCGCTGCACGCGCGATTACGGCGCTGCTGGCCATGGCAGGGCGAGGAGAATCCATCGGCACACAGACCGTGCAGTATGTGATCGGGCTGGCGAAGGACGGCCGCGAGAGCGAGGTCCACACGATGAGCCGCGATGTGCTGTGCATCACGGCCAAGGGCAAGCCGGTCAAGGCGAAAACGCTCGGCCAGAAAAAATACATGGAGGCTATCCGCAAGAACACCATCGTTATGGGCGTTGGCCCTGCCGGTACCGGCAAGACCTATCTCGCCGTTGCGGCGGCTGTTGCGGCCTTTCGGGACAAGCAGGTCTCCCGCATCATCCTGACCCGTCCGGCGGTCGAGGCGGGCGAAAAGCTCGGCTTTCTGCCCGGCGACCTGCAGAGCAAGGTAGACCCGTATCTGCGCCCACTGTATGACGGTCTGTTTGACATGCTCGGCGCGGAAAACTTCACCAAGTATCAGGAGCGCGGCTCCATCGAGGTTGCCCCGCTCGCGTATATGCGCGGACGTACGCTTGACGACAGCTTCATCATTCTCGATGAGGCGCAGAATACCACGCCCGAGCAGATGAAAATGTTCCTCACCCGACTGGGATTCGGCTCCAAGGCAGTCATTACGGGCGATATTACCCAGATCGACCTGCCGGACGGCAAGCAGTCCGGTCTGCGCGAAGCGCTGCGCGTGCTGGACGGCGTAGAGGGCATCGCCCAGTGCTTCCTGACCGAAAAGGACGTTGTGCGCCATGAGCTGGTGCAGCGCATCGTCAAGGCGTATGCAGAGTATGAAAACAAAAAGGGCAAGGGCAAGCCTGCCGCAAAACCGGCAGGAAAGCGCCTTCCGACCCGCCGCAAGGAGGGAAAATGATGAATCATCAGATCAATATCGGCTTTGAGACCGAGGTAGCAGACGAAAACAGCGTACGTGAGCTGATCCGCACCTGCGCCGAGCGTGTGCTGACGAGTGAGCAGGTGGACTTTGACGCCGAAATCGACGTTACCGTTGTCGATGCCGACGCCATCCGCGAAATGAACGCCGAATACCGAAATAAGGACGCCGTGACCGACGTTCTTTCGTTCCCGATGTACGAGTTCCTCAACGGCGAGCCGCAGGAGGAGCTGGAGGCCGAACCGGACTCCGGCTGTGTCATGCTCGGTGATATGATCCTGTGCTACACGCGCGCCTGCGAGCAGGCGGAGCAGTTCGGGCACTCGCCTGCAAGAGAGTGCGGCTACCTGACCACGCATTCCGTGCTGCACCTGCTCGGCTACGACCACGAGCGCAATGACGAGGACACTCGCCTGATGCGCAGCAAGGAAGAGGACAACCTTGCGTTCCTCGGCCTGACGCGGGACTGAGCCATGAAAAAGAATATCCGAAAACTGAGCGAGAGCTTTCTGCACGCGTTCCGCGGCCTGCGGCTGTGCATCCATGACGAGCGCAACTTCCGCGTGCACATGACGGCGGCGTTCTACGTCATCCTGTTCGGTGTATTCGGCGGCGTGAGCATGACCGAAGCGGCCATCCTGTGTATCTGCTTCGGCCTTACCATGGGCGCGGAGCTGCTGAATACCGCCATCGAGCGCCTGTGCGACAAGCAGGCGAGCGGGTATGACGGCATGGTACGCAACGCGAAGGATATCGCGGCGGCAGGTGTGTTTGTGTGCGCGGCAGCGTGCGTCGCGGTCGGCGCGTGTATCTTTATCGGAAACGGCGTGCTTGCGGCAGCCATCAAATTTTTGTGGTACAGGCTGTGGCTTGGCATGGCGGTTGTGGTCACCGTGCCGATTGCTGTCTGGTTCGTGTTCCACTTTGGAAGAATTCAATAATAATGGAGAATGGAGAATTCGCACAAGGATAGCTCGTCGCAGCGCGGACGGAACTCGCGCAAGGATAGCTTGTCGCAGCGCGGACGGAACTCGCGCAAGAATAGCTTGTCGCAGCGCGGACGGAACTCGCGCAAGAATAGCTTGTCGCAGCGCGGACGGAACTCGCGCAAGGATTGCGACATTTTCAATTTTCCATTCTCAATTCTCAATTACTGTACTGGAGATAAATAATGAGCAAGATTACAAAAACTGCGGTCGTATCCGTTGTAGGACGGCCGAACGTGGGCAAATCCACGCTGACAAACAAGCTGGTCGGTCAGAAGGTGGCCATCGTATCCAGCAAGCCGCAGACGACGCGCACGCGCATCACGGGCGTACTCAGCCGCGGTGAAACGCAGTATGTTCTGCTGGACACCCCGGGTCTGCACAAGCCGCGCTCCCGTCTGGGCGACTACATGTGCAAGGTGGTGACGGACACGGTTTCCGAGGTGGACGTTGCCGTTCTGGTGGTAGAGCCGATCCCGAACATCGGTCCTGCCGAGGAAACCCTGATCGCACAGATCAAGCAGCATCACATGCCGGCAATCCTCGTTATCAATAAGATCGACACCGTCAAGAAGGAAGAGCTGCTCGCTGTCATTTCGACCTACGCGGCAGCGCATGAGTTCGACGCGGTTGTGCCCATCTCGGCACGCACCGGCGAGGGCGTAGAGGAGCTGCTCACCGAAATCGACAAATACGCCATCGAGGGCCCGCAGCTGTTCCCGGAGGACATGGTATCCGATCAGCCGGAGCGTCAGCTTGTCGCTGAAATTATCCGCGAGAAGATGCTGCGCCTGCTTGACCGCGAGGTTCCGCACGGTGTAGCCGTCGGCATTGAGCGCTGGAACGAGCGCGAGGACGGTCTGGTGGAGATCAACGCGGTGATCTACTGCGAAAAGGCCAGCCACAAGGGCATTATCATCGGCAAGCGCGGCGCGATGCTGAAAGAAATCGGCCAGCAGGCGCGCGCGGACATCGAGCGCATGCTGGATGCCAAGGTATTCCTTGAGCTGTGGGTCAAGGTCAAGGAGGGCTGGCGCAACAACCAGTACCAGATGCGCAACTTCGGCTACGAGGATCAGTAAATGGCCGAGGTCAAGCTGCGGGCACTCGGTCTGCGCGAGGTGGATTTCGGTGACTTTGACCGCTATTTGACCGCACTGACCGAGGACGGCCGCAGGATTGAAATCCTGTGCAAGAACGCGCGGCGCGGAAAAAAGCAAAATCCGGCGGCACGGCAGCTGTGCTACTCGGAGTTCATTCTGTCCGACAGAGGCGGCAGCTACACCCTGCGGGACGCCGACCTGGTACACTCGTTTTTCGCGCTGGCAGGCGATATTGAGAAGTACGCGCTGTCGTGCTACTTAAACGAGCTGACAACCGCTCTGACTGTGCCGGATTTTGACAATCCGGCCTTGTGCCGTCTGCTGCTGTACGCGCTATACGCACTCGAGGGCGGCAAACGCGACCCGGAGCTTGTCAAGGCGGCGTTCGAGTGGCGCATTATGGCCGAGAGCGGCTACGCACCGGATTTAACCTCGTGCGGCGTGTGCGGCGAGGTGATCGAGAACCCGCCGGTGTGCTTTTCCGTTCGGGCGGGCACAGCCGCGGACGCAAAGTGCGCGAAGCGTGTCGGCGGTTATACACAGCTTGTGGACAGTACCCTGCGGGCAATGCTTCATGTGCTGACAGCCGAGCCGAACAAGGTCTATGCGTTCGCGCTCAACGGACCCGCCAGAGAGCAGTTCTGCAATATGGCGGAGGAATATGTCAAGTACCACCTCGGACGCGGGTTCGAAAGTCTGCAGTTTTATCAATCGCTGCAGGTGCCTATAAAATAACTGTGTAAAAGAGTGTAGAAGTGATGAGCCTGCACGATCTATCATCAGATATGCAAACCTATCCCGAGAAAGGAGCAGCGGTATGGATCGCAAAGCAGTTTCCATGTGGAAGGTAACCAAAAACCTGATTCTTACAGACGTCTGTGTGATCGCCTTGTTCTGGCTCATACCGAGCGCAAAGATGCTCGTGCTGTCGCTTGGTGTACTGTGCGCCGTCGGATATATGCTGTGGCTGGGACGGTGCTTCCTGAACGACTGCAAGGCCAATCTGCCGAATGAGGACTATCAGCGCATTGCCGCCGAGTTCGGCTTTATCTGGTGCTGGAACCCCGGTCGGAGAGAACAGTGGCAGTACACCGCCGAGGAAAGCGGCGAGACCGGTGCGGCGCTGCTGCGCATCTGGCGCGGGAATATGGTGCTTGTCATCGTGTCGCTGGCGGTCATGGCGGTGCTGGTTTGGATGGGGTAAACGCAGTTATAAGATAATGCACAGCTATATCGCAGGGTGCGACGACCTCGGCGCACCCTGCGAAAGCGAATAAACAACAAGAAGATTTTACGGGAGTTTGAAATGAACAAATTAGGCGAAAAATCCCTTAAAACACTGGAATACTACGAAATACTGGAAAAACTGGCCGGACAGGCGGCATCGCAGGCGGCAAAGGAGAAATGCCGCGCGCTTCGTCCGCTGGACGACCACGAGCAGGCCGAGCTGTGGCTGCAGCAGACCACGGACGCGAAGGACCTGATGGTTCGTCAGGGCAGTCCTGCCTTTGGCGGCATCCGAGAGGTAGGCGCGATCCTGTCCCGCGCGGACCGCGGCGGCACGCTCAACCCGCGCGAGCTGCTGGCTGTGGCAAGTCTGCTGCAGACCGCGCGCCGTGCCCTGCTGTACGATGCTGAGCACGAAACCAAGACCACGCTCACGCCTGTTTTCGGTCTGCTCTCCGGCAACCGCGACCTGGAGGAATCCATCACCACCGCCATCATCTCCGAGGAGGAGATCGCGGACGGTGCATCTCCCGAGCTGTTGAGCATCCGGCGTGAACTGCGCCGCGTGTCCGGCAAGGTGCGCGAAACGCTCAACCGCATGATCTCGGGTGAGCGCTCCAAGTACCTGCAGGAGAATATCATCACCCAGAGAAACGGCCGCTTCGTTGTGCCGGTCAAGGTGGAACACCGCGGCGATGTGCCCGGTCTGGTGCATGATACCTCGTCCACCGGTGCGACCGTGTTCGTCGAGCCGCAGCAGGTCGTGGAAATCAACAACCAGATTAAGGTGCTCGAAGGCCGAGAGGAAAACGAGATCGAACGCATCCTCGCGGAGCTGTCGTCGCGCGTGTCCATGTACAAGGGCGCCATCGAGCAGGACTACGATGCGCTGACCACGCTGGACTTCATCTTTGCGCGTGCCAAGCTGTCGTTCGACATGAACGCCTGTGCGCCTGTGCTTGTTGAGGACGGCAGCCGCTGCAAGCTGCTTCGCGCGCGTCATCCGCTACTGGATAAGGACAAGGCGGTGCCGATCGACATCGCCATCGGCTATGATTACGACACCCTCGTCATCACCGGCCCGAACACCGGCGGCAAGACGGTTTCGCTCAAAACCCTCGGTCTGCTGTCGCTCATGGCGGCCAGCGGCCTGCATATCCCGGCGAACGAGCAGTCGGAAATCGGCCTGTTTGAGCATGTTTACGCCGATATCGGTGACGAGCAGAGCATCGAGCAGAGCCTGTCCACGTTCTCCGCGCACATGAAGACCATCGTGTCTATTATGGACTGCTGCGGGCAGGGCGACCTCGTGCTGTTCGACGAATTGGGTGCGGGTACCGACCCGGTTGAGGGTGCGGCTCTGGCGGTTGCCGTCATCGGCTATGCCCGCCAGATGGGCGCGTGCGTTGCTGCGACCACGCACTACGCCGAGCTGAAAACCTTTGCGCTGACCACGGACGGTGTAGAAAACGCCTCCTGCGAGTTTGACGTCAAATCCCTGCAGCCGACCTACCGCCTGCTGACCGGCATTCCGGGCAAGTCGAATGCGTTCGCGATTGCGGCTCGTCTGGGTCTGCAGCCGACCATCATCGAGCGGGCGAAGGAGCAGGTCTCCACCGAGGATGCCCGCTTCGAGGACGTTCTGGCGGAACTGGAGCGCGAACGCCGCCGTGTCGAGCAGATGAAGGAAGAAGCACAGCGCATGCGCTCCGCTGCTCAGTCCGAGCGCGACAAGATGCGCGCCGAGCGCGATGCTGCCGAGGACCGTGTGGACAAGATGATGGAGAGCGCCCGCGGACAGGCGGACAACATCCTCAAAAACGCCCGCATGACGGCGGAAACCGTGTTTGACGAGCTGGAAACGCTCAAAAAGAAGGCGCAGAAGAAGAACGCCGACCAGAACCTTGCGGCAGCCAAGGCGGCGCTGCGCGGTGTCATCACCCAGACCGAGAACGAACAGCGCCGCGGCATTCAGAAGCGCGTTGTCGAGGCTGATGAGGTTCGTTCGGTGCAGAAGGGCGACCGCGTGCGCCTGCTCAACGTCGGCGGCGTCATTGCGACCGTGCTCGCTCCGGCGGACAGGGACGGCAGTGTGCAGGTGCAGGCCGGCCCGATGAAGATGACGGTCAAGGAGAACGAGCTGCGCCTCGTGGAGGAGAAGAAGAACGCGCCTAAGCCCAAGCCGCAGCCGCGGCGTGACGCTCCGCGCAGAGAACTTAACATCCGCTCGGCGGAAAGCGAGGTTGATGTGCGCGGCATGAGCGCCGAGGAGGCTCTCTTTGAGGTGGACAACTTCCTGTCGCGCGCCATCATGGCCGGACTGCCGTCTGTCACGGTCATCCACGGCAAGGGAACCGGCGTGCTCCGTACGGCTGTGCAGCAGCATCTGCGGAAAAACAAGCGCGTCAAGAGCGTCCGCAGCGGTGTTTACGGCGAAGGAGAGCAGGGCGTAACAATCGTCGAATTGCGTTGAGGAAATCACGCACAGTTTACGCATAGATTTCTTTTAATGAATTATGTGGTATTGCCCTAAAAATACCTGTTTCAGGAATCAAAAACCGGTGAATAGGGCATAATGCCCTATAAATCAGTACGTTTTTTGAAAAATTCATCTAAAAAGCAAAGGGCACATATGGAAATAATCCTTGACGAAAATGCAAAAAAGCGATAGACTATATACAACGGATTTGAAGAAATAGGAGCGATGCAGATATGTATTCAAAAGAGGTACAGGTTACCAATCAGGTAGGCTTATATGCCCGCCCGGCAACTTTTTTCATTCAGAAGGCAAATGAGTTCAAGTCTACCATCCTGGTAGAGAAGGAAGAGCGCCGCGTAAACGCGAAGAGCCTGCTCGGCATTCTGTCCCTGGGTATCACCAAGGGCACTACCATCAACCTGATCGCTGATGGCCCGGATGAGGAAGAGGCTGTTTCCGCACTGGTTGAGCTTATCACATCCAATTTTACTGACTAAGTTATCGCGTCCTGAGGGAAAAGCGCCGGTTGTTTTGATCGGCGCTTTTATTTTTGCAAATGACGATTGAGGGAAGAAGGGCAGTTCGCATGACAAGAGAACAGCTGAAGGAGCGCGTGCGCAAGCTGCCCATGCAGCCCGGCGTTTACATGCACAAGGATAAGACCGGCAAGGTGATTTACGTCGGCAAGGCCAAGCTGCTGAAGAACCGCGTGTCCAACTACTTCCAGCCGCCCGAACGGCTGAACGCCAAGACACGCCAGCTGGTCAGCCATATCGACGACTTCGATATCATCGTCACGGACAGCGAGTTTGAAGCGCTCGTGCTCGAGAACTCGATGATAAAGAAGTACAAGCCGAAGTACAACATTCTGCTCAAGGACGACAAAGGCTATCCCTATGTGCGGCTGGACACTACGCTGCCCTACCCGGATTTCAAAATTGTCTCCAAGCCTGTACATGACGGAGCGCGGTACTTCGGTCCGTACATGGGCCGCGGCGCCGCAAGACGAGCGATTGATACGATTGGTGAAGCACTGCACCTGAAAAGCTGTGCGCGTTCCTTTCCGCGGGACATCGGCAAGGACCGTCCGTGCCTGAATCTGCACCTTGGCCGCTGCTGCGCGCCGTGCACCGGCAAGGTCAGTCCGGAGGAGTATCACGCGCTGATCGAACAGGCGATCTCGCTGTTCGAGGGCGACGCAAAAAAACTCGAGCGTGAGCTGACCGAGAAGATGAACGAAGCCGCCGAGGAACTGCAGTTCGAGCGTGCCGCCGTCCTGCGTGACCGTCTGCGTGCCATCCAGAAGCTGGGCACCAGGCAGCATGTTGTCGCGGGTGCGTTCGCGGAACTGGATGTTATCGCCTTTGTGCAGGGACAGACCCGCGCGTGTGTCTGCGTGCTACATTACAGCGGCGGCACGCTGCAGGATAAGGAATACACGTTCTTCCACGTCACCGAGAGCGACCCTGCCGAAGTGCTTTCCTCGTTCATCAAGCAGTATTATGCACAGCGCAATGCGGTGGCGAAAACCGTTCTGCTCTCGCATGAAATCGAGGAGCAGGACGCCGTCGGCGAATACCTTTCATCCATCGCAGAGCGCAAGGTGGAGCTGGCTGTGCCGCAGCGCGGCGAACGCCGGGTGCTGACCCGCCTCGCGGAGAAAAACGCCTTCGAGGAGATCGAACGCAGAGAGAAGCAGTCCGAGAGACGGCATAAATCGCTTGAGCTGCTGCAGAATGTCACCGGTATGGCGGCACTGCCGCTCCGGCTGGAAGCCTACGACATTTCCAACTTCGCCGGACAGGATACGGTCGGCTCGATGATCGTGTTTGTCGAGGGTCAGCCGAAAAAGAGCGACTACCGCAAGTTTAAGATCGCGTGTGCCGCCAACGGGCAGGACGACTACGCCTCCATGCGTGAAATGCTCACGCGCCGCGTGCAGCGCTATGTGGACGGCGACGAGAAGTTTGCGCCGCTGCCGAACGCGTTCATGATCGACGGCGGTCTGGGTCATGTGCATGTCTGCAAGGAGGTGCTCGATTCGTTCGGGCTGTCGGTTCCGTGCTTCGGCATGGTCAAGGACGACCGCCACCGTACCCGTGCCCTCGTTGCACCGGACGGCCGTGAGTTCGGCATCTCGGCGACTCCGGCGCTGTTTGCGCTCATCGGCCGCATGCAGGAGGAGGTCCACCGGTTCGCCATCGAGTATAACCGCAAGCTGGGCGGCAAAAAGGTGCGCGGCTCCACACTGGATAAAATCCCGGGCGTGGGCGATAAGCGCAGAACCGACCTGCTCAAGCACTTCGGCAGCATTGAGAATATCCGGCAGGCGTCCGAGCAGGAGCTGGCAAGGATTCTGCCGAGAAATGCCGCGCAGAGCGTTTACGAATTTTTTCATCAGGATTCATAAATATTACGAAACCGCATGATGTATCTGGGTTTCCATAGGGCGGGGTGCTCTCATCCCGCCCTACACGATAGAGTGATGTTATTGTTAAAAAATTTCAGCAGGAGGCTACCATGAGAGTTGTATCCGGAACTGCACGCGGCTGCAAGCTGCAGCCGGTGCCCGGCATGAACACCCGCCCGACCACCGATCGGGTAAAAGAAAACGTATTCAATCTGATACAGGATCATGTGCGCGGTGCCGAGGTGCTCGACCTGTTTGCGGGCACCGGTCAGCTTGGCATTGAGGCGCTTTCGCGCGGCGCTGCTCACTGCGATTTTGTCGAGCACAACAAGGCAGCTTACGGCATCGTGAGCAAAAACGTCGAAAGTGCGCGTGTGAAGGATAAGGCGGCGCTCCACCGCACGGAGGCAGCGGAATTTGTTTCCAAAGCAGGCAGGGAACGGTACGACGTGATCTTTCTGGATCCTCCGTACGGCGGCGTGATCTTAGAAAATGCGCTGAAACAGATAGAAACGTTTGACATTCTCTCTGTAAATGGTATAATAATATGCGAAAGTGCAGTAGAGGACAGATTCTCCCACGGCTTCGCAGTCGTGCGGGAACGCCGCTACGGCGCAACCATGATTACCATTCTGCAGCGGCAGAGTGGCGAAACGGAATGAAATAAATGAAAATTGCGATTTATCCGGGCAGCTTTGACCCTGTCACACTGGGACATCTGGATATCATCCGCCGTGCGTCGGTCATGTTTGACCGGCTGATCGTTGCGGTAATGCACAACCAGAACAAAAAACCCGCTTTTACCGCCGAGGAACGTGTGGAATTCTTAAAGCGGACAACAGCTGACCTGCCAAACGTCGAGGTGGAATCCTTCGGCGGCCTGCTGGCGGACTACGCCAAGCAGAAAAACGCATGCGCCATCGTAAAGGGTCTGCGTGCGGTTTCGGATTTTGAATACGAATTCCAAATGGCACTTGCCAACCGCAAGCTCAACCCTGAGCTGGATACCGTGTTTTTGATGACAAGTGCGGAATATATGTACCTCTCTTCCTCGATCGTGAAGGATATTGCGGTACACGGCGGCGGTGTCGCCGATTTTGTTCCCGAGGGGATTATGCAGGACATTGTGCGCCGAATTAGAAAGGGAGAGTAAAAATGGCAACTTTAGAGGAACTCATTAACCGCATGTATGATATGGTGCAGGACGCAAAGGGCATTCCGCTGGCAGGTGAGAAGTGCATCGTAGAGCGCGACCACATGCTGGATATGCTGGACGAGCTGCGTGAGGCTCTGCCGAACGATCTGCAGCAGGCACAGGAAATTGTTGCAAAGCGCAGTGAGATGCTGGCATCCGGCAAGCGCGAGGCTGAGGCGATCCGCCGTCAGGCTGAGGAGGATGCACGTCAGATGGTCTCCGAGACCGAGATCGTCGTAGCGGCACGCCGCAAGGCCAAGGAAGTACAGGGCAACGCCGAGATTCAGGCTCGTGAGCTGCGCCGCGTGGCAAATGAGTACTGCGAGGATACCCTCAAGCGTACCGAGGAGGCAGTGGCTCTCGGTCTGGAGGAGGTCCGCAAGGCACGCCAGCGCTTCAAGAGCATCGCAAAGTAAAACCGAAATGCAGGCAGTCACCTTCGGGTGGCTGCTTTTTCGTGTTCTTTGCGGTACCGGCACAACGGGAATTTGTCGCTTGCGAAGCGAACGGAACTTGCCTGCCCGGCAGGGGCACAAGAGGGATGGACACCTAAGGTTTCCACCCCTCTTGTGAATCACCCCGTTTCCTCTTAGCGTCTGCCTGCCAGAGAACTGAGACTATGGGGGAACGGCAGAGGATTTTTTCTGCCGTAGGGGAGCACAGTGTGCTCCCATGTCGAGACCTGTTTGCAGTGTCAGATACCGTACTGCTACACATATCGGCAACTCTACGCTGGGTGCGGCATGACAGTGCCGAACAATTCGCTTACGCGTTGTTGCGGACGGCACCTGCGAATTTTATTTGATAACAGCCGTCACCTTGTCTGCACTACCCCCTCACCCACTCCTCACCACCAACGCCGAAAAAGAGAACCTCACACCCACTTTGCGCCACCGGGCTGAAAAATGTCCGGCTGAAATTGCACAAAAATACACACTCTGTGGATAAACTTTGGGATAACTCTCCACTTCACAGTAAAATGCAGGAAAACACCGCGCGCGAACACAATCGAACAACTGTTCGTAAAAATTGCGAAAACTATAAAATTTGCAAGAAAAACGCCCGAATTTTTCGTGCAATAATGCAAAAAATATCTTGCAATCTATTCTCCGTACCGCTATAATAAAATCAAGGTGGAGAGATGTGGGGTAAAGTGTCACAAATTCCACCAAAGCGGAAGGGCAGGTGTGAATGAGTGAAGGGCGAATACAAGCATTCCATAGACGCTAAGGGTCGTCTGGCAATGCCGGCCAAGCTGCGCGAGGAGCTCGGCGAGCACTTCACGGTCACCAAGGGCCTCGATGGCTGTCTGTCCGTCTATCCGGAAGCGGAATGGAAGCGTCTGGAGGACAAGATCCGCACGCTCGGCAACGGCGAAAAGGCAAGACGCGTCAAGCGCTACTACTTCGCCAATGCGTTCGATGCACAGCTCGACGCACAGGGCCGCATCCTCATTCCAGCAAACCTGCGTACCTTTGCGGAGCTGCAGAAGGATGTTACCGTGATCGGTCAGCTCGACCACGCGGAAATCTGGAACAGCGACAAGTGGCGCGCTTACAATGACGAGATCGACGCGGAAGTTGTTGCCGCGGACGTAGAAGATATTGATTTTTAACAAAAGGGCAGGGAACTATGGAATTTCATCATGTATCCATTTTGCTTGAGCCTTGCCTTGAGGCTCTGCAGATCAAGCCGGACGGCGTTTATGTGGACGCCACGACCGGCGGCGCCGGTCACTCGCTCCGCATTGCGGAGCGTTTGCATGATACCGGTCGTTTGATTTGCATTGACAGAGATGACGAAGCACTCGAAAACGCGAAGGACCGCCTCAAGGATGTGTGGCAGCGTGTCACACCGGTCAAGAGCGATTTCCGCGATATCGACAAGGTGCTCGAGGGACAGGGACTGGCAGGTGCGGACGGCATTCTGTTCGACCTCGGCGTTTCCTCTCCACAGCTGGATCATGCCGAGCGCGGCTTTTCCTACATGCAGGATGCGCCGCTCGATATGC
This sequence comes from Butyricicoccus sp. AF35-5AC, assembly GCF_003477715.1. Taxonomy (NCBI): domain Bacteria; kingdom Bacillati; phylum Bacillota; class Clostridia; order Eubacteriales; family Butyricicoccaceae; genus Butyricicoccus; species Butyricicoccus sp. AF35-5AC. The sequence continues at coordinate 322,331 of NZ_QUDX01000002.1, forward strand.
GCATGGACCGGCAGCAGAAGCTGACCGCGTATGATGTGGTGAACGGCTGGAGCCGCGAGGAGATCCGCCGCATTCTGTTTGAGTACGGCGAGGAGCGCTACGCACCGCTGATCGCAGCGGCGATCGAGCGCGAACGCGCAGACAAGCCGATCCAGACCACGCTGGAGCTTGTCCGTGTGATCAAGGGCGCCATGCCCGCGAAAGCACTGCGCGAAAAGCAGCATCCGGCGAAGCGCAGCTTTCAGGCGATCCGCATTGCGGTAAACGATGAGCTGGGTGCCGTGCGGGAAGCGATGGAAAAAGCCATCGACTGTCTCAATCCGGGCGGCAGACTGGCGGTCATCACCTTCCACAGCCTGGAGGACCGCATCGTCAAGGCGGCTTTTCAGCAGGCGGCACAGGGCTGCACCTGTCCGAAGGACTTTCCGGTATGCATCTGCGGCAAAAAGCCGAAGGTTCGGCTGACGCCGCGCAAGCCGATCCTGCCGGATGAAAGGGAAATTGAGGAGAATCCGCGCGCCCGAAGCGCGAAGCTCCGGGTTTGTGAAAAAATCTAAACCGAAAAAGCAAATTCAAAAGAAAGGAAAGCGCAAGATGGCTTCTGGCAGGAACAACGCGGCAAGAAAATATGAAGATCAGGTTCCTGCGCAGCGTGAGGTACAGCCGAAACGCCATCTGCAGGTAGCGGCAGCACCGGTCAAGAAAAAGAAGCACCGCCGCAAGCCTGCTGTGATGCAGGGCGTGTATCCGTGCATTTTTCTGGTGGCGATCACGGCGGCGTTTATCCTGTTCTGCCAGATGCAGCTGACCCAGCTTACCGCGGAAGCGAGTGAGCAGAGCGACCTGCTCAGCGAGCTGCAGTCGGAGAATGTTTCTCTGACGACCAAGCAGATGAACAGCATGAACATGGATGAGGTAGAGCAGTACGCCACGGACACGCTCGGAATGGTAAAGCTGGACAATTCGCAGATCGAATATGTGGAGCTGACTAATCCGGATCTTGTCACCGTTGCAGACGACAGCATGACGCTGCGCGGTCTGTGGAACGCACTGGCAGCGCGCTTTTCCGCACTTGTGGAATATATCCGATAAGCAGTTGAATACAATGCGTACAGGGGAGTGAGAGGTGGATAACTTCTGACTCCTTACGCTTTTTCAGGAACAATATGGAGGCTGACTAAATGGCAGTTAAGGGACCCAACCATCAAATGCGCACGCGTATCCGCGGGCTGACCGTGCTGTTTGCACTGATCGGTTTCGGGCTGGTAGGCGTGCGGCTGCTGTATATGCAGGTATTCAATCACGATTTCTATGTGCAGCAGGCGACAGCGCTGCAGACGCGCGACACGTTCATCACGCCCAACCGCGGCAAGATCTACGACGCGAACATGCAGGTTCTGGCTGAATCCGCCGCTGTAGAGCGCATTACGGTCGATCCGAAGGCCGTTGTGGACGAGGGCAAGGTCAAGAAGGGCATCACGGCGGAAAGTCAGCAGCAGACGCTTGCGACCATCCTGTCCGAAACGCTGGATGTGGATTACGATACCGTGATGGAGAAGCTCCGGAAGACGAACTCGCAGTACGAAATTATCGCGCAGAAGGTCGATAAGGACGTATCCAAGGAACTGGATGAGAAGCTCGAAGCGGCAGACTGCACCGGCGTCTACTCCGAGCCGGATACCAAGCGGTACTATCAGCACGGCGCCTTCCTGTCTGCGGTTCTGGGATACGTCGGCAGCGACAACAACGGCGCGTACGGCCTGGAATCCGAGTATAACGACGAGCTTTCCGGCACGGCGGGCCGTCTGGTGCGCGTGCAGAACCAGCAGAACAAGGACATTATGCCGGAGACCCAGCAGTATATCCCTGCGACGGACGGCAACTCGTTGGTGCTGACCATCGACAGCGATATCCAGAACTATCTGGAAAAGCACCTCGAGACCGCACTTGCCGACAATCCGGAGGCGCGAGACGGCGTTTCCGGCATCGTCATGGACGTCAAGACCGGTGAGGTGCTGGCAATGGCGAACCTGCCGGACTTTGATCCGAACGATGCCTACAAGCTGACGAGCGACAAGTATATCAACGAACTCAAGGAAAATGTTGCGAAAATCCTCAAGGAAGAGAACGTAAAGGTCGAAATTCCGGATGCATGGTATGAGAAGGGCGGTCTGGACAATCTGCCGGAGGCGATTCATGACAATTCTGATCTGGTGGATGAGCTGGGCAGAGCCCGCGTCAATATCCTGATGAAAACGTGGCGCAATCCGGTTATCGCGGATAACTACGAGCCGGGCTCCACCTTCAAGCTGATGACGGTCTCCACCGCGTATGATCTGGGTGCTACCCATGCCGAGGACACCTACTACTGCGGCGGCTCCCTGCAGGTGGAGAACTGGGAGATCAAGTGTGCAAACACAAGCGGCCACGGCATGCAGACGCTGACCGAAGCCCTGATGAATTCCTGCAACGTAGCGATGATGCAGATTGCCCAGAGCGTCGGCATGGATCGGTTTTACAACTTTTACAAGGCGTTCGGCCTGACCGAGCCGACCGGCATCGACCTGCCGGGTGAGGGCAAGGGTCAGTTCCACAAGCTGGATGTTGCCAGTGACTGGAACGAAGTCGCACTGGCGACCGCATCGTTCGGTCAGCGCTTCACGGTTACGCCGATTCAGATGCTGAACATGGTCTGTGCGATCGTGGACGACGGCAAGCTGAAAAAGCCGTACGTCGTCAAGGAAGTGCTGAGCGGAGACGGCTCGGTCAAGTCCACGAATGAGACCGAGGTGGTCCGTCAGGTCATTTCCGAGGATACCTCCGCTTATATGCGCGGGGCGATGGAGCAGGTTGTCGCAAACGGCACCGGCAAGAACGCGTATGTGCCCGGCTACCGCGTCGGCGGCAAGACTGCGACCTCCGAGATTCAGCCCGAATACGACAGTGACGGCAAGGTGCTCGATACCGAGGACCGCTACACGGCCTCTTTCATCGGCGTAGCACCGATGGACGACCCGCAGATTGCGGTTCTGGTCTCCATCAACGACCTGCCGGAATCCGCAACGCATACCGGCGGTACGATCGCCGCTCCGGTTGTCGGCCGCATCATGGAGGATGTGCTGCCGTATATCGGCATTACGCCGGTCTACGACGACAGCGAGAGTGACCGCCGTGAGCTGACCGTGCCGAGTGTATCCGGCAAGACGCGCGACGATGCGATTTCCACGCTGTCCGACGCAGGCTTTGACTGCATCATCAAGGGCGACGGCGATACCGTCACCGATCAGGTGCCGAGCGCAGGCATGCGCATTGCGGCCAGCGGCAAGGTTATCGTTTACATGGGCGAGGAAAAGCCGACTGAGGCCGTTGAAGTGCCCAATCTGTCCGGCATGTCGCCGGATGAGTGCCGCGATACGCTGGAGGAGTACGGTCTGTACCTCAAGCAGAAGGGTGTTTCGTCCGCGCAGATTACAGGCGACACTACCGCGACCAAGCAGAGTCCGGAGGCCGGTACCAAGGTAAGCCTCGGTGCGGTTGTCACGGTAGAATTTTCCGATACAACGACGGTCAACGACCGATAGGAGGAAATTATGAAATTACAGGAACTTTTGAAGGATGCAGCAGTGAAAAACAGCACTGCCGCACAGGATATCGAGATCAAGGAAGTGCGTTACGACTCCCGCGCGGTACAGCCGGGCGACCTGTTTGTAGCCATCCGCGGCTACGCGACCGACGGCCACAAGTACATCGCCAAGGCGATGGAGCAGGGCGCGGCAGCCGTTGTCTGCGAGGAGGCGCCGGAGGGCGTCCCCGCAGTCGTTGTGGAGAATTCCCGTATCGCGCTGGCTGAGATTGCGGCAAACCGCTTCGGTCATCCGGCAGAGAGCATGGTCATGCTCGGTGTGACCGGCACCAACGGCAAGACCACCACGACCTACCTCGTCAAGCACATGCTTGAGGACGCAGGCTACAAGGTGGGTCTGATCGGCACCAACCAGAACCTCATCGGTGATGAAGTGATCGAGACCGAGCGCACCACGCCGGAATCCTACGAGCTGCACGCGCTGTTTGCCCGCATGAGAGACGCAGGCTGCACGCATGTGATCATGGAGGTTTCCTCGCACTCTCTGGTGCTTGACCGCGTGCACGGCATTCCGTTTGCGGTAGGCGCGTTCACCAATCTGACGCAGGATCACCTCGATTTCCATAAGACCATGGAGGAGTACCGCAAGGCAAAGGCGCTGCTGTTCTCCATCAGTAAGAAGGGTGTTATCAATCTGGATGACGCTGCGGCGGAGAAGATGCTCGCGGACGCAAAGTGCCCGTGCATGACGTTCTCCTGCGGCAAGCCGGAGGCCGATCTCGAAGCGACCGACCTGCAGCTGCACGCGGACGGCGTGGAGTTCACCGCACAGTATCAGGGCGAAAAGGCAGATGTCAAGCTGCCGATTCCGGGTCATTTCTCGGTCGAGAATGCACTGACCGCGCTCGGCATCGTGCTGCAGCTCGGCATGCCGCTTGCGGATGCGGCGAAGTCCATGGCAACTGCAACCGGCGTCAAGGGCCGTGTTGAGGTCGTGCCGACCGATACCGATTACACCGTGCTCATCGACTACGCACACTCGCCGGACGGCGTGGAGAACGTGCTCAAGGCCGTTCGCGGCTTTGCAAAGGGCCGTGTCGTTGCTCTGTTCGGCTGCGGCGGCGACCGTGACCGCACCAAGCGCCCGAAGATGGGTAAAATTGCGGCGGATCTCGCGGACTTCTGCGTTGTAACGAGCGATAATCCGCGCACCGAGGAGCCGAAGGCCATCATCGACGACATTCTCGAGGGCATGAAGGATTCGGATACGCCGATGCAGGTCATTGTGGACCGTCCGGAGGCGATCCACTGGGCACTTGCACACGCGCAGAAGGACGATATCATCGTGCTGATGGGCAAGGGACATGAGACCTATCAGGAAGTAAACCATGTGAAGCACCACATGGATGAACGCGAGATCGTAGCGGAATATTTCGCGTGATAGGGGACTTCAAAAGTCCCCTATCTACGGAGAACGGTTCCTAAGGAAACCGTTCTCCGAAACCCGAATGACGCTCGGCGCTATCCTTGCGCGGCTTTGCTGCCGCGCTGCGCCCCAAGGCGGCTGGGTCGGGGAATAAAAACCAAGCGTTATCCTTGCGCGGCTTTGTTGCCGCGCTGCGCGATACATGCTCCCGGTTTTTATGAAATTGCAGGCAATTTCTAATTGAATACCATGTGCAAGCACATGGTCGTCTGCGGACGGGAACAAAGACACGGTTTTCCGAAAGGAAAACCTGTCTTAATGTAAGCCGCTGCAAGCAGCGGCGAGATTTGATAATTATTGGGGGAAACGGCATGGAACGATTTACATTAGCGCAGGCGGCGGCATGGACACACGGCGAAGCGAAGGGTGAGGCGGCTCTGACGGCGGTCACGACCGATTCGCGGCAGATTCCGCCGGAGGCGCTGTTCCTGCCGATTAAGGGCGAGCGGTTTGACGCGCACGATTTCATCGGCAAGGCCATCGAGAACGGCGCGGCCGCCGTGATGAGCCACCGCGAGAATGAGGAGTATCCGGTGCCGGCGCTGTACGTTGAGAACACCTCGCAGGCGCTGCTTGACCTCGCGGGCGGCTACCGCACGATGTGCGGCGGCAAGGTCGTCGGCGTGACCGGCTCGGTCGGCAAGACCACCACCAAGGAGCTGCTGTATGCTGTTCTCTCGCAGGGCTTCCGCGCACAGAAGACAGAAGGCAACCTGAATAATGAGATTGGTCTGCCGCTGACGCTCATGCGTATGACCAGGGATACTGAAGTGCTGGTAGCCGAGATGGGCATGAACCATTTCGGTGAGCTTTCCCGCATGACGGCGGCTGCCAGACCGAATCTGGCGGTTATCACCAATATCGGCACCTCGCATATCGAGTTCCTCGGCTCGCGTGAGGGCATCTGCAAGGCCAAGCTGGAGATCCTCGAGGGTCTGCAGGAGGGCGGCACGGCTGTTCTCTGCGGCGATGAGCCGCTTCTGTGGGACAAACGCGGCAGCCTCGGCTGCAAGGTGGTAACATATGGCATCGAAAATTCCGCCTGCGACCTCATTGCACACTTGCACAGCGACGGTACATTTGATATAGTAAATAACGGTCTTGCTGCGGCGCACCTGCCGGTCGGAGAGAAATTCACCGCGAAGCTGAGTATTCCGGGCAAGCATAATGTGCTCAATGCACTGGCGGCGGCAGCCGTCGGTCTGCTGCTCGGTGAAACGCCCGCGCTGATCGCGCAGGGACTTGTCTGCTATCAGGCGAGCGGCATGCGCCAGAATATCTACGAGCAGGACGGCTATCACATCTATGCGGACTGCTACAACGCAAGTCCGGATGCGATGGAGGCTACGCTGTCCGTGCTTGGTGGCATGGCCGGGGACGGCCGCCGGTTTGCGGTTCTCGGCTCGATGCTCGAGCTTGGCGATTACGCCGAGGAAGGTCATCGCCGTGCCGGTCGTGCGGCGGCGCAGTACGCGGACGCCCTGTACGCCTACGGTCCGGATGCAGCGGCCATGGTAGCCGGTGCCAGAGAGAAGGGCATGGAGCATGCGTATGCGTTCGACGATCAGACCGCACTTGTCGCGGCACTGCGCGAGGACGCGAAAAAGGGAGACGCGCTGCTGTTCAAGGGCAGCCGCGGCATGCGCATGGAACGCGCACTTGCAATGTTTTTAGGGGAGGAAGTTGAAGCATGAAACAGGCTGTGCTTGTTTTCGCGGTCGCACTGGTGATTACGCTGGCTATCGGTCCGGCGGTCATCAACTATCTGCGGAAAATGAAATTCGGTCAGAAGATTCTCGAAATCGGACCGAAATGGCACATGAACAAACAGAATATCCCGACAATGGGCGGCTTTATGTTCATTATCGGTATCGCGGCGGCAGTCATTATCGGCAATATCGTGATGGGTGAGATTTCGGTCTCGTCGCTGGCGGTGCTCGGCCTTGCCGTGGCCTACGGTGCGGTCGGTCTGGTCGATGACTACGCCAAGATCAAGAAAAAGGAAAACGCGGGTCTGACTCCGAAGCAGAAGCTGGTGCTCCAGATTCTGGTTGCCGGCGTGTTTGTGCTCGTGCTGTTCCTGGGGTCGAGCGGTCTGCCGCAGCTGTGGATTCCGTTCACGGGCATTTCGTTCAGCTGGCCGTGGCCGCTGTACATCGTGTTCGCGGCCTTCGTTATCGTCGGCGCGGACAACGCCGTCAATCTGACCGACGGCATCGACGGTCTGGCGGCAAGCGTTACGCTGCCGGTTGCCATCTTCTTCGTGTTCGTCGGCTTCCGCCGCGGAGATATGGGCGTTGTGATCTTCTCGGCGGCACTCGCGGGTGCGCTGCTGGGCTTCCTGCGCTATAACTTCAATCCGGCCAAGGTGTTCATGGGCGATACCGGCTCGCTGTTCCTCGGCGGTGCGGTTGCCGGTCTGGCATTTGCGTGTGAAATGCCGCTCATCCTGCTGCTGGTCGGTCTGATCTACATCATCGAAACGCTGTCCGTTATCCTGCAGGTCACCTACTTCAAGGCGACCCACGGCAAGCGCCTGTTCAAGATGGCGCCGATCCACCACCACTTTGAAATGTGCGGCTGGTGCGAGAAGAAAATCGTGCTGGTATTCACCGGCATCACGGTTGTGCTGTGTCTGCTGGCCTACCATGTGGCGCTCGCACCGCTGTTTTAATTCGTAATTCGGAGGTAACCCTATGGCTTCGACAACTGGAAAGACGAATCCGCAGTACCGGCCGGCATCGCGCCGTCCCATGCCGCGGAATGCGCCGAGCGGCAAAACGGCGCGTCCTTCGCGGGAGCCGGTGCCGAAGGAGCGTTACCATACCGGCACCGCAAAGCCGAAGCGCAGACGCATGCGCAGCATGAAGGCGCACATCTGGGATACCGGTGTGTTCTTCTCGGTGCTGCTGCTGCTGATCACCGGTCTGATCGCGCTGTTCTCGGCAAGCTATACCAACGCGATGTTCTACAAGGGCAGCGCGACATACTTTATCATGCGTCAGGGCATTTTCGCCGCGATCGGTCTTGCGGCGATGATCGTTCTTTCCAAGATTCCGTACCGCATGTACGCGGGCATTCACAACATCATCATGTGGATATCGGTCGCGCTGCTGATTCTGGTTGTGATACCGGGCATCGGTACAACGGTTAATAATGCACAACGCTGGCTGTTCGGCTTTCAGCCGTCTGAGATCGCAAAGCTGACCGTCATCATCTGCTTTTCCTACTGGGTGGCGCGTGACCCGAAGAGCGTGCGCAGCGTCAAGACCATGGTGCAGCCGTACGGTCTGCTGCTGGCGCTGTACATCGGTCTGCTGTACCTGGAGCCACATACCTCGGCGATGATCATCATCTGCGGCATCGGCATTATCATCCTGCTGGCAGGCGGCATGCGCCTGTGGTACTTTGCGCCGATTCTGGGACTGGGTGCAGGCGTAGTTGCGGCATTCTATGTTGCGTTTAAGCATGTACGAGACCGTTTTGAGGTCTGGCTCAATCCGTTTTCGGATATGGCGAACAAAGGTCTGCAAGGCTCGATGAGCCAGATCGCCATCGGCTCGGGCGGCCTGCTCGGCCGCGGACTCGGCAACGGCCTGCAGAAGCAGCTATACCTGCCGGAGCCGCATAATGACTTCATCTTCGCCACCTGGTGCGAGGAGATGGGTCTGATCGGCGCTCTGCTGGTCATTCTGCTGTTCGCGTACCTTATTTACCGCGGATTCCGTGTGGCGCGCTATGCACCGGATAAATTCGGCAGTCTTCTGGCGACCGGCATCACCGCCAAGCTGGCTATCCAGACGCTGATGAACCTGTTCGTTGTCACCGGCATCATGCCGGTAACCGGCGCGGCTCTGCCGTTTTTCAGCTATGGCGGCACAGCGTTGCTGCTGCAGCTCGGCGAGATGGGCATCCTGCTCAATATATCGCGGTATATGCGGATTGACGGAAGAAATCAGGATTAAGTTATGGCAATACCGCATAATTTTCGCAAAGCGCCGCGGCAGCGCGACCGGAGCCTGCGCAAGAAGCCGCTGCCTTAATTGTGCGGTGTTGCCTTATGCAAATCGAGGCTGTTTGCAGCATACAAACAGCCTCGATGACTGTGATATTGCTGTCAGGCAGTACCACATGATCCGGTAAACAGGCTTTGCCGGACCATGTGATCCTACCTTGCATTTGAAAAGTAACAAACAGGAGAGGGGAACTCAGTTTTGAAACTGTACATTACGGGAGGCGGCACGGGCGGTCACGTTACACCGGGTCTTGCCATTGCACGCTATTTTGAAAAAAAGCAGCCGCAGACGACGGTGCGTTTTGCCGGTTCGGCACGCGGCATTGAAAATAAGCTGGTCCCGCGTGAGGGATACCCGCTGGACACCATCGAGATCATCGGCATGTCGCGTTCGATGAGCCCGAAGGGCATTCTGCACAATCTGAAGGCGGCAAAGCTGGCTGTCTCGGCGGTCAGCAAGGCGAAGAAGCTGCTGAAACAGGCCAAGCCGGACTGCGTGATCGGCTGCGGCGGCTATGCGTCGTTTGCGGTGGTACGCGCGGCACAGCAGCTCGGCATTCCGACTGTTCTGCTCGAGGTCAACGCGCTGCCCGGCAAGGTAACGCAGATGCTCGCAAAGGACGCGGACCGCGTGCTTGTCTGCTTTGAGCAGGCAAAGGAGCTGCTCGGCGGCGGAGATAAGATCATTCTGACCGGTGCGCCGGTGCGCGGTGAGATTCTGGCGGCAGATCGCGCAAAGGCACGCGAGAAGTTCGGTCTGACCGATGATGACCAACTGGTCGTCTCCTTTTGGGGCTCGATGGGTGCAAAGTACATGAACGAGCACATGGCTGGTGAGCTGGCGCTCGAATGTAAAAACGGCGTGCCCTATCACCATGTTCACGCAACCGGTGCGGCGGCCTGTGAGTGGCTGCCCAGAATGGCGAAGGAGCAGGGCGCCGACTTTGACGAACACCCGAACATCGAAGTGACCGAGTACATCTACGACATGGCCGACCGCATGGCGGCGGCTGACCTGATCGTGTGCCGCGCAGGTGCGGCCACTCTCGGTGAGCTGTGCATGCTCGGCCGTCCGGCACTGCTGGTGCCGTCTCCGTATGTGGCGGAGAACCACCAGGAGAAGAACGCGCGCGCGCTCGAAAAGGAGGGCGGCTGCCGTGTTCTGCTCGAGAAGGATGCCAATTCGCAGGTGCTGTACGACGAGATTCAGAATCTGCTGAGCGACCGCGACCGTCTGCACCGGATGGGGCACGACGCGACAAAGCTGGCGGCGCACGATGCAAGCGAGAAAATCTATCAGGAGATCCTCTGGGCAATCGAAAACCATGGCAAGAAGTAACAAAGAAGGGATGCTGTGATGAGACGCAGAAGGCGAAAAAAGCACACGCCCGACCAGATGGAGCAGCAGCGCCGCGGCAGGAAAATCTTTCGTGTGCTGGGACGCGTGCTGCTGACCGGTATTGTTCTGGCGGCTGCCGTGGTGGCGATGACCGTGTTCTTCAAGGTTAAGACCATTTCGGTGGAAGGCGCCAAGCAGTATGGCTCGGAGGAGCTGATCGCCGGTATGGATGTTCAAAAGGGCGATAATCTCTATCTGTGGAACAAAAACCGCGTATTGTCCGACCTGATGCACAGCTTCCCGTATCTGGAAAGCGCACAGCTGCGCCGCAAGCTGCCGGATGGACTGGTGCTGACTGTCACCGAATGCACAGCGGCGGCTGCCGTGAGGAATGAGGATAACACGTTCACTTATATCAGTGCGGGCGGCAAGGTGCTCGAGAACAACGCCGCGGACGGCGGTCTGCCGATCGTGCTTGGCGTTACGCTGAATGCACAGATGGGGGATTTCCTTGATACCGGCACGGATGCACACGTTGACGCCATGCTGAACGTGCTGGAGAACATGGATGCTGCCGGTCTGCTCGAAAAGATGAGCTTCCTCAATCTGAACGACCTGACCGATGTGCGCATCGGCTATGACAAGCGGTTCGACATCCGCGCAGGCTCACTGGACGATCTGACGTACCGTCTTCGGTTTGCACAGACCGTTATCAGCGATCGCCTTTCGGCATCGGATATCGGGCGGCTGTACTGGGATGCACAGAACCGTCTGCACTTTGTGCCGGAGACGGCGGAGGATGTAGCACGCTCCGGTACCGATCAGGCAGGTGACAATCCGGTGACCTCGCCGGCGTACACCAATCCGGACGGCGAAGTCGGTACGACCGACAATACGAACGGCGATGACTCGACCGATTCGAGCAGCGACAGCTCGGACAGTTCGGATAACTCGGATTATTCCGATGATTCGGATAACTCGGACGATTCGTCCTATGACGAATCCTACGATGACGGCAGCTACGACGATTCCTACGACGAATCGTATTACGATGACAGCTATTATGACGACAGCTACGATGGCGAAGGCTGAGTTTTTTCTGCCTATACTGGCGAAAATAACCGAAAACACAAGGGAAAACGCGAAAAAATACAGCCTTTTTCCGTATCGCCCGCCGGTTTGCGGGAAAGACACGGAAAAGATTAAGTTTTTTTTGAGGAATTCGCTAATTCCTGTTGCAAAATAGAATAAATCGAGGTAAAATTAAAACAATAGGGGCGAAGTGCCCTCAAACGCGGTAATTGATAATCAAAGAACGATTCTTTATCATAAAACGGAGGACAACGACAATGGGTTTTGAGTTTGAACAGGGCTTGGATAACGTAGTAAACATTAAGGTCATCGGTGTCGGCGGCGGCGGCGGCAACGCTGTAAACCGCATGGTCGAGAACGGTGTACAGGGTGTTGAGTTCGTTTCCATCAACACGGATATGCAGGCTCTGAATTATTCGCAGGCCAGCACGAAGATCCAGATCGGCGAGAAGCTGACCAAGGGTCAGGGCGCAGGCGCAAATCCGGAGATCGGCCGCAAGGCTGCTGAGGAGAGCAAGGATCAGATCGCAGCGGCTCTCGCTAACACCAATATGGTATTTATCACCGCCGGCATGGGCGGCGGCACCGGCACCGGTGCAGCTCCGGTTGTTGCACAGATCGCTCGTGAGCTGGGCATCCTGACGGTCGGCGTTGTTACCCGTCCGTTCGCATTCGAGGGCAAGAAGCGTCTCGAACAGGCGCTGAGCGGCATCGAAGAGCTGAACAAGAATGTAGACTCCCTCGTTATCATCCCGAACGAGCGTCTGAAGTATGTATCCGAGCAGAAGATCACCTTCAAGAACGCATTCGAGATCGCTGACGGCGTTCTGCGTCAGGCAGTTAAGAACATTTCCGAGCTGATCACCGTTCCGGGCTTCATCAACCTGGACTTCGCGGACGTTACCTCCGTCATGAAGGACGCAGGCTTCGCTCACATCGGCACCGGCTCTGCTGCAGGCAAGGACAAGGCTGCAGAGGCTGCACGCGAGGCAATTTCCAGCCCGCTGCTCGAGACCTCGATCGACATGGCTCACGGCGTTATCGTTTCCGTTATCGGCTCTGACGATATCGGCCTCGATGAAGTTGAGACCGCAGCTACCATGGTTCAGCAGGCGGCTCATCCGGATGCACACATCATCTTCGGTGCATTCATCGACGAGAACATGGACGACGAGATCCGCGTTGTTGTAATCGCAACCGGTTTCGACAATGTTCCGAACTCCGCAAAGATGAGCATGGACGGCAATAAGGACAAGGCTTCCGGCTCCACCGGCCTGTTCACCGAGGCTGCTACCGCAGCGGCTGACAAGAAGCCGGCTCGCGCAACCGCTTCCAAGCCGTCGTCCGATGTTGGCTCTGACGATGCTGCATTTGATGTTCTGATGCGCATCTTCGATAAGGACAACCGATAATCTAACTGATAGCTATTCAAAACAGCCCGTAACAGGGCTGTTTTGTCAGGTATGGGAAGGTTAATTTTAAGGCAACACCGCACAATTAAAGCAGCGGCGCTTTGCGGAAATTTTGTATTCTGATTTTGTTGCGATTTCTTGCAATACGGCAAGTATTGCTGCGAAACCGCGCCTCATCAGTACGCAAAATTTATTCGCAAATCGCTCTTGTTCAATTATGCGGTATTGCCTTAAATGAAATCCATATTAAAGGAGAGTGATCACCGTGAGTACGGACCCTGGAAGTAGACAGATGAATATTACTCGCGGTGGCATTTTCGAGGAGTGCCGCTGCTGAAAGGCGGTATAATATGGTTGAATTTTTCAAAACGGTGGACGGCCGCATCACAGAAGTGAGCGAGTTCACCGAGGGCTGCTGGGTCAACATGGTGCATCCCAGCTCGGACGAGCTGGAGCAGATCGCGCAGGCGGCTCAGGTTGAGGAAGAGTTTGTTCGCGCGGCGCTCGACCCGGAGGAAAGCTCGCGTGTCGATACCGAGGACGAGCAGCTTCTCATGATCGTCGATATCCCGATGGTGGAGAAAAGCTCGGTCGAGGACGGCGGACAGATGTTCACCACCATTCCTATGGGTATTGTCGTGGCGCAGAATGCGGTCATCACGGTTTGTCTGGAGGACAGCATCATCCTGCGCTCCATCGCGGAAGGTGCGGTAAAGGGCGTGCATACCTCGCTCAAGACGCGCTTTGTGTTCCAGATTCTGCTCCGCATTGCAGGTCGATTCCTGAAAAATCTGCGTATGATCGAGCGTGACTTTACCCGCATCGAGAAGCGCCTGTACGACTCCCTCAAAAACGAGGAGCTGATCCAGCTGCTCGGACTGAGTAAATCGCTGGTTTACTTCTCCTCGTCACTCAAGGGCAACGAGGTTACGATGGAAAAGGTGCTGCGCGGCCGCGTGCTCAAGCTGTATGAGGACGACCGCGACATTCTGGAGGACGCGCTGATCGAGGTCCGTCAGGCCATCGAGATGGCGAATATCTATTCTAACATTATGGCGGGTACGATGGATGCTTATGCTTCCGTCGTTTCCAACAATCTGAATATCATCATGAAGGTTTTGACCATCCTGACCATCATCATGACGATTCCGAATATCGTGTTCGGCTTCTTCGGTATGAATATCGGCGAAGGACAGATACCGGGCGACTGGGTCTGGTGGATGCCGCTGGCCATTACGGTGGTTGGCTGCTTCTTTGCATGGTGGATGCTGAAGAAGAAAAATCTGGACTGATACAAGCTGCGCTTCCGAGAAATACTCGGAGGCGTTCTTTTTTGCCTTCTGTACACATAGGATAAAGTAAAAGCAGGAGGGACAATGCCATGATCGTTTTTGCGGCAAAGGTGTCGGTGAGGAAAATCGTAGTGGGCGTGCTGGCGGTCGGGCTGGTGCTGGTCGGCGCGGCAGCGCTGCTGCCGAAAACGGCAGAGGCGGATACTGCGGTCAGCGCTGAAGGTGCAGCGCTTAGTGCAAAGCTGAAAACCAACGAGGACAGAGTAGCGCTGCTGACCGCCTGCGGATGGTCGGTGGAGAGTGAACCGGTCGGCACACAGGAGGTGCAGATACCCGACACCTTCGACGAGGTATATGAGCAGTACAACGCTATCCAGCAGGCGCAGGGACTGGATCTCACGCCGTATCAGGGCAAGCGCGCTACGCTGTACACCTACGCGCTGACCGCCTATCCTACCGGAGAGCAGGGCGTGACCGCCAACCTTTTGATACGCAGAAACCGCCTGATCGCAGCGGATATCACATCCGCACAGACGGATGGATTTGTGCATGGCCTGCTGGATATGCCGCAGACCTGACAGTGGTTGACAATGACTTTCGGAAATTGCATAACTGTGCAATTCAACGAAAAAGTTATCATAGGTTTATGGTATCTATTGGTAACTTTCGGGGAATTGCACTTTTTTTGCATTTAGCTATTGTGCAATTTGCGAAAAAGTGTTATCCTTATAAAAGAAATGTATTGGCGGAGGGGACAAAATGCCACAGATGCGATTGGACAAATTGCTGTCCCACCTGAACTGCGGCAGCCGCAAGGAAGTGCAGGCGCTCATTCGTGCGGGACGCGTCTCGGTGGACGGCACCGTGCAGAAGGATCCGGCGTTTAAGGTCGATCCCGACCGGTCGCAGACGGCGGTGGATGGCACCGTGCAGCGCTACCGCGCACAGCGGTACTATATGCTCAACAAGCCGATGGGTGTTATCACGGCAAGCCGCGATGAGCGTCACGATACCGTGCTTGAGCTGTTTCCAGCCGAGCTGCGGCGCGGCCTGTTTGCGGTGGGAAGGCTGGACAAGGACACCGAGGGATTGCTGCTCATCACGGATGACGGCGCGCTCAGCCATGCGCTGATGAGTCCGAATCGCCATGTCGAAAAAGAGTACGAGGCGGTCGTGGACGGCGCGCTGGCAGCGGATGCAGTCTCACGCTTCGAGCAGGGCATGACCCTGCGGGACGGCACGGAATGCAAGTCGGCGAAGCTGGAAATCCTCGAGACCGAGCCGGAGCTGCGCGTGCGTGTGACGCTCAAAGAGGGCAAATACCATCAGGTCAAGCGCATGATCGCGGCAGTCGGCGGTACGGTAACGGCGCTCAAACGCCTGCGGCTGGGTGGTCTCTGGCTGGATAAAATACTCGCGCCCGGCGAATTTCGGGAACTGACACAGGAGGAATTGGAAAAACTTACCTCGCAAACTTGAAAAACTTAAAAAATCTACAAATTTTTTTGAGTTTTTTGTACAAAAATGCGCGGACATGTGATATAATGACTTAAAATGTATAGGGAACTTTTGGCGTTCTTGTGAAGAATGTCATAGGCAGAATCACCATTAACGGTGAGAACACCATAAAGAGTAAGCGTTTCGGCGAACGGATGCGGAGTAAAGCGCCGGGGCGCGTGAAAAAGACGGGAAAGGTGATGGAAATGGCTTCGAGATTGTTCCAGTCGATTGTTTTGCAGATGAAGGATACGGTGGATCGTACGATCGGCATTGTTGACGCAAGCGGTGCGGTCGTAGCATGTACCGATCTGCCTCGTATCGGTGAAATGCGGGAGGAAGCAATCACTGAGCTGGGCTTCGCCGGCGAGATCGTTCGTTTCGGCGGTTATACTTATCATACAACGGGCGACCGTGCGTCGCGTCTGGAATACGCTGTATTCGTACAGGGCGAGGACGAGCTGGCGCGCAGTATCTGCTCGCTGGTTGCGGTTTCGATCAACAATATCAAGACGCTGTATGACGAAAAGCACGACAAGGCTACCTTCGTAAAGAATATCATTCTGGATAATATCCTGCCGGGCGATATTTATATCAAGTCCCGCGAGCTGCACTTCGGCAACGATGTGCCGCGCGTGGTATTCCTCGTGCGCCAGCAGGCGCCGGCTGATGTTGCCGCGATCGACGTGGTAAACGGCATGTTCCCGGACAAGCAGAAGGATTTCGTGCTGCATATCTCCGAGACGGACATCGTTGTTGTCAAGGAGGTCAAGGCAGGCAGTGAGATCAAGGATCTGGTCAAGCTGGCAGGCTCTATCGAGGAGACACTGCTCAGCGAGTTGTCGGTCAAGTGCCTGATCGGCATCGGCTCGGTATCCTCTCAGATGAAGGATATCGCAAAGTCCTTCAAGGAGGCTACGACCGCAATCGAGGTCGGTGCGGTATTTGACACCGAGAAGAACATCATCAGCTTCGAGAATCTGGGCATTGGCCGTCTGATCTATCAGCTGCCGATCACGCTGTGTGAGATGTTCCTGTCCGAAGTATTCCGCAAGGGCTCGATCGACTCGCTCGATCAGGAGACGCTGTTCACGATTCAGAAGTTCTTCGAGAACAACCTGAACGTGTCCGAGACCTCGCGCAAGCTGTTCGTACACCGCAATACGCTGGTGTACCGTCTTGAGAAGATCAAAAAGCTGACCGGTCTGGACCTGCGTGAGTTCGATCACGCGATCGTATTTAAGGTAGCGCTCATGGTTCGAAAATACCTTGCAAGCCGCGAAGAAGGTACCAGATAATCGCTGTCTGTTCATAAAATCTACACAGAAAAAGCGTAAATTGTGCAATAATGCCACAGTTTGTCGGCTTGCACATAAACATGATATCTGTTATAATAGACAAAGGTGTATATGTTTACACCTTTGTCTTTTTTGTTTGCTGGAAGGCGAAAATGCCCAATCCGGGGCATTCGCACGCCTTCTGCGTTGGCACCGAGGAGGATTGCCTGTGATACGAATGAGTGAAGCCACCGTGGTTTACGAAAACGGGACCCGGGCGGTGAACAAGGCGAGTCTGCGTGTAGACGAGGGAGAATTTGTCTTTCTGGTCGGCGCGTCCGGCTCGGGTAAAACCACGATCATCAAGCTGCTGACCGGTGAGGTTCGGCCGAGCGAAGGCCGCGTTATCGTCAACAACTACGATATCGGCAGAATGAAAAAGCGGCAGATTCCGTATCTGCGCCGTACATTGGGCGTTGTCTATCAGGATTTCCGCCTGATCAACACCAAAACCGTTTACGAGAACGTCGCATTTGCCATGCGCGCCATCGGTGCCAAGGGCAAGGCCATCAAGCAGCGCGTGCCGTATGTGCTCGATCTGGTCGGCCTGGCCGACAAGGCGCACGAAAAGCCGATGAATCTTTCCGGCGGTGAGCAGCAGCGTGTCGCAATCGCGCGTGCGCTGGTCAACAACCCGCGCCTCATCATCGCGGACGAGCCGACCGGCAACCTTGATCCTGCGCGTTCGCTGGAGCTGATGACCCTGTTTGAAAAGATCAACGAGCTTGGCACGACCGTGCTGATCGTAACGCACGAAAAGGGTCTGGTAGACGAATTTGAAAAGCGCGTTGTTGTGATCGACAACGGTGAAGTCATCAGTGATCAGACAGGTGGGTATTATCAGATATGAGATCAATCGCTTACTATTGGAAGGAAGGCCTGCGCAACATTTTCAAGCACGGCTTCATGTCCGTGGCGGCCGTGGTGATCATGGTCGTAAGCCTGCTGCTGACGGGCACGGTTACGCTGGTGGCCTACAACATTACGAATAACATTACGAGACTGCAGCAGTCCAACCAGATCGTAGTCTGGATCGACGATTCGCTCACCACGCGTGAGGCGAAAACGCTGCAGACGCAGTTCGAGAAGATCGACAACATTGCGTCGATCGCCTTCGAGGACC
The DNA here is from genome assembly GCF_003477715.1 of Butyricicoccus sp. AF35-5AC. Classification (NCBI taxonomy): domain Bacteria; kingdom Bacillati; phylum Bacillota; class Clostridia; order Eubacteriales; family Butyricicoccaceae; genus Butyricicoccus; species Butyricicoccus sp. AF35-5AC. The sequence continues at coordinate 340,507 of NZ_QUDX01000002.1, forward strand.
GCGATGTCGCACTTGAACAGTACCGCAAGGAGCTGGGCGACGACGCAGACATCCTCGAGGATTACAACGCGGACAACAATCCGCTGCGCAACAGCTATGTGTTTACCCTGAATGATTCTACGCAGGCGGACGCAACGATCAAAGAAATCGAAGCGGTTGACGGGGTTGCAAGCGTACGCGCGGATGAGGATGTTATCCGCAAGCTGATTCAGATTCAGCGCGTGTTCAACATGATCGCGGCGGCGATGATCGTCGGTCTGGCCGTTATCTCGATCTTCATTATCTCCAACACGGTAAAGCTGGCTATGTTTGCCCGCCGTGAGGAGATCTCCATCCAGAAGATGGTCGGCGCGACCAACTGGTTTATCCGCTGGCCGTTTGTCATCGAAGGCATGGTGCTCGGTCTGGTTGCCGGCGGACTGGCATTCCTCGCGGAATGGGGTCTGTACACCGAGCTGTACAACGTGGCAGGTACGGTTTCTCTGTCCTCGTTCCATCTGCTCTCGTTCGACGTGCTGCGCTGGTGGGTGCTGGGCGTGTACGCAGGTGCAGCCGCACTGTTCGGAATCGGCGGCTCGGTAACGAGTATCCGCAAGTTTATGGATGTATAACGACTGCATAAAGGAGCGAATGTTTCAATATGATGAAAAAGAAAACCGTGCGCCTGATTTCCTGCATTATTGCGGGCATCCTGGTCGCAGCGATGGTGTTCTCGATGATTGCCTCCGGTCTGGTTTATGCCGGTGCGGTGAGCAGTAAGGAACTGAAAAGCAAGCTGTCCGATCTGGAGGATCAGAAGGCATCGGTCAAGGCGGAGCTTGACAGTCTGGCAGGTCAGGTGAACGAGGTCGAAAAGACCCGCGCCGCACTGCAGAAGGAGATCAAGCTCACCAAGGAGGAGATTACGACCGTAACGGCGTACATCGACCGCCTGCAGGACCAGATCGACGTCAAGACGACCGAACTGGATGCTGCGATCAAGGCGCTTGACAGCAAGAAGGAGCGTTTTTCTGAGACTGTCCGCACGACGTATGAGCAGGGCGAGACCAGCTATCTGGAGGTCCTGCTGAACGCGTCCAACTTCTCTGATCTGCTCAGCCGTCTGGAGATCGTTTCTGCGATCATGGACGATAATAAGAAGATCGTAGCGGAGTACACCGCTGCCAAGGAGGATATTCAGCAGAAGCGCGATGATCTGCAGGCTACCCAGGACGAGCAGGTACAGTATCAGGAAAACCTGAAGTACAAGGCTGAGGAGCTGAAATCCAGCGAGGAGCAGCAGAAGGCGCTGCAAGAAAGTCTGAAATCCTACCAGAAGGAGCAGAAGGCGGAGTACGAGCGCATCACCAGCGAGATGGACACCGTAAGTAACCAGATCGCAGAGCAGTCCCGCAAGGAAGCTGCGGCGGCAGCAGCAGCGGCTGCTAAGAAGAAGGGCGGCAGCTCGTCCTCGAGCACGACCACCACGACCAGCAGCGGCGCGACCCGTTACAGCGGCACGTTCACCTGGCCGCTGCCGGGTTACACCAATAATTCGAGTGCCTATGGCTGGCGTGTACATCCAATCTTCGGTACCCGCAAGTTCCACAAGGGCGAGGATATTCCGGCACCGACCGGCACACCGATCGTAGCAGCCGCATCCGGCACGGTTACTACCGCAGGCTGGGTTTCCGGCTACGGCAACTATACCGTTATCAATCACGGCGGCGGCGTCATGACGGCTTACGGCCATCAGTCTGCCATCCATGTTTCGGTTGGCCAGACGGTAACCGCCGGTCAGACCATCGGTCTGGTAGGCTCTACCGGCAACTCGACCGGTCCGCATCTGCACTTTGAGGTGTATGTAAACGGTTCGACGCAGAACCCGATGAGTTACTTCAACTAACGCAATTACATAAAAGGGGAGAGTGTAACGCTCTCCCTTTTCTCGTGGAGGAGGACAAACCATGAAAAAACTGCGGGAGAGACAGGTCTCTCTGCGGATAGCGCTGACCATGTGTGCTGCGGCAGGCGCGATAACGGCAGTCATCTGCCTGGTTTCCACCGGCTGGAACACCAACGAGGTCGGGAAAAAGCTGCGCGAGATTGACCGGCTGGTGTCGGACAAGTACGTTGGTGAGCTGGATGCGGACAATGTTGCGGATTACGCTGCGGCAGGCTACATTACCGGTCTGGGAGACAAGTGGTCGTCGTATATTCCGGCGGAAAACTACGAAGCCTACCGCATGAGTGGTGAGGGCAAGGGCTGCGGCATCGGCGTTTCGGTGACGAGCACCGAGACGAGTATTCGCGTTACGCTCGTGTACGATGATTCGCCTGCGGCGAAGGCCGGCATCGAAAAGGGCGATTACATTCTCGGTACGGGAGATCTGACGACTGAAAAGGACGGCTCGAGTGCGGTTATCAGTGCAATTTCCGGCAAAGAGGGGACCGATGTGACCGTCACGGTCAAGAAGGCAGACGGCTCCGCCAAGGAGCTGACCATGCAGCGTGCCGTTGTCACGCAGAAGATGGCATGGGGCAAAATGCTGAATGATAAAATCGGCTACATCCGCATCGAGAATTTCCATGACGGCTGCGCCGATCAGTTCAAGGCGGCGCTGCAGTCGCTGACCGACAGCGGCGCACAGTCGCTTGTCATTGACGTGCGCCACAACGGCGGCGGCCGTGTCAAGGAGATGAGCGCGGCACTCGATCCGCTGCTCGGCGAGGGCACCATTATGACGCTGCGCATGAAAAACGGCTCGGAGACCGTTTACACCTCGGATGCAGACCGTATTGACCTGCCGATCGCGGTGCTCATTGACGACCAGAGCATTTCGGCAGCAGAATTTTTCGCGGCGGCGCTGCAGGAGTACGACCGCGCAACGCTCGTCGGCACGCACACCACCGGCAAGGGACGTGCTCAGCGCACCTACCAGCTGAGCGACGGCTCGGCGGTCAATCTGTCTGTCGAAGAATACTTTACGCCCAAGGGCAAAAGCCTTGCGGATGTCGGCATTGCGCCGGATATTGAGGTGAAGCTGACCGATGAGCAGACGCAGAACTTTTTCTTCCTGACGCCGGAAACCGATCCGCAGCTTCAAAAAGCGATGGAAACTGTGAGATAATCGAGCGCTCCGGCAGAAAATCGGACAGAAAATAGTCGAATCGCTTGACATGGCATTGGTGCTTAATTTATAATATAATGTACTGTACGGCTCGAAAGCCGATGACACTGAGTAAGAAGGGTTTGCAAACATGGCAAAAGAAATTAAACTGACACAGGAAAGTCTGGACGCATATAAGGACGAACTGGAATATCTGAAAACTACCCGTGCGGATGAGGTTGCAGAGCAGCTGAAGGAAGCACGCTCCTTCGGCGATCTGTCCGAGAACGCCGAGTATGATGAAGCCAAGAACGAGCAGGGCAAGCTGTATTCCCGCATTGCCGAGCTTGAGGAGATCATCAAGCACGCAGTCGTTGTAACCGGCGACAGCTACGCTGCAGACGAGGTTTCTCCCGGCTGCCGCTTTATTGTTAAGGATCTTGAGGAGGACGAGGAAGAGGAGTACCACTTCGTCGGCTCTCAGGAGGCCGATCCGATGGACGGCAAGATCTCCGATGAGTCTCCGTTCGGCAAGGCTATGCTGGGCAAGAAGGTCGGCGATGTTGTTGAGGTCGAGGCACCGATCGGCATCGTAAAGTACGAGATCATTAAGATCGAGAAGTAATTCGATTCGTCCTAACGGACGTTAAATGTAAATCTATATGAAAGATGGGGAAGATATGGCAGAACAGCATCAGGCGCAGGATCAGCACGAGCAGACCGCGGAGGAACTGCACGAGCTGAAGCGCATTCGCCGCGAAAAGCTGGCAGAGCTGCAGGCTGCGGGCAAGGACCCGTTCCAGCAGGTGCGCTTTGAGCGCGATCACTATACCACCGATATTCACGAGCATTTTGATGAGCTGGAAGGCAAGACCGTTCGTCTGGCAGGCCGCATGATGTCCAAGCGCATCATGGGCAAGGCTTCCTTCTCGGATATGCGCGATCGCTACGGCCGTCTGCAGCTTTACATCAAGCGCGACAACGTAGGCGAGGACGTATACAAGGGCTACAAGAAGTTCGATATCGGCGATATCATCGGTATCGAGGGCGAGGTATTCCGTACCCAGAAGGGTGAGATTTCGGTTTCCGTAACCGAGCTGACGCTGCTTTCCAAAAACCTTGCACCGCTGCCGGAGAAGTGGCACGGTCTGAAGGATACCGATATGCGTTACCGTCAGCGCTATGTTGACCTGATCGTCAACCCGGAGGTACGCGATACCTTTGAGAAGCGCTCCGCTATCGTGCGCGAGATCCGCAACTTTATGGATTCCCGCGGCTTTATGGAGGTTGAGACCCCGTGTCTGAACACCATTCCGGGCGGTGCTGCGGCTCGTCCGTTCATCACCCATCACAACGCGCTGGATATTGATATGTATCTGCGTATTGCGACCGAGCTGCACCTCAAGCGCCTGATCGTAGGCGGTCTGGAGCGCGTATACGAGATCGGCCGTATTTTCCGCAACGAGGGCATGGACACCAAGCACAATCCGGAGTTCACCACCATCGAGCTGTATCAGGCTTACACCGATTACCACGGCATGATGGATATTACCGAGGACATGGTAATCCATGTCTGCGAAAAGGTTCTGGGCGGCACCAAGGTGATGTACCAGGGCACCGAGATCGACTTCACCAAGGGCTGGAAGCGCATGACCATGGCTGAGGCTGTCAAGGAGTATGCCGGCATCGACTTTATGGCACTCACTCCGGAGGAGGCGCTCGAAGCCGTTAAGGCGAAGGGCCTCGAAATCGAAAAGGGCAAGGAGAGCTGGGGCGACCTGATGAGCCTGTGCTACGACGAGTACGTTGAGGAGAACCTCATGCAGCCGACCTTCATCACCGATTACCCGGTTGAGATTTCTCCGCTGGCAAAGCGCAAGCCGTCCGACCCGCGTCTGACCGAGCGCTTCGAGTGCTTTGTTTACGGCCGCGAGCTGTGCAATGCATTCTCCGAGCTGAACGACCCGATCGACCAGAAGGAGCGCTTCGAGCGTCAGGTTGCTCTGCGCGCCGCAGGCGACGAGGAAGCCGGCATGATGGACGAGGATTTCATCAACGCGCTGGAATACGGTATGCCTCCCACGGGCGGCATGGGCATGGGCATCGACCGTCTGGTTATGTTCCTGACCGATGCTGCATCCATTCGCGACGTTCTGCTGTTCCCGACAATGAAGACCCTGGACCCAAAGAAGGCTGAAAACAAAGCCGAAAAAGCAGCGGTAAATGGTTCTGCAGAGGATGCAACCGTGTCCGCGCCAAGCGTACAGATTGATCTTTCCAAGGTGAAAATCGAGCCGTTGTTTGCAGATGATGTAGACTTTGAGACATTCAGCAAGTCTGATTTCAGAGTGGTTAAGATCGAAGCCTGTGAGGCAGTGCCGAAGTCCAAGAAGCTCCTGAAATTCACACTGAATGACGGAACAGACCGGAAACGCACCATTTTAAGCGGTATTCACGAGTATTACGAGCCGGAAGAGCTGGTTGGTAAGACCTGTGTGGCAATCACAAACCTGCCGCCGAGAAAGATGATGGGTATTGATTCCGAGGGTATGCTGATTTCCGCAGTGTACGAGTATGACGGACGGGAAGGCTTAAATCTTTTGATGCTGGATGACAGTATTCCGGCAGGAGCAAAGCTGTACTAAAGAGGTCATTTACTACAAAAAATCGCGTTACTACAACTTTTCTACAACTTTTGCGCGAGACCCTACGAAACCGGATGAAGCAATATGAAAGGCGGATCTGCTTATAAAATGCAGATTCGCCTTTCTTTTTTACATCAGCTTCATGTTCACACTAATGTTTTTTGCCTTCTCCTGCATATTCTCTTGTGTGATATGGGTGTAGATGTCCATTGTAGTAGAGAAATCGGCATGCCCCATGACTTGCTGAATGAATTTAACATCGTTGGTGCTTTCGCAGAGCCGGGTACAGAAGGTGTGCCGCAAGTTGTGAACACTAAAATGAGGGAGCAGATCCGGTTCACGGTCTTCCAGTTCAGCCTGATCCATTTCCTCCATGTTGTAAGTTACGCTGATTCTCTCAATCGCCCGATTGATATTGTGGGCGCTCATGAATGAGCCGGTTCGGTTGCGGAAAACAAAACCGTGCACTCCTCCTAACACCAGTTGATCGTCTGGATACAATGCGTCGATGGTTTCAATCTGGAGGCGAAGCTGCTCGGCCACCTCTGGATAGAGGATAGGGATAATTCGTGTACCGCTCTCAGTTTTGGGAGTGGTAATGTGAAATCCGGCTTTTCCGTCAATGACCCGGTAGATTAAGTTGTGGTTGACCGAGATTGTGTTTTCGCTCAAGTTAATATCGCTTTTGGTAATGCCGGTACATTCTGCGACACGCATTCCTGTTCCAAGGAGCACAGTCATGATGGGGAGCCAATGGCTGTATGTAGGGGACTTGGCAATAAAACGCAGGAAATTCTGCTGTTGCGTTTTAGTGAGCGCGATCCGCCGTTTAGGCTTTGGAGCGCTGCCATCCGTTTTGAGCTTGCGGTAAATGCCCTTGCTGGGATTTTTGCGGATGTAATCGTCGTCCACGGCCATTTCAAGCGTAGGGTGAACAATGGTGTTGATGCTCTCCAGTGAGTTGATAGCAAAGCCGTGTTTCAGCAGTTTGGTATAAAACGCGAGAATATCACTTCTGTGGATTTGTGGCAGAGGCATGTTAGCGAAAGGCTCTTCTTTCACATAGAAGTCCCACAGGTAAAGATAATTTGCTCTGGTAGAGGGCTTCAGTTTGATGTTGTTATTCATGTAGACCTTGAACATATCATTCAGGGTAAGCTTCATGGCTTCCTGAGTACGGATGCCATCATCCTTATCTTTGTTGATCTGCTTTTCTTTGACACGAAGACTTGCGAGATCGGAGTCGTAAAGATATTTCTTTTTAGTGCCTAATTTGTAGACATACATATAGCTGCCATCTGCCCGTTGTGTTTCTCCGGGCCGAAGATTTCGTCCTTTGTTGTCTTTTCTCACTTTTGCCATTACTGGTACCTCCTGATTATAAAAGTGTAGTGCGCCTTACTGGCATGGTTATTTAGCCGGAAATATCATAAAGATATTCTTTGATACGCTGGACACTCCATAGGACACGGGTGTTCATGGTAATGCGTGCATTGGCAAGATCCCCAATCTGTACTGCAGTGTGCCTTCCACAGCACAACAGTTTGCAAAGGGTATCGGTATCAACAGCCAAGCACTGCTCCGGCGGTAGGTCATTCGGTTTTCTTTTCTCCATAATCGTCCTCCTTTTTTCGATTACAATGATCCCTTACGATTTGTAGAAGAAGGTTTTCAACAAAAACAATGAAAACGGTCTTGAGGTCAGGAGGTATTGAAATAACAAAAGAACTCTAATGGGGCCATTTCCTACGCCAGAACGGTTCTGCCGTGTATTTCAGGCTGCTGCTGTGCAGCACTTCGATTATGGGCGCGCTTCTGTGGTCATCGCACACTGTCCAGAATTCCTGTATAACTCCCCATAGAGGTTATGAATTTGTCAAGGTACTAAAAGAGCGTAGGGATCATCCGGTATTACCAAATGATCCGATACATCCTATAAATAGGCGGGGAAGAAAGAACTTCTGCAAAGAGGAAAGAAAATTTAAAGAAAATCCAAAAATCAATATATAGAATGTTTGAATTGACAAGCACTATATATTGTGTTAGAATTGCAATGTAATTGATTTTTGTGCGTTGCCCGTCAGGGTACACAGGCTTTAGGGCTTGTGTTGCGGAGTAATGACTGCATTGCACACGCTGTTAATTTTGTACTTGTGTCAGTAGTATCACTGCGCCTTTTCAGGCCGGTATATTGCTGGCTTTTTTATTTTACGGGATTTACCCACCATTGCGAGAATGACATCGGTTCATAGGCAACTATGGACGCCAGGCTTTATGCCGTCTGTCATTCTCGCTTTTTTATTGCCTGTAAGCCTGAAAGGGCTTTAAGGATAAATCAAAACTGAGAAAGGCAGGTCATGTACATGAATGTGAAGCAGAAAAGAAAGCAGAATGGTCGGCGGGTCAAGCCGGCACACTCCACGGACTGGAAGATGAAGAGACAGGCAGTATCTTCGCTCCGGCCCCGAAATGTTGCACCAATGGCGAGGGCAGTTATTTTGCCCCGAAGATCACGAAGGGGGATTTGATATGTCTGGCAGCAATAGTGCTGAACGAAAGCGGCATGAACCGCTGGTGCTGGTAGAAACGGCAGATCTTTCAGAAGAAGACTGGCTGGATTACCGGCGCCGTGGAATCGGCGGCAGCGATGTATCGGCGATCTTTGGCACTTCTCCATTCCGGACAGCCAGGGATCTGTACTACGACAAACTGAACATAGCGTCAGTGGAAGATGATGAGGGCAACTGGGTTGCCATGGAAATGGGGCATTTGCTGGAGCCTCTGGTAGCAAAGATATTCGAGCGGAAAACCGGATATCGGGTCTACCAAATCAAAAAGATGTTCCAGCACCCCCAGTATCCTTGGATGCTGGCTGATGTGGACTACTTTGTGGAACTGCCGGATGGCACCACAGCGATCCTTGAGATCAAGACCACAAACTATAATGCCAGAGATAACTGGTGGATGAATGGGAAGGAGACTGTTCCAGTCTACTATGAATCTCAGGGGCGTCATTATATGGCAGTAACGGATCTTGACCGATGTTTCTTTTGCTGCCTGTATGGTAACAACGAGGAGGAAGTTATTATCCGGGAGGTCAAGCGTGATTTCGAGTATGAGGCTGAGATGGTCTTTTTGGAGCAGTATTTCTGGGAAAACCATGTGCAGCGCCATGTGCCGCCGCCCTATACAGAAAGTGGGGCCTTGATTATTGAGAGCGCACGCAAACACTTTGGCCCGGCAGATAAAAATGCCCCGGCCGTTGCACTCGACCTGGATATGACTGCAAAACTCATGCAGTATTTGCGGCTTTTGGATGAAAAGAAAAATGCAGAGGTGTACTCCAAAGAAATCGACAAGGATATTCAGCGTCTGAAGGCACTGTTGATTGCGGAAATGGGTACCAGCTGCACTGCAGTCTGTGAGCAGGAGGGAGTGAACTATACGGTTACCTATACCCCTGTTCGCAAGTCCATCATCGACAAGGATAACCTGCTTCGGTTGAAACTGGAGCATCCGGATATTTACGAGCAGTTTGTTACAGTATCCGAATCCAGACGGTTCAGTGTTAGAGCCTCGATTATGGAGGCCGCTTAGTGAGGTGAAAAAGGATGAATTGTATTGGTACCTACGACGGGACGATTTTTTATAATCCTGCCAATAAGTTTTGTATCGTCAGTGTAAAAACCGCAGATCAGAGCGTGCCAGCCGAGGCCAGGTCAAACAGGCGATACAAAGACCATTTGATTCGCTTTACAGCTGTGGGGTATGAGATTCCACGGACAGATGCGGTAGAGTTGGAACTGGATGGTGAATGGACAAAGGGCAAGTATGGTGTCCAGCTCCAGGTGGAGCAGTGGCGTGAAATTGTGCCCAGAACAAAAAACGGCGTAGAGGGCTACCTTGCCTCCGGGCTTATCAAAGGGATTGGTCCCAAAACTGCCGCAGACATTGTGGAGCGGTTCGGTGTGGACACACTGGATATTCTGGAACACCAGCCGGAGCGGCTGTTGGAGATCCGGGGCATTACGGAAAGTAAATTGGAGGACATCAAAGCTTCTTATGCAGAAAACCGTATGCTCCAAGGAATTATGACCTTGCTGGCACCGTTTAAGATTACTCCCAAGACGGCATTGAAAATATATCAATATTTCGGCCCGACCAGCGTAGAGATTTTGGAAAAGAGCCCATTTGAGCTTTGCCAGATCTCCGGCTTTGGATTTCGGCGGGTAGATGCAATCGTACAAAAGAGCGGGGGCAATCTCCATGACTCTATGCGTATCAAAGGGGCTATCTTTTGTGCGCTGGATGAGGGCAAGAGTAAACGAGGCCATCTGTACATCAGTTCTGAAGAACTGGAGAAATCAGCGCTGAAACTGCTCAATGAGAAGATACCTGTACCGGAGCTTCGTCTGCATCAGCAGGAAGTCAGGGATATGATGCAGGAAATGATCCTGAATGGAGCAGTCGTTTCCGTGAAGGATAATATCTATCTTCCCAGAGTGTTTGCCCAAGAGGACGAAACGGCGCGCCGGATCGCCCAGCGTCTGGTCGCCCAGATGCCAGTAGAGCATATTGCGCCGGTGCTGGAACAGGTCAAGGTTGAAATGGGACTGCGCCTGTCTGCACAGCAGGAGGCTGCGGTCTATGCAGCATTTAGGCATGGCTTGTCAGTAATTACGGGTTCTCCTGGTACTGGTAAAACAACAGTGCTGCGGACGATACTTGAGGTTTACCGGCGGCTGCACCCTGATGGCAAAATTGCTCTTATGGCACCTACCGGTCGGGCAAGCCGCAGGATGTCGGAGAGTACCGGCTTTGAGGATGCCCGAACATTACACAGTGGTCTGGGACTGACCAGTGAAGAGGATGAGGGTAGCCGGAACAGAAAGTCAGAGCCACTGTCGGCCGATTTAATCATTGTGGATGAGTTTTCCATGGTGGATATGTGGCTTGCTGAGAAATTTTTTGAACGCATGAAGATAAATGCCAGAATCGTACTGGTAGGCGACCCAGATCAGCTTCCGAGCGTAGGAGCAGGAAATGTGTTTCGTGAAATCATCGAGACCAAAATCGTCCCAGTAACGGTGCTGGATCAGATTTTCCGTCAGTCGAAGGATAGTCTGATTGCCTATAATGCCAAATTTATCAACGAGGGCAATACCAAACTGTTTTATGGACCGGATTTTGTTTTCGTGTCTGGTGATAGTCAGGAAGACACCGCTGAAAAGATTACAGAACGGTATTGTTTGGAGATACAGGAGAGTGGCATTGAGAATGTGCAGATTCTTTCACCTTTCCGTTCAGAAGGTGCCGCGTCGTCGGAACAGCTGAATGAGACCATTCGTGAATTGGTCAACCCATTCCGCTCTGCGGAGGAGGAAATCAAGTTTGGCCCCAGGATATTCCGGGTCAATGACCGCATCATGCAGACCAAGAACACAGAAAAGGTATCTAATGGTGATTTGGGTTTCATCCGGTATATTAAGGACACTGACCAGGGCAAAAAGATCGGCATGGATTTTGGTGCTGGCAGGACGCTGGAATATGGCGTAGATGATTTGAGCAATGTGGATCTGGCTTATGCTACTACGATCCACAAGGCTATGGGCTCTGAGTATGAGACCGTTATTATGCCGCTGCTCAAAGCGCACACCATCATGATGTACCGTAATCTGCTCTACACCGGAATCACGCGTGCCAAAAAGCGGGTGGTGCTGATTGGGCAGAAACAGGTATTGTTTATGGCAATCCATCGTAATGAGATCGGCAAGCGGAATACGCTGCTGGGTATGCGTATTCAGATGTACTTCAAAGCCTACGCAAAGAAAGCCGGTATCCCAATTCCGGCTGCGTTGGAAGAACAATTAAAGAACGCAAGTTAAAAAAGAGAGGTCAGGTGCAGAAATGGCACTTGGCGTCTCCTATTTTTATGTCAGAAAGGAGTTTCCAACATGAACGAAAAAAGTAATCCGATGCCTATGATGTACAAAACAATTCCGGCAGTGGCAGAACTGAACAAGGTGCCGGGCTTTGACCCGCTCAAATTTCTGCGCCATAAGGTGTCCAGAAAAACCAATGAGGAAATGCTGCAGTTGGAATTGCCCTATCAGAAGCTGTGGTTTCGCCTGCGTCACCCCCAGGGCCGCATGAAACTGACTACTCTGCGGATCACGGAACAGCTTGCGATTATGGAGGCCAGAGTTTATCTGGACCGCAGTGATGCAGAGCCTATCAGTAGTTACATTTCGCAACACAGTGCAGAAGAAGGTACCGACTATGTACAGGCTGCCCAGGATGAGGCATTGAGTGCTGCGCTGTCGGATGCCGGTTTCGGTCTGCAGTTTGCCGATGTTGCTGTTGACAGTACGGGCAAGGTGTTTGGAAGCAGTATTCCGCTTTCCGGGACGGCTCCTATCCAGCAACCGATGCCAAATGCGGCGCAGAGGCCCGTAGAAGCCCCTGGAGCGGCGCTGCGGCAATCTGGCGGGGAAGTTCATGCCCGGCCGGAAAGAGCGCCTCAGAACGCCGTAGAGGGCCGTAATGCTCCTGCTCGTCCGGCGCCTATTCAGAAACCTGCGGCAAAGCCGGTTCAGAATGAACAGCCCCCGGTTTCTCCGGTACAGCCAGTTGTCCAACAGATGGTTGCAGAAGAGAAGGAGAATATGGATACACTGCCTGCCGGCAAGGTAGAGGAGAATGCTCCCAATATGGAGCTGCCGGTACCGAGCCGCGAGGTTACATTGGATAGCAGTCCAAAACAGGATGATGCGTCTGAGCAGCCGGCCGCCTCCGTATTCCAATCGGATGAACCGGAAGAACTGCCTGTGGCGCCTGTTGTCCAACAGGAAGCACCCGATCAGCCTGTGGCGCCTTCTTATACGGAGAGCACTCCGGTAGAAGACATCTTGAAGGTAATGACCTTTGAAGAAGCGCAGAATGTGGTGGTGGATAGTGGTCTGAGCAAAGGAAAGACCATGGCAACAGTTGCCAAGGAGCGTCCGGTGAGTCTGAAATTCTACCTCACCCCAGGCAACAAGAGCACCAACAATATCGTTCGTGCTGCGGCGCAGATCATGCTCGATGGTATGGCCGCACAGAAAGCCGGATGATAAGCAGCCCCATCTATGGGGTCAAGAAGGGAGGGAGAACAGATGGACTCATATCCAGGAGATTTTCCGTTCGGTATTATGGATGTAGTGGAACTTCTACATCTACGAATCAGACGCCGACAGGCAAACAGTGTATATGTGGATTGCCCGTTTTGTGGTGACCGCCGCGGCAAGATGAATGTGAATTTCGTCAAAAATGTCTGGCGGTGCAATTATTGTGATGAGCATGGCGGTATGCTTGCGCTTTATGCGCGGCTAAACAATACGACTACATCCGATGCGTATTGGGAGATAGGAGAAGCCCTGTGCAACGATTTTCACAGGGAACGGCCGAACTCTGGATATGAGATGGCAGGAAACCAGCAGGCTGGCACTGGGTCCCCGGTTTCGGGGACTCAGACCGACCTTGCCGGATATGAGAGGAGGGGCGAACTAAAAACAGTGCAGCAAGCAGAACGGGCCAGCGGACAGGAAATTCATCAAACGCTTTCGCTGCTGCTCGCTATGCTGCCTCTTCAGCCTGCCCACCGCAACCATCTGCACTCCCCAAAACGGGGACTGTCGGATGAACAGATCGACCGGATTGGGTTCAAGAGCACTCCACCCCCATTCCTTTGCCGCTCCATTACCGAGCGGCTGATGAAACAGGGATGCAAGGTGGAGGGGGTGCCCGGCTTTTATCTGGATGACAGCGGGCGCTGGACCATGAACTTCTACCGAAAAAACGCAGGGATTTTGATTCCGGCTGTGGGATACGACGGTATGATACATGGCCTGCAGATACTTTTGGATAGTCCGCTCAAGCAAAAAGATGATCCACCGGATAAGTCAGGAGCCAAATACATCTGGTTTTCGTCCTCGTCCAAAAATATGGGCGTCACATCCGGGAGCCCGGTACATTTTATTGGCCATCCATCTGCTCGAGTGGTCTATGTCATTGAGGGACTGCTGAAAGCAGACATCTCACACTGCCTGACAAACCGGACTTTTGCGGCGATTGCCGGCGCAAACAACACAAGCCAGTTGGATACGCTGTTTGCACTGTTGGCACAGAATGGCACTGAGGAGATCATTGAGGCTCATGATATGGATAAGTACAGTAACCAAATGACCTCTAATGGGGCATCTAAGATCTATCTGATGGCCCGAAAAAATGGAATGGCATGTCGTCGGCTGACCTGGAATCCGAATTATAAAGGGTTTGATGATTGGCAGCTTGCCCTTCGGGAGAAAGAACAGAAGGAAAAGGAGGTGCAGAGAATGAATTTTAAGCAGCAATATCTGTGCGGTAAGTGTGATTTTACCTATATAGATGGCTGCGTCGAGCTTTGGCACACCAGAGCGGAGAAAGATTTGGATCTGACAGAGTATCTGGGGCTGACAAAGGAAGAGTATCAGATATTTCTTGCTCAGGGCAATCGGGCGCTGAAGGATATTCTGGACAGCCAGAGAGTTTTCCGGAGATTTTGCATTTACCAGCTTTGCCTGGGTGAGACACAGACGGTACCTTTCGCGTTCAAGCAACTGGATGCACTGCGTAAAGCTGGATATGAACAGCCGCCTGCCGTCGCCTATCAGACGGTATGGAGCGCAGAGGTCTGTTGCCCAAAGGGGCAGAATGACATGGAAGTGCTGGGGCGCCTGTTCTTGGACTTTAATGAGCATTTGCCGGAAGATTACAGAGGCCGTCCGTTGGCTCCATCTGATGTGGTGGAACTGGACTGCCAAGGCAAACGCACATACTTCTATGTGAATGACTGCCGGGATTTTGCGCCGGTACGCTTCTCCCCATTCTTGTGTAAAAGACTTCCGGAGCCTGCTCAAAAACAGGAATGAAGGGATAGGGGTCAGATGCGTATTGCAGAAAAGAAGAAAAGCCAGATTACAGCACTGTATGAGCAGTGCTCCAATCTTCCGGCAGATGTCAGAAGTTGTCTGGAGAATGGCTACTTTACCGTAACGGTACCTCCACCCTGGAACATGAGCAATCAAAAGACTGCGCAGGAGGTGCAGGACAAAATCAAGGAATGGTCAAGGCAGTATACTGGCGTGGTCTGCTACTGTTTTGACAGCTTCAGCACACTTTTATATGTGCTGTGAGCAACACACAATGGCATGGAAAGGGTCATAACGGCCTACTCCATGCCATTTTTTGCGAAAGGAGATTTTACAATGGGTGTTTTTTCAGAAATAGCAATGGAGCAGCAAAACAGTATGTTCGATTCGTCTGCAGCCTTTGAGGATGATGAAGCCTTTGAGCTGGAGGAGATGGAATCTTTGCCTGTGCCGCCTGTAGGTACAGACACTGTCCCAGTATCGGCGGCTTCGGTTTCTGCCGGTGAGACTGCTTTGGCTGATGCAGAGGAGGAACCTGCGGATGAAGTAGCGCCTGCTGGGGAAGAGAAGTCTGCTGAGGAGGGGAATTCGGCACAACCGCCCGCCGCAGAAGATGAAGAAAAAAAGCGTGCGGAGCATGAGGCGGCTGAAGCCCAGCGCAAAGCGGAATTTGACGCCAAACAGCAGGCGAAGAAAGCCGCGGAGCAGGAGCAAATCGCCCGTCTGGAAGCGATGAGTGATGAAGAAGTAATCGCGGCCTCTACCCAGAGGGTGAGTACCGATGTAGAAAAACTGACACGGCGAAATATGAAGGAATGTGTGTCCGAGCATATCCAGATGCTCTGTATGGAAGATACGGCGTTTGCCCGTCTGACGATGCATCCGAAAAAGAACATGATCCGCTGTTTCCAGTACATCAACCGAAAGGCATGGGATTATGTGCAGGATGAACTAAAAGCAAGCGGAACCCGCCCTGGTCCCGGACAGCAGACATATGGCTGCGATGTGCCGGATGATATGTGCTATCAGTGGGCGGAAGATTATTTCCGTGACCCTGATGCCAAGGAAGACCATGAGGATGAGGAGAAGTTTGTTCCCAAGCCGTATGCTGGGAAGTCCTCTGCAAAGAGCAAACCCAAGAAGGCGGCAGAGAAGAAAAAGACGGAACCCAAGGCGGCACCCAAGCAGGAGGAAAAAAAGCCTTCTCAGGATGGGCAGATGTCGCTGCTGGATTTTGGGATGGCAAAGGCAGGCTGAGCCGGCAAAGGAGGAAAAATGCAGAATGATTGCTTATAAGGGTTTTCGCCCCGGGCTGATATGCCGTGGCTATCAGTTTGTGATGGGGCTCAATACGACTGAAAAAGCAAATTGCAGGGAAAATGGATTTCACTGTGCGGAAAATCCGCTCGACTGCCTTAGCTATTATTCCAGCCTGGAGCATTCGGAATATTATATTGTCAACGCCGGCGGCGACATCGATGAAGATGAGCATGACTCCAAAATCGCCTGTACGGAGTTGACTGTGATTAAGCGGCTAACCAAAGAGGAGCTGTTTTTACATGGTTTGGCCTACATGGTAGATCACCCGCGCAGGGTGTGGAGTTCCCATGTGGCAGCCAACCGGGCAATGGCGAACTGCGGTTATGCGGTGGTACGGGGGAAAGACCCCGTTGCCACCGGCAGACTGGGAGACATCCTTGCTTTTGCGAAGGAAGCGCCGGATTCGGAAAGTATCGTACAGGTTGCTGTAGGACAAATTGATGGTGTCACATTACTGCCGGATGTGTGGTATGGCGTGGATTTGACAAGAAGGACGGTGAATTGAGATGAAAAAAAGAGCCCTGATGGCACTTCCCAAGCTGACAGCGACGGATGAGATGAAGCAGATCGCGGCGTCAGACTTGCCAAGAAAAGAAAAAATCGCCTACGGATATGTTCAGGAGGTTTGTGAGTATTATGTTTACCTGAGATGCATCACGCAGGATGGGATATTGAAGGTGGCTTTCTTTTTCCCAGAGCATCTTCGCATAGACGGGAATAGCCCAGCTTACGAAGTGTATCTGGATAAAGAAAAGCGGCAATTTATTACTTATAATAGCCTGAACCAGAAATGGTGTGAGGCCAAACTGGACAGATTGGACTGGAAGCGCCGATACTGGTATATCAAAGCCTACTGGGTCAGCGAGGAAGATGAGACATCTATACAGGCATATCTGAACATCAATAAAAAAGCGGTAGAGGCAATCCGGCAGTTTCAGCGGAATGTGCGTGAGGAACAGCTCGAACAGCGGCACCGGCGGGAAACTGATCCATGGGATAAGGATATGGAACAGGTGCCGGAGCTTCCCAAGGACTGGAACCGCTGGGTGGATAAGGTTGCCATCCGGCAAAATTACATTTACTACCACTACAAAAAGGGCGGCGCCAAAACAGGTTACTGTACCTACTGCGAAAAGGAAGTGCCGATCAAGGTGCATCCCCATCACAATCAACAAGGCCGCTGTAGCTGCTGCCGACATCCGGTGGTATTCAAAGCCTATGGACGAGCGGGGTATATGCAGACAGAAAAACATTTTGCCTACCTAATCCAGCGATGCAAAGACGGTTTTGTAGTTCGTGAATTTCAGGCTGACCGGACATATGGGAAAGAAAGCCTTCCAAACTCCAAGCTTTATTGTCAGGAAATCCGGCGCACGATTTATGACCGGGAAAGAAAACCAAGAACCTACTATTGGGGTCTGTATAAACAGCGAAATATGCGCTGGATTTCCGGAAGCCCCTGTTCTTATAGTTGGTCTGGTTCACATGATGGACGGGTCTATGGAAAAACGCTGCCAACTCTGGAACAGAAGGAACTTCGATGCACAGGGCTGGTCAACTGGATTCGGAAGCAGAAAAGTGTTGACCCGGAAAAATATCTGGCAGTGCTTGAACGGATACCGCAAATGGAGCAGATCAGCAAGGTGAACCTGCCGAAGCTTACCAAGGAATGTTTCAGTTCCTGCGGAACAGTCAGTGAACTAATCAAAAACCATAGTGCCGGGAGTCTGATTAAAGCTCTGGGCCTTGACAGCAGGAGGTTTCAGCGACTTCGGCTCCATAATGGAGGCTGTGATCTGCTGCGGTGGCTGCAATATGAAAAGGGCACCGACAGGGAAATCCCAGATAATGTCCTTTTGTGGATGTGTCAGCAGAACATTAGCCCCAGGGATGTCCAGTTCATTGCTGACCGCATGAGCATGGTGCAGGTCTATAACTATGTACGGCGTCAGATGCCATCCTTCCGGAGAAACAGCCATGAGGTATTGCGTACCTGGGAGGATTATCTTTCCATGGCAAAGAAATTGCACATGGATGTATATGATGAGATCGTATATCGCACCAGAAAACTGCGGCGGCGCCACGATGATCTGGTGCTCAAATGCCAGGAGAAGGATATTGAACTGCAGGCCGAGGAGATGGAGGAGAAATTCCCCCATGTTAATGCTATCTGTCAGGAAATCAAAGCGAAATATGAGTACGCCGATGCGGATTACATGGTAGTGGTGCCAGACGGTATTCTGGACATTATTACCGAGGGGCGTGCGCTCCATCACTGTGCAGGCAGCAGTGACCGCTACTGGGACCGGATTGAGCGGCGAGAAAGCTTTGTGATGTTTCTGCGTAAAACGGCTGATCCTTTCCATGCCTATTACACGCTGGAAGTGGAGCCAGATGGAACAGTGCGGCAGAAACGGACGGAATATGACCGGCAGAAGAAGGACATTGAGCAGGCGACCGAGTTTCTGCAGAAGTGGCAGCGGGTGATTACTGCCAGGCTGACAGAAAGCGACAAGGCGCTGGCTGCGGAAAGCAGGATTCTTCGTGAGAAGGAGTTTATCCAGTTGAAGAAGGATCGGGTCATCATTCATACCGGCCATTTGGCAGGAAGGCTTTTGGCGGATGTGCTGATGGCTGACCTGATGGAAAACACGGATAGCATCCAGTCTCCGGCATTGGCTGCTGCAGCGTGACAAAATGAGAATGGCCGGGCGTCCTTGAGGGCGTCCGGTCATTGATGAAGAAGGAAGGAGCAGAGCATGAAACAAATTGGAAATCTGGCAGTGGTTTGCGCCAGGCGACAGGATGTGCTGCTGCAGGTTGGCAGTGAAAAGGTATGTGTCCATGTGGGAGCCGGGCCAGAGCGGAATACGCTTCACGCAGCGTGGGACGATGATGACGCCATTCAGCGTATTGTCCATGAATTGAATTTTGGCAGATATGCAGCCGGCAGAAATGGGCTGCATACCGCACAGCAGGATTGCCCTGTGGGGCGGGGAAAGGAGAAAATTGCATGATCAAAAACCTGAATCAGCTGCGCAGGACACTTCGGGAAGGGACGCAGTTGGAGATATTGGATCACTGTCGGCCGGAATGTATTGGGCAGATACGGAACATTACGCTGGTAAACACGCAGGGCTTTTATAGTACCGTAGCGAATCAGCCAGATGCGTCTGCCAACAGAGGCAACGGCGGCCGCGGCCCGATCCTTTGGTGGGGCAGAGCCGCCCACTGGCAGTTTGCAGACGGTGTTTGCAGTGTTTTCGACAGTGAACAGAAGCATACGGAAGAAGAACTGGTTATGTCCTTCCGGGTACTTGAAAAGGAGGCAGCATAATGGAACGGAATATTTTTGAAAAGCAGAGAGACTTGAATGACCGGCTCAACCGTTATCGGGATGAGTATTATAACCACAACGCTCCCAGTGTGTCAGATGAGGTCTATGACAGACTCTTTGACGAGTTGAAAGAGCTGGAACAGGAAACGGGAATCCAAATGGCAAATTCGCCAACCCAGACAGTAGGCTATCCTGCGGTGAGCAGGCTGGAGAAAACCAGACATGAGATCCCGCTGCTGTCTTTGGATAAGACTAAGAGCAGTATGGATCTTCTGAATTTCATGGGTGAGCAGCAGGTGATGCTGATGCTCAAACTGGATGGCTTGACTGTAAAGCTGACCTATGAGAATGGAGAACTTCTGGAGGCGGCTACCCGTGGCGATGGTGACGAAGGGGAGATCATTACCCATAACACCCGAGCCATCAGCGGTATCCCTTCCCACATCACCTACAAAGAGAGACTGGTTGTGACGGGCGAGGGCTTTATCAGACCCAGTGATTTTGAGGAACTGAAGACCAGCCTACAGGACAGCAGCGGTAAGCCCTATAAAAACGGCCGCAATCTGGCTGCCGGTTCCATCCGTCTGATGGATGCCAAGATATGCCAGGAGCGTCGGCTGGTTTTCATGCCGTTTGGTGTGCTGGAGGGCTTTCCGCACCTGACCCGGAAATCAGATAAGCTACGGGAACTGCGCGCGTTGGGGTTCCAGCCCTGTAAGTATCTGGTCACAAAGCAGAAACTGACGCTGGAAAATGTGGAAGCCGGTATCTATCAGCTGCGGCAATATGCCACTGACAAAGATATCCCCATTGACGGTATCGTGGTTTCGTTTAACGACATCGCCTATGCCCAGAGCTGCGGCCGCACCGGACATCACTATAAGGACGGTCTGGCCTATAAGTTTGAAGATGACCTGCATGAGAGCCTGCTGCAGTACATCGAATGGACGCCGGGCAGAACCGGAGAGATTGCTCCGGTAGCAGTATTTACGCCGGTGGAAATCGATGGCTGTGAGGTCAGCAGGGCCAGTCTGCACAACCTGTCCTTTATTGAGGATCTGGAACTGATGGCTGGAAACCGGATTCTGGTAAGCAAACGAAACATGATCATCCCCCACGTGGAGGAAAATCTGGACAGAGGCGGCTTCTCTATGGTGGATACGATTCCCCATGTTTGTCCCTGCTGTGGACAGCCTACCCGCATCCATGAATCAAGTGGAAAGGGCGAAAATGGCGAGGATCGCATCATCAAGACGCTGTACTGTGATAACCCTGACTGCGAGACACGTCGGCTGAAAAAGTTCGTCCATTTTGTCAGCCAGAAGGCAATGGACATTGAAGGGCTGTCGGAGGCTACATTGGAAAAATTCATCGGTCAGGGATTTATCCATAGTTATCTGGATATTTACCGTCTGGATCGTTACCGGGCTGAAATCGTCCGCATGGATGGGTTTGGTGAAAAGTCCTGGCAGCGCCTTTGGGACGCTATCCAGCAGAGCCGAAACACCACCTTTGAGCGGTATCTGATTTCTATGGACATTCCTATGATCGGCAATACTGCCAGCAAGGTATTGGGTCGTGTGTTCCACTATGATTTGGATGAGTTTCGGGATGCGGTCTATGGCGGCTATGATTTCCGGCAGCTTCCGGATTTCGGGGAGACATTGCATAACAATATCCACGACTGGTTCTGCGTGGAAGATAATTTTTGTATTTGGGAGGAGTTACAGACTATGATGAGTATTCAAAAGCCTGCTGTGGCAGAACACAGCGAAGACAGGGTGCAGGATAATCCCTTTGTAGGAAAGACTATCGTAGTTACCGGCAAGGTGGAACCCTACACCCGGGACGGAATCAATGACCTGATCGAATCACTGGGAGCCCATGCCGGCAGCTCGGTGTCCAAGAAGACGGATTATCTGGTCTGCGGCGAAAATGCCGGCAGCAAGTTGTCCAAGGCCAGGGATTTGGGCGTTACGGTACTGTCACCTGCGGAGTTCTTCAGCATGGCCGGCGCTGAGTAAGAAAATATAGCATACCATCGGTATGCTGTCAGTTGATCAATGGGGAGAGAGCCATGCTGCGGCTCTCTCCCCATATCTTTTATGGAAGATTTCAGGTAGGAGGGATTTTAATGCATATCGACAGGATACCGGTTTACCGGGTATATCAGAGGGCTATTGATTTGGAGCTTTACCATGCCTTTGCCGAATTGGTAGTACAGACTTCTCAGGACGATACGGCGAGAAGGACTTACCGACAAACAAGGGCGATGCAGATATGGCAGGGGGAAACGGATGTGTCCGGCTATTTTGAACCATATCATCTGCGTTATCCTGGCGAGGTGTTGGAGCGGTTTGAGGAAAAACTGGGCAATGATGTCCGAGTTCTCCGCGCTCTGGCCCTGGCGCTGGGAAATACCTGTGCGATCCAGTCTGACAATATGTTTGTGGGCAATCAGCGGGGAGCATTCCTCCAGAAATTGCGGCGATCTGCCGGAGAAGATGTGTACCTGCAGGGCGCTCTGTATCTTTTGGAAACAGATGCGGCACAGCGCCATGCCCTGTTGGAGAAACTGGCAGAAAGAGAGTGTACGAGAACGGAAGAAGCCCTGTTTGTACTGTCGTTATTTGATGATAGGGAACATGGCTATGAGGTGATGCATACCCAACTCAGTCATCTATTCACACAAAATCGGACACTTTCACTGGTATATGATTTTGGTGTGCTGGAATGGTTCATCCGGTTCTATGAAGAGCAGGCAAAGAAATACCGCGGGAAAGCCGACCTGGTGCTGCGCACGCTGATGAAACTGCCATATATGAATATGAAGCCCGACAGCCGCGAATTTTCGGTTTTGACTAAAGCAGGGTATCGCTGCGATGAAATCATTTTGGCAAACTCTCTCGCTGTATGGGCGGACAGGCTGCCGGACCGGTTGAGTTCCAAGAGCATCACTGCCGAGAAAATCGCAACAGCGTGTGGGCGGATGCTTCTGAATGCTCCAAAGGATCTTTCGGAAGAATTTTACGAGTATCTTGGCTGGCTGTTTCAGTTCTATAACAGCTTTACGGTCAAGTACGAAGGATTTCAGGGACTCTGGGAAGCGGTTCAATATGGTTTGAACCCCACAGCACCGAAAACACTGTTATGGATGAATCAAACGATACAGAAGGATTTTCCGTACCGATTTGATGTGTTTGATCCTCAGTACGATAATCTGGCGAAGGAACTGGAGCGGGATAACTACATGGAGTTGTTTACCCTGCAGATGCTGCATTCCAGACAGACGATCCCTTTGAAACAGTGGCTTTCCAGATATCAGGAACTGACCGGAGCTGACTATGGAGAATATTTCAGAAGTTGGCATACGAACGGTAGGCGGGCATTTGCCTTTCTGGCGGAAAAGAAGGAAATCAATCTATGGGAGTTTTTCAAGCAGCATCGGCAAGATGGTGAAGATGCGCCACAACTGAAACTGCTGCGGGAGTATGCCCTGAGAATTTCAAGTTGGAGGTGTTTCCGGTTTGTAGAGAGGCTACTGGCTGAGTACACTTTTTCCCAACTTCAAACGATATTTGGCAAGCGGTTTTACTTTCACGAATGCTTTGTCAGGAGTGAGGGGTATTACAGCAGAAGGGAATATAAAACATACATCAGCCGTCCATTCCTATCTGCAGAGCAGCATCGACAGCTCTATGACTGGGTGGAGCGTTCAGTTTTCCAGACTGAGCCGGAAAAATATGAGGACTTCGTTTTAAGTGCCTTAAAAGCACCGGAGATCCAACGCCTTTATGATAAAAAAGCGCTGGCAGCGGTGTTGCGGCAGTTTTTGCTCCACAGGGAGTATAACGGCTATGAAATCAACCGGCTGAAGGAAACATTCTATTCCAAGGAAGAGTTGGAGGATGAGCACAGAGCCGAAGCTGAGAGAAAGGAGCAGGAAAAACGACTGGAGCAGGAAAAACGGACCATACAGAAACGGGAAAAGCTGCAGCAACTTTATAACGGCAGCGCCGAATCTCTTGTGAAATTCATAGGGGGATATTATTACAGGGATGAGAAGAAAGAGGTACTGGATATGGCATTTGATAAGTTAGTGGAATGGCCCGCCGGTTGTGTGCAGACAATGGATGCCAAAGATGCACACGCCTTTTTTGAGCTGTGTGGTGAACTGGTAGAGTCTGAACCCCGGCCAAGGCATGAGATTTTGAATATGGTACTGACAATGATCGGAGGTGAAGCAGCATGAGAAATACATTAAAACATCTGACCCTATTGACCAGAATGAAAGATGACGGATTGCTTCCGACGCTTACAGGCAGCTTTTCAGAGGATGCCATAGCGCAGGCATGTGGACAGGTGGAGACACTTCAATTACAGGAACGGCTGCACATCCGAAAGACAAAGCGGATACAGGAAGAACTGGTTCGGGTGCCGGACTTTGCAGCGCTCTATGGTGCGTTGTGCAGGCAGGAGATTGGCGATGAAGAAATTGCTTCAGCCTTAGAGTCGGCAGACGGGTATGGAGAGAGACTGACAGCGTATCCCCAAGAGCAGGTGCTGGCAGTCATGAAATTGGAACTGTTGCCTTCCCTGCGGTTTGAATACCTGAAATACTATTTTCCCTTTGTGATGTATGAAGAAGAGGAGCAGGTCATATTGGATAACCTGCAGACTTTTCCCATTGCGGAGTGGAAGGGACTTTCCATGCTGACGGAGCACCAGCGGGATATGATGCGGCAGCCGTTTCTTGGTTCGTATCTTTTTTGCTGGCATCAAAATGAACGGGAAGCTCTGGAACTGTTGGAACAGAATTGTCCGCTCCAGAGAGTCTGCATCTTGCTTTATCGGTATGGCGTGCGGCTGTTTCTGTCAGTAGAGCGACTGAAAGATCTCCGGTGGATGAAAATGACCGATGTGGGAAAATTCCGCCGGCTGTTGGCTGTATTTGAATATGACGCAGAGGATTTGTCTGCTTTTTTTGGCCTCTGGCTGGACAACCATGCCGGACAATATGACCTCAACTGGTTTATCTCCCAGCCACATCCTTTGAGCAAGGAACAGAGGGAAGAAATTTTATGCAACCAACTGAGTTATCTGAATGCTCTGTATGCCGGCAGGCTCCATCTGGATTTTAATGCTGTCCGGCAATTCCAGTTTTCAATTCTCATTTATGCGGTGGAACATAGAAAAAAGCATTTTTTGGAATTGGTGGATCAGAACAGTGAAGTGTTCCTGTCCTTGGGGCGATACTCTCTATTGTTTGAGCCGGGCTTTTGTGAGCACTGCAACATCAATTCCCTGACGCTGAAGAATTTGAAAGCCAGCGATTCTGTGAACCGCAGCGACAGCTTCTTTACGCTTCTGGAAGAAGGGCAGCAGTACACCTTTGAGGAAATGTATCAGCTTTGGCATCAGAAAGAGGTTTATGTCCGGTTATACACTATGCTGACACCTCTTTCCATAGATCAGCGTTTGCTGACGCTTCGGCAGCTGATAAAACGGGATCTGGTCAGCCAGTATACAGGAGATGCAGAGTTGGAGCAGCTTGGAAAATGTCTGTTGGAAAGGCCGTTTAGCGAATGGTATCGGGGTTCATTTGGACATATCTGTGGGCTGACCCGGCGGATTGCCATGGGGCTGCTGCAACACTATACGCAGCTGCAGGCATTCATACCGGATTTCACTACAGAGTCGGATGCGGTATTTACCCTCAATAATATGACGGCTCTTTTGGAAAGGACGGATTGGAAGCAGGTGCGGAAAGATATTCTGACAACAGATGCAGACTGGCTGGATCTAAAAGAAAAACTGGCATTTTCGGACGATTTTGTGGAGCAGAACCGGGAGACTGTCACGGAATTTTTACTGCAGGGCGGCGCGGCTATGGTACGCGCTCTCTATGGGGAACTGGACGGGCAGGAGCTGGCTGTTGAAGCGTTGCGACGGATCGTACAGGCTGAATTGATGGGCCAGTTCTATAAACTCAAATATTTTGCTGGTGACCTGCAGCGTGAGATTCGCTACCCTGTCAGCGAGATGCAGGAGAGCCTCTGGAAGAAAAATCTTTCGTTGGCGCGAGGTGCATTTTGGGCAGAAGAGGTGGATGATTTTTACCACACTCTGCGGCTTGGTGAACTTCCTCATAGTACCTGCTTGTCTTACCGTACTGGAAGCCAGAGGGAGTGCCTGTTAGCTGCCTTTGACTCTAATAAGAAGATTGTCCTTGTGAAAAAGGATGAAGCGGTGGTGGCTCGTGCCTGTCTCCGCTTGACAAAAGGTGCATTTCAAAAACCGCCTGCCGTCGATTTTTCTTTTGCTGATCTGTCGCAGGAGAACATGGATATCGGAAAGCCTGTTACCAGTGAGAAGCCTGTGCTGTTCCTGGAGAGTATCTATACTTTCGGACTCAATGATATTGAAAAAGAGGAAGTAATGAAACTGGCAGTTTCCCTAACGACACAGAAAGCGGCAGAGCTGGGTGTTGTGGCAGTACTTGCAAGACGGTATCTGGGCTGCTATGAACGGGATGAGTATGTGCTTGCACCGTTCTATGTGTACATCTCAAAATCCAAAAACGGATGGCAGTATCTGGACTCTCTGGGAGGAGCAGCATATACCTCAGCAAAAGAGGAGTATGTAGAGCATCCATTCCTGGTCATACAGACTGCCATGCATCATGCAGGAGCACATAACAGAAACGAGGTGGATTATGAATAATAGGACAATGGCAACAGTTTATGTGGATCGGGATAGTATTTCCCTCAAGACCCGTTCCAGAAGTGGCTGTTCGCCGCAGTACTTTATTATTTTGAAAAAGGAATTGCAGCGGCTGGAGGAGAAAAAGTATTTGATCACCAAAGATATCCATTCCTATGCAGAACTGCGGCTGTGTGATGCCGTAGGCGGTGCCAAAGTGCTAGAGTTTTCCTTCACATGGCTGAAGGATGCTGGCAGAGACAGCGTTTCCGGTTATACCGAGCGAATAAGACTGCCTTATGAGCCGTTCCGTTCATATGCGGCAGGTGAGGGAGAAACCGTTGATAGAACACGGTGGCGGCTGTTGTCCATTCCGGAACAGAACAGACCAACGCTGGAGTTTCACAGCCGGAAAAATCTCAAGGCTGTAGTGGAGAATCCTATCCTGCGGCACAAACTGGGGAAATTTCTGGATCAGCATTTTAACTGGTACAACTACGAACGCATCGTCCTGACAGATGATTACTTGCCTTACAGCTTCTTTTTTGAGGGCTACATGGTACAGGGCACAAAGACCTGTGGCGGAGTAATCCTGCATGGTGAAGAGAACATCCAAACGGCGAAATACGGGATACATACATAAAAACCTGTAGGAAGATTTTATACATAGTTAACACCGCCGCAATCGTATAGTTTGCGGCGGTGTTCTTGTTGTCCAACATGACATTGAAACTATTGTATGTATTCATATTTTTATTCTTGTGCTGAAAAGTAGGCTATCCTATAATTAAAAAGAAAAATATCTGATTAGGACATTTCTGTAACATTTTGTGTTTATCCTATCAGTATAGTTGAAAAATAAGGAAGGAAGTGAATGTCTTGAAGAAGATTCTAATTGTAGAGGACGATCAGCTTTTGAATCGGACATTGGCATACAATCTGACCTCTGATGGATATGAGGTCATTTCTGTTTTTAATTTTGACAGCGCGGTAAGAAAGCTGCGGGAAAATGAATTTGATGTGGCACTGTTGGATATTAACCTGCCCGATGGCAGCGGACTGGATCTGTGTGAAGAAATCCGGAATCGCGGTCAGCATACCTATATCATCTTTATCACAGCCAATGATAAGGAGAGCGATATGCTCAAGGGATATGAAGTCGGCGGCGCGGATTATGTGACTAAGCCCTTTTCTGTGACAGTGCTTTGTAAAAAAGTGGCGGCGGTTTTTGCAAATCTGGAGCTGCGGACACCTCGGCATGATCTGTTTGACGATGGCTTTCTGAAAATCGACTTCTCCGAACAAAGTGCGTCCCTTGCCGGAGAATCCCTGGACTTTACACCGAAGGAATACCGCACCCTGTTCCTGTTCGTAAAGAACCCCCGGATTATTCTGACCAAGCGGCAGATTTTAGAGAAGCTGTGGGACATTGATGGAGACTTTGTGGATGAGCATACTCTAACGACGATCATCAGCCGTATCCGCAAAAAAATCGAAACAGATGAGCGGAAATATATTAAGACAGCTTATGGAATGGGATACCAGTGGATCGGCGGTGAGCCACGATGAAGCTGCAAAATTTATCTGTCAGGGTATTTTTGAGAAAAATTGTGGCGGGGACTCTGCTCACTGCCGCTTTGCTGCTGTTGATTTTTTTCCTGTTGACGAAAGATGTGCGTGTTGTCATCTGCGGCATTATTTTGACAGCTGCATTTTACATTTGGGGCATGGTTTTTCTGCACTATTTTCAAAAGAAACTTTCTCTGTTCACCGATGGTTTGTGCCAGACATTGGATCACATGATGGACAGTACAGACCGGCCCCAGGTAGACTATGAAGCGGAAACACTGCTGTCTCGGATTAGCCATCGTCTGGAACGGCTCTATAATGTGATGCAGAAAACCAGACATACGGCAGAGGGAGAAAAGGAAGAACTGCAATCCCTAGTATCAGATATTTCCCACCAGACCAAAACCCCCATCGCAAATTTGAAGCTGATCAACGATACCATGCTGACACGGCCATTGACAGAAGAAAAGCGCAAGGAGTTTTTGCAGGCCACAGGCACGCAGCTGGATAAATTGGATTTTCTCATTCAGGGAATGGTGAAAACCTCCCGTTTGGAAACGGGTGTCATTACGCTGGAGAAACAGGATGCTGTGATCGGGGATACGCTGGTGAGCGCCATCAATGGTGTTTTGGCTCCGATGGAACAAAAAGAGATCAGCCTGTCGGTGGACTGCCCATCTGATTTGACAATATCCCATGACAGCCGCTGGACTTCCGAAGCATTGTTTAACATTCTGGATAATGCGGTAAAGTACACCTCTGCTGGTGGCAGCATTCAGGTGAGGGTACGGGATTGGGAGATGTATTTGAGGATAGATGTGACGGATACAGGCAGAGGCATCCCGGAGCATTCTCAGGGCACGATCTTCAAACGCTTCTATCGGGATGAAGCGGTGCATGATATAGATGGGGTCGGAATCGGCTTATACCTTGCCCGAGAGATCATTACCATGCAGGGGGGCTATATTACCGTCGAGTCTAAAGTTGGGGAAGGATCAACTTTTTCCGTGTTCCTGCCCATAAAATAATTCTGAGGCAGTCTGTTTTGGCAGGCTGCCTTTTTTGAAAAATTTTTAGAGGACAATGGATTTTAGGACAATTCTGCAACATTTGGGATTTATGCTGACAGCAACATCATGAATTTGGAGGTGGCCTTATGGAAATCACAAAGACATTACTCATCAATGCAGCTTGCTTGCTGATCCCGCCGGTTGTTGTTGTGCTGCTGCTCCGGCACTTCTTTCCAAGAAAAATTAGATGGTCGGCTGGTGTGGTGGCTCTGGTAGATCTGGTGATCTTCTGGACAGATATTTTTTATTATGAGAGCGTTTGGCTGACGCTGTTTTTTGTTGTAATTCAGTTAGCAATGGTTTTGCTTATATCTATCCGGCTTTATAAAAAAGACACACGAAAATGAATTGTCCTAAAATTGAAGCAATTCATTATGGATTTTCATACCCTTTAGGACAATTCTGCAACATTTGCCCTTTACCCTATACTCAACAAATTAAGAAAGGCAGGTAACTGTTATGAAAATTTTGCAGACAACTGATCTTAAAAAATACTACGGCACAGAGCCGAACATTACCCGCGCCCTGGATGGCGTGAACTTTTCTGTGGAGGAGGGCGAATTTGTGGCGGTGGTCGGCACTTCCGGCTCCGGTAAGTCCACCCTGCTTCACATGATGGGCGGTCTGGACACACCCACCTCCGGCAGCGTGATGGTGCGGGATAAGGAGCTGGCGAAGATGAACGACGAGCAGCTTACCATATTCCGTCGCCGCAATATCGGCTTTATTTTCCAGAACTACAATCTGGTGCCAATCCTAAATGTGTATGAAAACATCGTCCTGCCGGTGGAGCTGGATGGGGATACGGTGGATCAGAAATTCATGGCGGATGTGGTGTCCATGCTGGGACTGGAGGATAAGCTGAAGAATATGCCAAACAACCTCTCCGGTGGACAGCAGCAGCGTGTGGCAATCGCCCGCGCGCTGGTGTCAAAGCCCGCTATCGTCCTTGCCGATGAACCCACCGGAAACCTGGACAGCAGGACCAGCGCCGATGTGCTGGGGCTTTTGCAGAGAACAAGCCGTGAATTTAACCAGACGCTGGTGATGATCACACATAATGATGCCATTGCCCAGCTTGCAGACCGTATTGTACGGATCGAGGATGGCAAAATCGTTGGATAAAGGAGGTGGCAGACATGACATTGCCTTTTGAAAATGACACAGGGCCGGTTATTAAAAGACTGGCGGCAAGGAGTATTCAGACAGACAAGCGGCGCAACCTGTTTGTGATCGTAACGATCGCTCTGGCGGCTGCTTTGATGGCGGCGATTTTCTGCGCAGGAGCGGGAAATGACAGAAAACTGGAGGCGGATCTCCGGGGACAGTATCAGGCGGTTGTGGTGAATTGTGACCGTGATACGATTGAAAGACTGAAAGACTGCCCGGAAGTGGAACGCTGGGGTCTTTCCCAGAATTACGGTTCCGCCCGCTATGGTGACAGCGTTCTGACTGTGGAGTATGCGGATGCCAACTGGATGGAATTGGGGAAGAAACCTTCCTTTACCGGGACGCTTCCGCAGGCTGCCAATGAAATTCTGGTAGAACGGGCATTTCTTGATTATTTTGAAATCCCCGCAGAAGTCGGGCAGACCATAGAAGTGAATCTTGGAAACGGAAAGCAGACCTATACCGTCAGCGGTATCATGGATGTGGAGAATGACTCCCGTATGTTCCAGCTTTATGTATCTGAAGCATTTGTGGAGGAGATGGCGCAGGGAGAGCCGCTGTTTGAATTTCGGCTTCGTTATACCGGTGCTGATGATATGGAGCTGGAGCAGCTCAAGGCGGGTATTGCAGCATTCCTTTCTGCCAACGATGTCTCAGAGGATCAGATTTTTTACAGTTCCAACTATTTCGATATGCAGGGCTTTAAGTCCGGCGTGATGAAATATTACATTCCCGTGGCAATCCTTTTGCTGGTTGCCTGTGCCGTGGTCATTTACAGTATCTTTTTCATTTCCGTAAAGGGCAAAATGCGGGAATATGGACGCCTGAAAGTGATCGGCACAACACCAAAACAGATCCGGCGGATCGTGCGGCGGGAGGGATTGCTGTTATCTCTTTGCGGTATCCCGCTGGGGCTTTTGGTTGGAGGGGCTATCGGGTTTGCTATTTTCCCGGCACATTGGAGCTGGATGGGCAATCTGCCCTATCTGGCTGCGACCGCAGCAGCCTGCGCCCTGACGGTATTTCTGTCCATTCATGCGCCTGTCCGCATGGCGGCGAGGGTATCCCCCATCTAAGCGGTCCGCTCCAGTGGTTATGAAACGGCAACAGACCGGAAGGATCAGAAAAACCACCGCATTACGCCGTTCTCTATGGCACAGATGAACTTTAGGCGGAGCAGGAAAAAGACGGTCATCACCCTGGTATCTCTCGGGTTGACGGGTGTGTTTTTGGTAACAGCCGCTACGGTACTTAACTCCATCAGCCCCGAAAAGATGGCGATAGAAGCCATGGGAGATCACTGTAACTATGAGGTCAGCTGGATGGATTCGGGAGGCGCGGAAGGCTTGCCTGCCATCGCGCGGGAAAATCCACTGACAGAAGAACTTCGTCAGGAGCTTCTTGCCATAGATGGTGTGGAATCTATCACCAGCCATGAAGTAACATCCGCAACGGTGAAATTCCCCCAGGAAAGTGTTGCGTTAAAGTTCCCTGTATTTGACAGAGAGCAGATGGAACAATGGCTGCCAGAGGAAAATCTGGAACAAGGCAGCGCAGATTATGAGGAGCTTGCCGCAAACAACGGTGTGGTCGTGACTGATTCGGAAGATCATCTTTTAAGTATGTTTTATGGCTATACGCCTGCTGTTGGGGATGTGCTGACCTTTGAATCCATGGACGGTAAGGCCATAGAAGTAACGGTCATGGGGATTGCGAAACCGTCAGTGACATCGGGCACCGGCGCATGGGGCCTGTTTACCCTTACAGAAGAACTGGCCGATCAGCTCTACCCGGACATTGAGAACAGAGAGGCTGTTTGGAATGTCCATACATCGGAGGACTCGGATGCGCTCAGGGCGTCTATTTTCAGCCTGCTGGAAAATCCGGTGCTGACGGTCTTTTCCAGAGCAGACCATGCGGCATCCCTGGAATCGCAGCTAAAGATGATGACCCGCGGTGTTTATCTGCTGCTGGCATTCCTGTTTGTGTTCTCCATGGTAAATCTGGTCAACACCCTGATGACCAATCTGCTGGCAAGGCAGCAGGAGCTTGGGATTTTGCAGTCTGTGGGAATGACCGGAAAGCAG
The DNA here is from genome assembly GCF_003477715.1 of Butyricicoccus sp. AF35-5AC. Classification (NCBI taxonomy): domain Bacteria; kingdom Bacillati; phylum Bacillota; class Clostridia; order Eubacteriales; family Butyricicoccaceae; genus Butyricicoccus; species Butyricicoccus sp. AF35-5AC. Next base: position 372,444 of record NZ_QUDX01000002.1, read on the forward strand.
GTTTCCCGTATGCTGATCGCAGAATGCCTGTGGTACGCAGGGGTTACGGTATTTTTGTCGGTTGGCATTGGCGGAATCCTGGGCTGGATTTTTGACTATGTGATCAGCAGCTTTAATATTTTTGGGGAACTGTCCTATCAATTCCCTTTGATGGAAACGGTTGTTTTTGTTCTGGCACTTTTGGTCGTGACCGGAATCTTCTCTTTGGTTGCTGTCCGTTACTCTAAACGGCTTTCCCTTGTAGAGCGGATCAAGACCATGGACTAACCAGAGGCGGCGGCTTCCGATGTGAAGCCGCCGCTTTGCTGACAGCAGAAATATAAGACTTAAAGGAGATGATCAAAATGACAGTACCATTTGAAAATGATACAGGAAATATTGTCAGGAAACTGGCAAGAAAGAGTTTGAAAAGCGAAAAACGCCGGAATTTGATGGTGGTGATCGCCGTTGCGCTGGCATCCTGTCTGATCTGTTTTTCGATTGTGATGGCTTTGTCTACCCGGCAGATAGAGAAAAATCATGTGGAGGATACCTATGAGGCGGTCTATACCAGAATTACCGAAGAAGATGTGTCCACCCTGAAGGGGCTGGATGACTTCTCAAGGGTAGGAGAGTATTACATGCTGGCTGTGGAACCTACGGAGCAGGGATACAATGCCTCCTATATTTATTGTGATGAGGAAACGATGTATATTGCCCGTGACCAGATGAAGCTGCTGGAAGGCCGACTGCCCCAAAAGGAGGATGAGGTGGTGGTGAGCCGTTATTTCCTTTCCAACTATGGTGCAGACGCCGGGATTGGCGAAAAGGTTATGCTAAGCAGCGAGAGCTTTCACGGAGAATACACGGTGACTGGCATTATGGAAGGCTATAAGGAAAAAGAGGTAAATGGATCTTCCATCCTTCTTTCCAAAGAAGCCCTGAAAGGATGGAGCGGCTATGACCCCGCTGATTATCGTGCCTATGTGCATTTTAAGAATGAGCAGCAAATGGATGAAACAGAGCTGACTGCCCGCAGCCGGGAGATTGCCAAGGAATATCAGCTGGAAATGCCGATCATGAACCTCAGCTATATGAAGTTCTATAAGCAGCCTGTGAATGTCAGTATGCTGGCGCTGGTTGCCGGAATTGCAGTTCTGGTCATCATCGGAGGGTATGTTGTGATACAAAGTATCTTCCGAATTTCTATCAATGACAAAATCCAAAGTTATGGACAACTGCGGACTATCGGAACAACGCCAAAACAGATCCGCCGTATTGTCAAAAAAGAAGGCCGTTTCTTAGGATGGGCTGGCATTGGTATCGGTATTTTGCTGGGATGTGCAGCCGGGTTTGCGCTGTTTCCCCGTGGGTTTCATCTGCCATTTTATGTTGCTGCGATTGTTTTGACTGCACTGCTTGGCTGGTTTATGGTATCCATTGCGATCCGCAGACCGGTAAAGATTGCCGCCGGTATCTCCCCGATTGAAGCAGTCCGCTTTACCGGCAATCAGAGCGGAAAGACCCACACACATAAGAAGAATATGCGGTTAAATCCCCTCTCCATGGGAATTGCAAATTTCAGGCGTGACCGCAAAAAGACGATCAGTATCGTGGCTTCCCTGAGTCTGGGCGGGGTGATCCTTTTGGTGACAGCTTCTATTCTTTTGGTTCGTTCGCCGGAGCGGATCGCAAGACAGTATTTCCCGGATGGGGATTATAAAATCTATATCCATTCTGAAAAAACAGAATATGAGGTAATGTCAAAAGGAAATCCTTTGAATGAAGCGCTTCGGCAGGAAGTGCTGGCCGTAGACGGCGTAACAGATGTGATAGAGAATCGTCAGGCGGTTCATGTGCGGTTTGAAAATGAGGAGAGTTCTTCCGGCGGAATGTGTGATCTGTTGAGTGACCGAAACAGGGATCAGATGGAAGCGGCGCTTGTGTCCGGAACTTTACCTCAAGATTCCCATAGTATTGCACTCGATATGGAATATGCAGAAGATATGATCGGTGTAGATGTGGGGTCAGTTATAAAACTTACCATAGGGGATCAAGAGATTCCTGTCACTGTTTCCGGTCTGTTCATAAACGATGGGCTTAAAAATGGTCATGGTCCTCTGGCATTGGACAGCACCTGCATGGTTGCAACCGAAGAGCTGTTTCAGGAAGCAATGCCTATGATTGATTGTTTTGATTATTCCTGGAGCATTGTCAGCGATCCCCAAAAGGCGGAGCAGATTGAAAACAGTCTGAGTGCGATCATTTCTTCCAATCCGGATCTTGACTTGGATACCATTGGGATACATAAGGATTATGAGGAAATGGAAAACCGGGTCGTTTTTGGAGGGTTTCAGGCGCTGTCCTGGCTGGTATTTCTCTTTGGCGTGGTTAATCTCATCAACACCACCCTCTCCAATCAGATGTCCAGAAAGAGGGAAAACAGCGTCTTTCGTGCCATCGGTCTGACCAGAAAACAGCTCTGTCAAATGACCATCTATGAGGGAATTTGCTATGCGTTTTCTGCTGCGTTGGCAACCCTGGCAGTCGGCCTCCCGATTGCAGTGATATTTGCCCGAAAATTCAGCGAAATGACTTTCCATGTAGCAATGCCATATTCCTTCCCCTTCCTGCAAATGGGGCTGTTCGTTCTGGTACTGTTTGGCCTGGAGGTGATTCTGTCCTTCTGGACAATGCGCAGGCAGAAAAATCAATCGCTTGTGGAAGAAATGCGAGCGATGGAATAAGCATATAGGATCGGCGGGGCGGCGTGTGCTGCCCCGCTTTTTAAGTTTGCTGTTATATTTTGGATCGTTATTGACTTCTATTACGGTTAGTGATATATTTATTACAGTAACCGTAATAAGGAGGCAGGTGTTATGCGAGACAATGCGAAAGGCGGTGCGCTCACAGAGGTGACATTCTTTATTTTGCTCTCCCTTTATACCCCGAAACATGGATATGCTGTTATGCAATTTATTGAAGACAATACAAAAGGGCGGCTCACGCTGGGGGCAGGTACTTTATATGGTGCGTTGAACTCGTTGCAGGAAAAAGGCTGGATTGCACCTTTTGGAGATAGTGCGGGACGGAAAAAAGAATATCTCATTACAACGCAAGGAAAAGAAATTGCAGAAAAGGAGCTGATAAGGCTCAATGAACTTGTAGGCGTGGCTAATGGAATTATTGGAGGTGCGGTATGAGCAAAAAGTATTATCGTTTCTTTGGCGGTTTGTTGACTGCCCAGGAACATTGGCTGAATAAAATGTCTGAAAAGGGCTATCGTCTGATTCGGGCGGAAAAAATGTTGTATGAATTTGAGGAGTGTAAACCGGATCAGGTAAAATACTGCGTGGAGTTTATCGGGCAAAAATCGAAGGCCAACGCATCCGATTATCATGAGTTTTTAGAGGGGATGGGTTACAAAGTATTTTATAAAAACATCAACCTGAACTACTCTGTTGGTAAAGTACGCCTACGGCCATGGGCTGAAAAAGGCGGACGCATAGCAACAAATGCCACCACCTTTAATCGGGAACTGTTGATCGTAGAAAAAGATAATGACGGTAAGCCGTTTGAACTTCATACTTCTTATGAGGACAAGGAAAACTATTACAGAAATCTGCGTAATCCGTGGTTGCTGATATTGCTCATGTTCGCAATATTTGCGGTTGCAAAATGTTCGGTAGTTTTTGGTGTGCTTGCCCTGGTTTCTCTGATTCCTGTTCTCGTATATCAAACCCAGGTTATGCAGAACAAACGCGAAGGTAAGACAAAAGAATGGTGAGGTGTTTATATCATGAATGAACGAGAAAAAACAATCCGATTATGGTTTGATATGTGGCTCAATCAGCAGGATATGGGGATTGATGATATTTTTACAGAAGATGTGATCTATACAGAAAGCTGGAGTCCCCAGTATAACAACCGAAAAACAGTAAAGCATTGGTTTCAGGAATGGAATACCCGTGGCAAGGTGGTTATTTGGGAAATCAAGCAATTTTTTCATAAGGAAGATCAAACGATTGTGGAGTGGTATTTCAAAAATGAAATGAACAATGGAAGTATAGAGGAATTTGATGGAATATCGCTGGTTGAATGGACAGAGGATAATAAAATAAAGGCATTAAAAGAATTTGGGTGTAATCGCAATACCTATAATCCATACCAGGAAGGCGATACCCCTCAATTCAAAGCAGAAAAAGCGAATTGGTTTTGAATTGAGTGCTTATGGAGGTAAAATATAATGTATCGGACAGAATTAGTAGAAGGAATTACCGTGGAAAATGTAACAGAGAAAATCAATGCAAAAATAGAAGAAATGGAAAAGGAAAGCTATCGACTTGTTACGATGTCTTTTTGGGGAACCGAAAGAGCTGTACTGGTTTTCAAAAAAGGGTTAAAGGGTAGTTTGCTTTAACACATAGTTTGCTTTTGAACTGTCGTCTATGGTGCGTTGACAGACTGGTAATCTCGACTATTCGTTAAAGGACTTTATTGTGGACTGTTCGAGCAAGCCATTGGGCTTTGAGGTGACAAATATGAAAGTATTGGTTAGTGCCTGTATTATGGGAGAGAACTGTAAATATAATGGGAAAAACAACAAAAATTCAGCAGCTATCCATTTTTTAAAAGATAAAGAAGTGATTTCTATCTGCCCGGAAGTATTAGCAGGAATGGAAACTCCCAGACCCTGCGCAGAAATTGTGAATGGGAGAGTAGTTGATGAAAACGGAAATGATGTTAGTTTAGAATATAATAAGGCAGTGGCAGTTGCATTATCGAAAATTCAGAATGAAGAGATTGATTTAGTTATATTACAATCCAGAAGCCCTACCTGTGGTGTTAATCAGATATATGATGGTAGCTTCACTGGAAAGTTAGTTTCTGGAATGGGTTTGTTTGCAAAGGCATTAAAACAAAAAGGATATCATGTCATTGATGTTGAAGAAATATAAGTTTACCATTTTTCATTTGTTGAGGGATAAGGTTCCTAACGCATTAAGGCTGCATTTTTATATTCGCCTGATGCAAATGTCAATGGGAGCATGAGCGACTATATCATAGAATATTATTTTTTTCACGGAGGCTGATATGAAAGAAAAAATATTGATAATAGAAGATGATCCGTTGATACGGAATGAATTGAAAACGCTGCTGCAAAGCAATGGCTATGAAGCGGCGGCTCCGGAAGATTTTTCTGATGTGATTGATCGGATCAAAGCCGAACAGCCACACTTGATTTTACTGGACATCAAGCTACCGGGAACCAGTGGCTTTTCTCTCTGCACCGAGGTTCGCACATTTTCCGAGGTGCCGATTATTTTTGTGACAAGCTGCAACACGGATATGGACGAACTAAATAGCATCATGCTGGGTGGGGACGCTTTTATCACGAAGCCCTATAACACAGCGATCCTGCTTGCAAAAATCGCTTCCCTGCTGAAGAAAGCCTATCCCGCACAGCAACGGGAGCAGATCGTCTATGGAGATGCGGTGCTGCATCTGGAATCCAGTAGTTTGGACTATAATGGACAGAGCGTAGAACTTACCAAAAACGAATTGAAGATTCTCTATTACCTTTTCAAGAACGGAGGAAAAATCTGTTCTCGTGGAGATATGATTGAGTATTTGTGGGACAATCAGTTATATGTGGATGACAATGCTTTGAGCGTCAATATCAACCGCATCCGGGAAAAACTTGCGGGCATCGGCCTGACGGATTTTATCAAGACAAAGCACCGACAGGGGTACACGATATGAACAGCAGACGATATTGGAAAAACAGGCTGCCGTTTCTGCTGACGAACCTTGTTTGTATGGCTGCGCTCACTGTATTTCTGCTGGTGTGCGGCAATTCGGTTTCCGCAGTAGTATTGATCCTGATCGTATGGGCATTGATTTTGCTGACGGGACTTGTCCTCACTTACTGGAAACGAAAGCGGCAGATGCAAAAACTTCTGGATATGGCGGAGCAGCTCTCCGAGAGATACCTCATTTCCGAAGTGATGGAGCTGCCGGAACAGGCCGAGGATCAGGTTTACTATCAGCTTTTGAAAATGGCTGGAAAATCCATGTTGGAGCAGATCGGGGAGGTCGAGCGGGAACGCCTGGAGTACAAGGAATACATTGAACAATGGATTCACGAAATCAAAACGCCCATTACTGCCATGAAACTTCTATGTGAAAACCATCGGATGGACTGGACAAAAGAACTTCTGCTGGAACTGGAAAAGACAAATCGCTTTACCGAACAGGCTCTTTATTATGCCCGCAGTGAGCATACAGAGAAAGATTATTCTGTCCGGGAAATGGCACTGTCCCAAGTGGTGCATCAGGCGATTGCAGATAATAAATATCTGCTGCTCCAAAGTGGTATGCGTCTGGAAGTGGAGGAAATGCAGGACACGGTTTATTCAGATGAAAAGTGGGTGCGCTTTATTCTGAACCAACTGATTGCCAATGCGGTCAAGTATCGTACGGAACAGCCGGTTCTCCGCATTTCTACTCATAAACGGCAGGATCAGGTTGTTCTTGTCGTGGAGGACAATGGAATCGGGATTGCTGCGTCCGATCTGCCCCGTATCTTTGAAAAGGGATTTACCGGTCAGAATGGTCGTATGGTCCAGCAGTCCACAGGCATTGGCCTGTACCTATGCAAACGGCTTTGTGAAAAGCTGGGCATTGGCATTACGGCGGAGTCGTCGGAACATGGCACAGCAATTTCCCTTTCTTTTCATATTAACTGTTTGATTCATGAAGTGCAGAGCTGAGAACCGTTCTGCACTTCTTACATTTTTGTTAGAACTTTGTAAGAAAACTTGATACAAACGAAGCCGCTCTTATTTTACAATAGAGATCAGAGGTGATAACAATGAAAGAAATTTTGAAACTGGATCATATCCAAAAATATTATGGCAATAGTGGGAATGTTACAAAAGCAATTCAGGACATCAGCTTTTCCGTTCAGGAGGGGGAATTTGTAGGAATCATGGGAGCATCCGGTTCCGGCAAGACCACCCTGCTCAACTGTATTTCCACCATTGATACCGTCAGTGCGGGACATATCTATCTGGATGGGACCGATGTGACGGAAATCAATGAAAAACAGATTGCCCGGTTTCGCCGGGAAAATCTTGGATTTGTGTTCCAGGATTTTAACCTGCTGGACACGCTGACCATTTCGGAAAACATAGCCCTGGCGCTGACCATCAACAAGGTTCCAGCAGGCGAGATCGATGGACGGGTGCGGGAAATGGCCGGAAAGCTGAATATCATGGATATTCTGGATAAGTACCCATATCAGGTGTCCGGCGGCCAGAAGCAGCGGTGCGCCTGTGCCAGAGCCATTATCAACCAGCCTAAGCTGATTTTGGCGGACGAACCCACCGGCGCGTTAGATAGTCATTCGTCCCAGATGCTGCTTTCTACGATTCAGAGTATCAACGAAGATCTCGGAGCCACGATCCTGATGGTGACACACGACGCTTTCTCGGCAAGCTACGCCAATCGCATTCTCTTTTTGAGGGATGGCGCGATCTTCACGGAAATCCGTAAGGGTGGTGATTCCCGCAGGACTTTCTTTGAAAAAATCCTGGATGTCCTCACCATGATGGGAGGGGGCATGAGCGATGTACGCTAAACTCATTTTCAAAAATGCAAAGCGGTCTGTGAAGGACTGTTTGATTTATATTGTGACCATGACACTCTGTGTCACCCTGTTCTATGCGTTTTTGTCTATCAGCAGCACCCATTATCATCCGACCATTGGTGCGGAATATAATATTTCCCTGCTGGCTGGAGGTATGAAACTGGCAATTTGCGGGATTAGTCTGCTTTTGTTGTTCCTGATCCACTATGTCAATCGTTTCATGCTGAGAAAAAAACAATCGGAGTTTGCAGTTGAGGCAACCCTGGGAATGGAGCAAAAAACCATAGGACTGCTCTTTTTTGGAGAGACTTTTTTCCTGCTCATATTCTCTGTATCGGTGGGAATCCTTCTGGGGATGATCGTTTCTCAGGTCATTACGGCTATGCTGCTTGCTTCTTTTGGGGAACCCTACGCTTTTTCTTGGTCTTTTTTTCCAGATACCGTGCTACTGACCGTGGGCTTCTTTGTTATTTGCCAGATTCTGGTTGGAGTCGGGAATGTCAGAATTCTCAACAAAAGCAGGATTATTGAGCTTATGACGGCAAACCGTCAGAATGAAAAACCGCTTCATAAAAGCAGATGGATGCCGATGATCTGTATTTTCTATGGCATTATGCTGCTGTGGATGCTGGAGGTAGGTGCTGTAAAATATCATTTTTACTTCGATCCCAGACATCCGCTTCCTGTAAAGCTCATGTATTGGGGGAATGTCCTATTCCCTGCACTGACGCTGCTTTGGGCAATCGCAGGTGCTGTTTTACACAGAAAAATAGGATTTTCCCGATATCTTTGCGGGCTTCTGGCTGGTGCTGTATTGACCGCTATCCCGATTTTTTCCATCGCAGAACTGGAAAAAGCCTACTTCCTTGGATTTGACGCCCCAACTCTGAATCAATATTTGCTGTTTGGGGTTGCGGATATTTTGTTTATCATTTCCGCAGTCATTTATTTATCGAATGCGGCGCTCCTATACTGGAAGGAGTCTAAAGTGTCCTGCAAATATCACAATACGAGTTTATTTCTGTTTGGACAGCTTTCCTCTAAGCTGGCTACCAATACGAAAACGATGACGATAATTTGTGTGACCCTGACTTTTTCTATCTGCTTGTTTGTCATTGCGCCAGTTTTGACAGGATGGAGTCTGGGCTATTTGGATAGTCGGGCAGTCTATGATATTCAAATTTCAAGCCGCTACAACGATGTTTATGAAGTGGAAAATCTTCCGGATACAGACTATGGGGAAATTACTGCGTTCATAGAACAAAACAACATAGCGATAAAGGACGATTTGACTTTTTCGGAATATCTTCCCCAAAAAAGCGACTTTCACCAGCGGGTAAAGTACGATTTTCCTCCCTTGGCAATTGCACTGAAGGATTATAACGCTGTTCGGAAAATGTTGGGATATGAACCTATTATCTTACAAACGGATGAATTTGCTACCCACTGGCATCGTGCGGCAGAGGACAAGGATATTGAAAACTACATCGCTGAGCATACCTTACTGGAAACTGACGCAGGCACCCTGAAACTCAGTGAGAACGCCGTGTTTCAGGAGCCTGTGGGGGAATCCATCTATAATCTTTATACAGATGTGGTGTATATCATACCTGACGAGATAGCGCAAGTCTTGCTTCCGGTACAGAGCAACCGATTTGTGATGACCCAATATCCGCTTCCCTTCAAAACGGCAGAAATGCTGGAACAGCTTCTTGGGCGTTCTTATCCAGAAGATCCTGATAAAGACAATCTGGCAGGATACAGTACAACTGTCCATACTACGGAAGTGAACCGTATAATCGCCCTTAACTTTATCCTAAAAGCGTCCTTGATCTATGGTGCAATTGTGCTGATGGTGATGTGTCTTACCGTGCTGGCTCTTCAGCAGCTCCTAGATGCAGAAAAAAACAACTACAGATTTTCGGTTCTGCGAAAAATGGGAGTGGAAGAGAAGGACCTGCATACTTTGGTTCTAAAACAGCTTGGTGTTTGGTTTGGGATGCCGATCACAGCGGCAATCGTTGTAGCAATTATTGTGATTGGCTATTTTCTTCAAAATGTTTCTGCTGAAATCTCAGCTTATATTGGCTACGGAGCCTTGATGCGGCAAATAGGTATCATTGTCGGGATTTTCGCTTTGCTGCTGAGTTGCTATTTTCTCAGTACATGGCTGCTGTTCCAGCGTTCGATTCGCAGCAACTCCGATAGCGTAAGGTGATGGGAGGAAGATATGTACTGGAAGTTAGCAATTCAAAATATCCGCAGAAGCCTGCGGGATTATATCATTTACTTGGTGACGCTTACCTTGACTGCGGCATTGATGTACTCATTTTTGGCATTGGGCTTTTCATCAGATGTTCTTGCTATGGCAGAAAATATGTCGATGCTGACTACTGGAATTTTGCTTATGTCAGCTCTGGTTGCTTTTATGTCCTCGTTTGTAATCGGTTATGCGATCCGCTTTATGCTGGGACGACGGAAAAAGGAGTTTGCAACCTACGAACTGATTGGCATGGAAGCAAAGACAGTACGGAATTTGTTCCTTGCTGAAAACAGTATCATCGGTACAGGGGCCTTTCTGCTTGGTTCTTTGGTTGGTACAGGACTTTCCGGTTTGCTGAATCAGGTAGTAAAAAATATCTTTGAGGTGCCGCATACCTATCAGGTTTCCTTTTCTCTCCGGGCCTGGGCAGTAACATTTTTGTTTTTTGCCTTGATGTATGGTTTTGGGATGCTCCGAGCAGCAAAGATTATCCGGCATCAGAAAGTAATCGATTTGCTGTATGATAACCGCAAGAATGAAGAATACCGTTTCAAATCATTCCGCCATAGTCTTTTGGTAGTATTGCTTTCAATAGCCGCAATGGTTGCAGGCGTGATTTTGCTTGGGCGGATGCTTCAGACACAAACCAATGAAGCATTTTTGTACCTTGGCGGAGCCTGCCTGCTCATTCTGGTGGGTGTTTACGAGCTGCATCGCCAGATTCCGCTTTTGCTGCACCGATTTGCAAAACAAAATCTGCGCCATAAGTACAAAGAAGAAAATCTGTTCTTCCTGGGGCAGATTGGGCGGCGCATCCATTCTGCTGGCCGGACAATGGCTGTGGTGGCGATTCTTTTAACCATATCCCTGACAACCATGTTTGTGGGGCTTACAATGGGAGCAGGCTACAAAGCCAACATGAAAGCCTATTATCCCTATGATGCAGGCGTGGCGATTGATGCACCTTTGGAAAAATCCAGCATGGATTCCATCGTTTCCTTTACAGAGGAGCATTGTGGAGTCGAGGATTCTGTGAGCTATTATCTGTATGCGGTTCCTGAAAAACCGATCGAAGCCTTGTCCTTGTCCGACTATAACCACCTGCGTGAGATTTTGGGGCTTTTTCCTGTTTCCATGAGCGACAACGAGTTTTTGGTTCATTGTGATACATGGAACTATATGGACGGAATCCGGCAGGGCTTGAAGCAGCAGCCGGAGATCACATTAAATGGTCGAACCTTGACTATTGCAGAGACACCAATCCTGACGGAGCCGATGGAGCAGTATCAAATGGCCGGAACGAAGGGATATGTACTTGTTCTGCCGGATGAAGCAGCTTCACAATTAGTCGGAGAAAAATCCGTCTGGCAATGAAACTGGAAGATGGCGGATACCCGGAATTGAAAAGCGACTTGAAGCAATTCCTGAACAGTGGGAAATGGCAGCTGGAATTGCAGTCCGGTCAACAGCTCCCGGAAAAAGTAACGATGGGTGTTACAGTAAAGGCGTGGGGCGTTGCCAATTCGCTGACGGGATTTACAGCTATTTCGTTCTGCGGATTGTATTTAAGCATTATTTTCATCATTCTATCCTGCTCGGTTCTTGCATTCGAGCAGCTTTCTGCCATAGACAAAAACCAGAAGAATTATGCAGTCATTGACCGTTTGGGTGTACCGGGGCACAGGCAAGCCTCCCTGATACGCAGGGAACTGTCCACAGTCTTTTTGATCCCACTGCTATTCCCTCTTTTGCTGACGGTTTTGCTGATAGTAGGGGCACAGTTCTTTTTCGGAGAGGCAATCTTGCAGCAGGGACTTGTGCCTCTTTATGGTTTGGTGACGATCCTGCTATTCTGTGCAATCTACCTGACCTATTTTGGTGCAACAATGTTCTTATTCAAACGGGTTATTCTTCGGCCTGAAATGAGATAAAAATTGAATTGTTACAAAAATGAAGCAATTCCGCCTGTTTTCTTGCCGAAAAAGAAAGCGGTTAGGAGATTTCTGCAACATTTGGCCTTTATCATAGAGTAATAAATTAGAAATGCTGATACCTTACACTATGCAAAGGAGTGGATTACTATGGCAAACAAAGAAAAGCGCTTTGAAACAATCTATACACAGGGAACTTCCTTGAGTATTGTTGTAGACACCGAAACAGGTGTAAACTACCTTGTCCATGATACGGGGATTACCCCTTTGCTGGATAAAAACGGAACAGTCGTTATTACTGAAATAAACAAGTAAACTTTATATTGGCTGCAGGGTATCAGCATTCTAATTATGAATAAGGGAGGGACATATGGGAAAAATCTTTGTATTGTCGGTAACAGACCATGAAGAATACATACTTAGCAGAATTATGGAGATTATTGCAGCCGAGCCAGGATTTGACCATATTGTGTCATTTCACCCTTGTAATACTCTTGTTTTTCCGGGATTGGAGCTTCGCCTGAAGGAGAGAACGGTACACCGAAACGGCGAGTTAATTTCTATGACCCATCGGGAATTTGCGACATTGGTATACTTGGCAAACCACCCGTCCTGGGTATTTTCTGCCGGGCAGATTTATGAAGAAGTGTGGGGTGAGGATGGTGAAAACTGCGGAACAGCCGTTGCCAGCGTCATTGGTCAGATCCGCAGAAAACTGACACCGGATATGCCGAAAGCGGGTTATATCCGTACTGTTTTGGGGAGCGGATACAAATTTGAAGTTCCGCAAGGTATGGCAGAATAGAACAATCAAATATATATTAGCTGCGCACATTATGAAGCAGCCAAAAGCGGGAAACCTTTATGATGGGTCTCCTGCTTTTTGTTTTCATAAAAATAGTGTGTGATTGTTGAGAATAGGCGTCATATAGGCGTAAAGGATATGTATAAAGCAAAAAGGAGGCATTACATATGCTTATTGGCGTTGATCATGGCAACAAACAAATTAAAACGGTTCATTGCAACCCCTTTGTGTCCGGTCTTAAGCAGAGTGTCACCCGTCCCTTTGGACAGAATGTGCTGAGGTATCAGAATACCTACTATACGCTGTCTACTGAGCGGATTCCTTATCGGAAAGATAAAACGGAGGACGATCGCTTCTTTATCCTGACCCTATTTGCTCTGGCTGGTGAGATTGAAGCGAGGGGAGCATATTCCTCGGAGGTTCAGCGTATCCAACTGGCAGTAGGGTTGCCGCCGGCACACTTTGGCGCCCAGGTGGAGCGGTTTATACAATACTTTGGGCAGCGGGGAATGGTAGAATTTGAGGTGCAGGGCAAGCCGTATTCCATCTATATTGAAGATGTGGCCTGCTTTCCACAGGCATATGCAGCGGCGGCCACCATGCTTCACACGCTTGTTGAAGAGCCAAAGGCGGTAATTTTGGATATTGGTGGGTTTACTGCTGACTATCTGCTGATGAAAAACGGAGAGATTGATCTTACCTCCTGTGATTCGTTAGAAAATGGCGTGATCCTGTTGTACAATAAGGTGCGTTCAAAGGTGAATTCGGAGCTGGATCTGTTGTTGGATGAAGGAGATGTGGATGCCATACTGATGGGAAAAAAGACTCAATATCCGGATGCAGCCATACGGCTGACAGAACAGATGGCGCAGGAATTTATCAATGACCTGTTCAGCACGTTGCGGGAGCGAATGTTGGACTTGCAATATTGCAAGGTAGTATTTGTAGGCGGCGGTGCCATTCTTTTGAAGCGGCAGATCGAAACTTCGGGCAAGGTGGGAGCACCATTCTTCGTATCGAAAATCAATGCAAATGCGGATGGCTATGAGTATCTGTACCGGATTGAAACAGCAGGCAGGTGATGGTATGGGCGAGAAAAAAGAACGAGGACGGTTTACGCTGCGCTTTAATGAGGGCGATCCCATACACGAGACGGCCATTGGATTACTGGAATTGCAGAGTCCCCGCACAAAAGCGCAATATGTGGCAAATGCAGTGGTCTACTATAATGAGCACTTTGGGCAAGAGCCACAGCCGCTAAATGCTTCAATCATCAGCAAAGAAGCGGTGGTGGCTATTGTCAAAGAGATTTTGCGGCAGGAAGGTATGGGACAGGAAAAAGCAAAAGAGCAGATTCCCACAGCCAGATTGGTGGAGAAGCCTGCAGCGCCTGTGATGCTTTCGACTGCACAGGAAGTGGACGATGATCCGGAAATGGACGATAGGACACGCAGCCTGATTGCCAGTACTTTATCTGCGTTCCGCAGCAGGGGATAATCAAAAGAGGCATGGGAGCCAGTGATGCTCCTATGCCTCTTCCTGTATGGCCGCGATAAAACTGTCTAAAATATCTTCAAAATGCCTGTATTGTTTGGGCGTTAGTGTGGAAATCTTCTTCATAAGAAGAGAAGAATCTGCTTCTGTGATGACGCCTCGCAACAAATACTCGGTGCTGATGTGAAGTGCATCACAGACTTTGAGGATTGTCTCAGGCCGCATAGCCTTTTGCCCCAGTTCTGCGGTGGAGATGGTCTGTGGTGTGACATGAGCCAGCTCTGCCAGAGTTTCTTGGGTCATATTCAGTTGTTTCCTCCGGTCGAAGATCCGTTTACCCATATCTTTCAATAGATTTTCCATGCGTCACCTCCATGCTATAGTTACATTTTATCCGCTATGACATGGATTATTAAGCGGTCATGGTTGATTTATCTCGTCTATGGCAAGTATAATATGCAGAGGAGTATGACGGGAAAGGAGAACCATATGAACAGTTTTTCGTGTGTGATTACAGGCCACAGGCCGACCAGATTTAAGTTCAAATATAATGAAAAGGATAAACGCTGCCAACGGATTAAAAAGTGTCTGCAGGAGCAACTCATACGACTTTATAACCAGGGAGTACGATGCTTTTGGGTTGGAGGAGCAATGGGCGCTGATATGTGGGCAGCGGAGATACTGCTGCGCATGAAAGAACAGCAAACATATCAAGATGTGGAATTGTGCTTGGCGCTCCCTTTTGAGGGTTACGATTCAGACTGGGATGACTGGCACCGAAAGAGGATGGATTTTATTCGCAGATATGCTGAAAAGGTCTTAATACTGTGTGAAACGCCATCAAGTGAAAGCTATAAGAAACGCAATTACTATATGGTGGAGCAGGCCGGATATATGATAGCTGTCTATGATAATGCACACAATATGCGGTCTGGAACCCAGCAGGCGGTCAACTACGCCAAGAAGAAAGGACTCCAAATCATTTATATCCATCCAGATACGGCACAGGTAGCGATGGAAGATACAACTTTATGGAAAAAATAAAGGAAGAGCTCTAAAGCGGAACACTAAGAAAGATTGCAAAGTAGTGTGTCCGTTTTAGAGCTTGTTTTGTCATATAATGTCGAATGATTTTCTTTTTGCTCGAAAGCGATTCCAATGCTACTCCAAGAGTTTCCGAAAACTGTCAGTTACACTATGATTATGGCAGTGATCCCAAAACCAATGAAAACTCGATAAGTGGAGGTGGGGGTATGAGATCAGTACAGTACCCAATGAAAATCGGAAGAAGAGGGCGGTCTTTATCCTGGCAATAAGGATGGAGGCCGCCTTTTGTTTTAATTTAATAGAATAGCTGGAATAGCATTTGAAAAAAGTATTATTTCACAATTTAATAATTATTAGCAGGGCGGCAGCGTTGCGCTGCCATATCGCGAAAGAAAGGGGATGATGCAGGCCGCCTGTGTGCCGTCCGCATAACTGCGGACAGGGAGTAACGATGTTATGGAGAAAGGATTCCACGACATCGAGCAGTTCATTGCTTTCATAACTCCAGGACACACGGCTTTTCATGAACGGCTCTCAATAGGGGTGCATCGTCGAGGCAGGACAAGGGAGTTCTCTCCACATAAGGAAAAACCTCCGCCTGCTCGGACGGTATCTATTGAACTGCTCGATGCAGCAATTCAAGGAACAGCTGGTTTTGTCCATTGGTACAAAGCTGGCTGTTTTTCTCTATCACAGCCAGGTTTTGTCCGGTGCAGGTCACCGCCAGAAGCTCAGGAAATCCATCGGAATTCTTGAGACTTTTGGAGGTAAAGCCATGTGGCAACGGAACAATGGGCAGGCAGAAGATGACCTGCAATTCAGGTTTACAGCATATTTAGTTTCGGCGGTCAAGCGCCGCAGAAAAGATTATTTGATCCAGTTTTATAAGCGCAGCAGTATAGAGAGTACTGTGGAAGTGGTCTATGAGTCTGAACCCAGCTCAGAGGAAGTGGTCTTGGACAGATTACCGCTTATGGATGTCATTGAGAATGGAGCGCTTCTGGAGGCGTTGCAGAAACTCAATGAACGGGAACGCCAGATATTTCTGGCTCGAACGCTGGAGGAAGAAGATTTCGAGACTCTGGGAGCAAAGTTTGGGCTGTCCTACAAAGGGGTGGCTGCACTTTACTACAGGACGATCCAGAAAATCAGAAAGAGCATTGAAGGAGGTGACAAGAGATGAATTTTGAGTGTCTGCTCCTCAGTGCCAAGGACGGAAACGAGGATGCCATTACGGCGATCTTACAGATGTATCGACCATTGCTGCTCAAGTATGCTATTATTGACGGCGTGCTGGATGAGGATCTGTACCAGGAATTGAGCATTATTTTGTTGAAGGCGATCAAATTGTTTAAGATTTAAGTCAATGAGAAAGGCTCCGAGATCATTACGGCCTCGGAGCCTTTCTTACTGACTTAAAAGGGAGAACTGCTAAATTTATATCCACTGCCCAGTATAGTGCGGATATAGCCACCCTTTGGTGTATCCGGCGTCAACTTGCGCCGGATCTGACTGATGATACTGGCAACGGCAGTGCCGCAGCGTTCACCGTCTCTATCCCATACGGCCTCATAAATCTGGCTGGCTGAGAATACCCAGCCAGGATGACGAGCCAGATATGTAAGGACAGCAAACTCATGGTGAGTCAGAGTAACAAGTTGACCGCTGCAGGACACTGTCTGCTCCTTCAGCCGGATTTCCAGATTTGTAAAAGAAAGAATGTTGCAAGGGAGAGGAGGCGCAATATGGTTAAGCTCCGGCTCGTTTGCGATAGTTTCCATAATTTTATTGAGTATATGTTCTTCGTGGTCAGTGACGGATAATATTAAAATTCTGCCCATATTGTTCGCCTCCTTTGCTTGGGGTAAATGCGGAAAACTGCTGCGCCAGTGGCCGCCAACAGTACCAGAAGCAGCACAGCAAACAGACCGAAACTCTCATAGTAGAACAGTTCATCCCAAAATAGGAGAACATCACAGAGAGCAGTCAAGGCAACCGTCCAGCGGATGTGCCGGGCCAGTCATTGCCGGAACACCAGCACAAGGACAACGGGTGGGACGATCAGCAGCACCAGATTCAAAATCAATGTCGGGGTCAGTTCCATTGCGTCGCCTCCGTTATGCGTGCTCTTTTGTTGATAAGGTCATTGTAAAACCCAAATCTCCGCGAAATGTTACAGTGGCCAAAAAATTCCATTGAAAATCGGGGTGAAATGTTACAACGCTCGGACACTTTTATATTAGTTGGGTCTACTTCCTTAGTCTACAATCCGTAATCTCTCAACCAACGGAGTTTTTTGTAAACTGTAAAAAGCGGAAATAGTAATCATCAAAATAATCAGAACCACCACAATGCAATATACAGTAAACAATGCTAATGGAAATGTATATGACAAATAGAAAATCCCTGCACTTATCAAGCCTTTTATCAATATCTGCCCTAAAATAATTCCCAATATCAGAGTAAGTATCAAGCTCCCTATCGCCAATACACAACTTTCGCATAGTGCCATTTTTTCTGTTTGTTTCCTAGTCATACCGATGGATTGAAACATAGCGTATTCCCGCTTTTTTGTTGCTATATTTGTAATGATTGTACTTGCGAAAGTAATGATACTAAAAAGCAGCAAGAATAGTGTTACGCCTATGATAGATATTCCTACCTGCCTTATAGTAGCTTCTTTTGAAGCAATCGCTTCTTGCATAGTCGTCAGTGTTAATCCATCTGACATATCCACTAATTTCTCTAAAGATATTGTGGTGTGTTCCAATCCGGTATCATTTGCCTTTACAATCAACCTAATAGAAACATTAAAAGAAACCGAATTTTCTGCTATCAATTCAGTGGGCATTAAAAACCAGCCGCCATAAATTGCTGTATTTGAATACAGATCACCATCTAATATGCCTCCCACTGTATAAGTTTTTTGGGTGCCATCCCCAAATGTAAATTCTACTGTATCGCCTTTAGAAATACCTTCTACACCATTTACAGCAACAATCTGGTTAGATTGAACAAGCTGTTGGTAATCCAAATCGCCTGATTCGCTGAATTGCTGAATAGAAGCAAAGTCATTAGCGGTAATAATAGAAAGTTGATCTTTGCCTGTGCTATTTTTCCCTGCCCAACTAATATCTGTTTCAACAACTTGCTTTATATTGCTAATGTTTGGAAACTCCATTATCTTTTGTTTGAAGTTTTCAATTTCTGAAACTTTCTCGCTGTATTTACCAGTAGTTTCAATCGCAAATTGTCCATACTGGTAGACATCTTTCTTTACAATAGACTCTGGATCAATGGAAGCGGTGTATGTCGCAGCTAAGACGAATAAAAGCCCGCTTAGGCCCAAAGAAAGCACAGAAACTAAAATGCTTTTCCAGTGTGATGTTATGCTTATGATTGCTAGCCCCAAAGAAGATAATTTTCGTTTTTCTTTGTTAGTAACCTTACAATCAAAGCGTTCCATCATATATTTGCTGGAAAGGATCGGGGAAATGCTGAGGGCTATTTTTGTAGGTCTATTTAACGATACTTTTACAACGAAATTGATGATAAGACTAATGATTATCCCCCAGAATACCGCAGCGATCCAATCCCAACCATCAGGTTGCAACAAATATCCAGCAAGGCCACCAATCAGTAGACCAATCGGAACCCCAATTCTACATAAAATTTTTCTTTCGTAGCGGATGATTTTCTTTGTTTGCTGCTGTGTCATTCCGACAGTACGAAGCTGCCCAAATTGCCGCACTTGATTTACAACAGATAAATAGAAAACATTGTAAATTACTAAAGCACTCACAATTATAATGAAGATTGCCACCCCCATAAGAACCATGTTTTTCTGATTTAATAGTCCTCCGTTGGGCAAACTATCCATGAATAAGTCGTTTCTTCTTACATGATGAATGTCATATTTTGAAGATATATTATCGACCGCAGAAGAAAAACCATATTGCGTCATTTTTGTGGCATCAACAATGGTAATTGAAGCGTCATATCCATTTTCTGTTTCAGTTACTTTGATAGATTCGATATTTTCCTCTGAATACAACAACTCAATTTGCTGCTGGGAAAGATCATAAAAAACAACTTGTGGTTGCCCTTCTGCCATTCTATCTTTTGTAGTTTCATATCCGCTTTCAAACATAGCCAACATCATAAGTAGTGCTGTTGCAAAGACTATCGTAGCAAGCGAGAAAACTTTTTTAACTCGGTTTTTATCTATATCGTTTTTAGCAATTTTTTTCGTGATCGCACTGGTATCATTCTCAAAAGGCCATGTCATAGCCTACCACCTCCTTATTCCACAATCTTGCCGTCCTCAATGCGGACAATCCGATCTGCAAGGCGGGCTATGTCGTCATTGTGGGTAATCATCACAACAGTTTGCCGGAACTCCGCACTGGTACGCTTGATAAGCCCCAGCACCTCGGCACTGGTCTTGCTGTCAAGGTTGCCGGTCGGCTCGTCGGCCAGCACAATAGCCGGTTTGGTAATCAAGGCGCGGGCGATAGCCACACGCTGCTGCTGGCCGCCGGAAAGATTGTTCGGCATATTTTTCAGTTTATCTTCCAGTCCCAGCAGGTGAACGATCTCGTCCAAAAACTTCTGATCCACCGTGTCCCCGTCCAGCTCCACCGGCAGGACGATGTTCTCATACACATTCAAGATGGGAACAAGGTTATAGTTCTGAAAGATAAAACCGATGTTGCGGCGGCGGAAGATGGTGAGCTGTTCATCGTTCTTCTTTGCCAGTTCTTCGCCCCGGACGATCACGGTTCCGCTGGTGGGAGTGTCCAGCCCGCCCATCATGTGAAGCAGAGTGGACTTGCCGCTGCCGGAGGTTCCCACAACGGCCACAAATTCGCCATCGTTCACGGAGAAGTTTACACCATCAAGGGCGCGGGTAATGTTCGGCTCTGTGCCGTAATACTTTTTCAGATCAATCGTCTGCAAAACGCTCATACTCAAAACTCCTTTCAAGGCTTTCTGCCTGTTGATAAGGCTATTGTAAAACCCAAATGTCCGCGAAATGTTACAGCGGCTAAAAAATTTCATTGAAAATCGGGGTGAAATGTTACAACGCTCGGACATTTCAAAAAAAATTACGGCGGGCAGCCGGAAATGGCCGTCCGCCGAAACATACTACACAATCTTTTAGATAGATTGATTGTGAAATAATTTCAATCCAATCACCACATCTATCATAAGTTCCACAATGAGAATTATACTAATGGCAACATTAAAATTACATAGGTTATATAATCCGATATAGATTTCACAAGTAAGAAATACAACTTGCAGACACAAATTTAAGTATGTCACTAAATGCTCGTTAGTTCTATTCCACAATCTAAACAGGAACATTGTAAAAATAGGTTTTCCCGCAAAAGCAAAAAGCACTGACAATACCGGAACCCAAAATACATAGTAAGAATCTACTGCATTGCTGGGGGATGTACCTACCCATTGAATTGCTATTTTATCAGGAACAACGAAAAATAAAACAATAGATAAAATAACATTGATTATTAAGATGATTGTTGTTGCTTTGCAAAAATTGATTTTTTTCATGGTGTTTTCTCCTGTTATAAGTGTGCTTTATTTTGTAGGGAGCATAATAGAAAATTCCGAACCCTTGCCCGGCTCCGAAACCACTTTGATATAGCCGCCCTGTCGCGTTACGATCTCGCGAGCCAGATACAGGCCAATGCCCACGCCCTGCTGTTCGTGTACTTCTTCCTCACGATAGAAGCGCCGGAAGATGGCAGCCTGATTGCTTTCGGAAATGCCCTTGCCGGTGTCGGTCACTTTGATCTCCACATACATTTCCCACAGCACCACCGACACAGCGATTTTCCCGCCCGCCGGGGTGTACTTCACCGCATTGTCCAGCAAGTTAAAGAGAGCTTCGGATGTCCACTTGCTGTCATGGGAAACGGTCAAATCCTCCGGGCAGTCCACAGACACGGCGATTTCCTTTTTCTCCGCTGCATACACGATCCCACTCATGGCCTGCGCCACGGTATCAAAGAGGCGACCCGGTTTCTTGTCCAACTGGATCACGCCTGTTTCCAGACGGGAGGTTTTCACAAGGGCCTGAAAGAGAAAGTCCAGCTTATCCGTCTGGCTGCGGATTCCCCGGATAAAGTCGGTGCGCTCCGCCTCGGTCATGGGCTTTTCCAGCAGGGTGTCCGTCGC